>JAFGJB010000012.1 GCA_016929295.1 Candidatus Zhuqueibacterota bacterium | reverse complement strand
GCCGTCTTTTTGCACCCCGGAATAGGCGTGCAGTGAAAAATATCCCCTTTTTGGCGTCAGCGATGCGACAATATGGGCGGCATTGGCCGGCGTCACGCCGCCGCCGGCGACGATGTCGATGCGATCGCCGGCGCGTTCAACCAGCTCGCCGATGCTGGCGAGTCCGGCCAAGGCATTGAGCCCGCTGCCCCACTTTGTCCCGCTCGTCAAAATCCGATCGACACCGAGATCGATCAATGTCGCAAGCGCCGACGCCGGCTGCCGCAGCGCATCGAAGGCGCGATGAAATGTCACGGCCAGATGGTGCTTTTTGCTCCTCTGCAGCAGACGGCGCAATGGCTTGAGCGCCAGCTCGCCCTCTTTCTGCAGCAGGCCATAGACCACGCCATCGGCGCCGCACTCGGCAGCCAGGTCGATTTGGCGTCCCATCTCGGCTATTTCTGACGCGCTGTAACAAAAATCGCCGGCACGCGGCCGAATCATCACCATCAGACCTGGCAAGGTGAAATTTTTCCTGGCCGCCAGGATCAATTCACGCTCCGGCGTCAGACCATCGACCGACATGTCGCGGCAGAGCTCGATCGTCGCAGCGCCGCCGGCGCCGGCGGCACGAATGCTGGTGATCATATCCGGCAGCGAATCGCACTGCACGCATACTTCAATTTTGATCATTTACTGCTCATTTTTTATTCAGAAAAGTTTTGTTATTTTGGCAATCTTTTGAACAGTTGAAGGGAGGAATTTCTGGTGCACCGCGGTGCACCAGAAATTGCCGGGTTACTTCAGCAAGGTCATTTTTCGGACATCCTGGGATGAAGAGGTGGTCAACCTGCAAAAGTAGATACCACCAGCGACCTGTGCGCCGCTTTCATCCGTACCATCCCATGCCGCGCGATGCTGACCTGTTGACAAGCTTTGCGCGACCAGTTGCCGAATCAGGCGGCCATTGCTATCAAAAATGGACAGTGTGACATTGTCGTCCGACGGCAGCTGAAAAGAAATCGTCGTCGCAGGATTGAATGGATTGGGATAATTTTCGAGGCCAAAATCACGCGGCACTTGCTCGGACGACGAGAGCACCCTCGTCGATGGTACGACCTGCCGCAGCCACATCACCTCGGAGGCGGTGCTAAAGTTCGGATCGACTTCATTCTCCATGCTGGTCGCCGAGGCGAGTAATAACGAGTTCTCGCCAATCCAGGTATATCCAATCAAAGTGGACTGATACATCGGAACCTCAACGTCACCGATGCGCGTGACCTGCTCGGTCGTGCTCTCATTTTTCCAGCGCAAACACGGGTACTCTCCTGAGGGCAATTTGATCGTGCCCCAGGCGTCCACTGTGATCTTTTCGGACATCGTGGTGATCATTTTGCCGACACCCAAATCGATTGTATCCGCAGAAGTGGATTGCCAGGAGCTGCCATAAGTGATCGGCAATGGCGTCACATCATTTTCATCATCATTTTGAATGACGTCGCTGTCCGATACCAGCACGGTGCCAACCGTTTGGAGCTTATCTGGCGCAAGATTGATATACTGATACATTGATGCCAATCCGAATACCGACTGAAATTCGACCTTGAGCGCATAGTTGGCGCCAGGGTAGAGTGACGCGTAGGGCGTATTGGCCGAGTTGAATAGTTCGTACGTCGCGGTGAAATCCTGCGCCGTTAAACCACTGAAATCCCACACCTGATTTTCGCCGGCTGTCCCGACGTTGACGCTGACGGATCCCGTCGTATCCATCTCTACCACCTGCTGCAAGCCAAGCCAGCTCTTCAGAGTGGTCTCGGTGACAGTAATTTGCGCCAAGCCATTGACGATGAAAATCACGGCCACAAATGCATTCACAAGCAAAAGCTTCATAAGAGTCTCCTTTCCCCAATTAGACAAGGGAAATCAACAACAACTGCAAGTGCTCGAATATTTCCTTGATTTCCCCGCCAGCGGAGTAGCCTGAATTATTCCTAGTGCAGCATAGCTGCAAGCCAAAAGTGAAACGTGAGATGTTTTATCGCCTGGAACGAGCCTAACTGCAACGTTTCACGTCTGACGTTTCACGTTTCACTCTTTTGACTGTTCAAAAGATTGCCTATATAACAAAACTTTTCAGCATAATAGAATAAAATCAATCCTGGATTTTTCGTGTCTTTGTGTGCGTCAGTTTTCAGGATAGTTTTTGCGCTTTCGGCAAAAAATCGTTAGCTTGAGCCTCCCGG
The DNA here is from genome assembly GCA_016929295.1 of Candidatus Zhuqueibacterota bacterium. Taxonomy (GTDB): domain Bacteria; phylum Zhuqueibacterota; class Zhuqueibacteria; order Residuimicrobiales; family Krinioviventaceae; genus Kriniovivens. The sequence goes on along the minus strand of JAFGJB010000012.1, from coordinate 8,145 downwards.
AAACAGCCCTCGGCCGACCAAAGAGGTCATCGATCATCATCACGCACGCACTGCTTTGCCGGGGAGCCAGTGATAGCCACTGGAGAACCATTTGGAGAAGATAGGAAATGAGATCAATATGGCTTTTCGTCGCATTCCTCCTCGTCGACATTGACCTCGCGGCGCAGGAAAACGGCCACTGGCGCGCTCTGCCCATTCGCTCGCAACAGGAATTTCAACAGGGACTCATGGGCGGCGAAGGTGAACAGCACCCTCACTCGATCGCCCACTGCCTGAATCACCCCGACCACATCTATCTGGCGCACGACGTCGGCGGCGCCTGGAAAAGCTCGGACGCCGGTGACACCTGGCAAAAGTGTCTGGATGTCGGCCTTTTCCTGCCTTTCGGCCAATCCATTCAGGTCGATCCCAACGATCCGGACATCGTCTTTATCATCGTCGACAATTCATACAACTATCTGGCAGGTGAATTTGAGGGGCTCTACCGGTCGCGCGACGGTGGCGCCAACTGGGAGCTGGTGTTGCACACGAATGTGAACTATAACAGCAGCATTCACCGTATCTGTCGACACACCATTGCCTATGATCCCTCGAGCTGCGCTGGCGATTCACCGGCGACTCGCTGGTACGCCGCCTTTCCGAACAATGGTCTCTTTCGCTCTGACGACAGCGGGCTGACCTGGCAAAAGGTCAGCTCCCTCGGCCAGTCGACGATCTACAGCGTGCTCTGCCATCCCGCTGATGGCCAGACAGTCTATGTCAGCACTGATCAAGGACTTTATGTGAGTCAGAATCGAGGCGACGACGTACACAAAGCAGGCGATCTTCCCGGCGGGCCCTCCTCCGTCGCCATTCATTCGCAGCAACCTGATACGATCTATGCGACGGTTCGCAATGATGGTCTCTATCAATCCGTGAATGGCGGAAATAATTTTACGCTCCTCAAAAAACATCCGGTGGCAAAAATTGTCCTGAATCCCGGCTTTCCGGAAAAGCTCTATCTCATCGGCCTGAATCAGAACTCGCTCGTCAGCGATGACGCCGGCGCCAACTGGTACAACTTTGGTGCGGTGACGACGTTCCCCGGCCTGGGTCGCGAGAGCGGTTGGCGGCGCTGGATCGATGGCGATCTCTCCGGACTGGCGCCAAATAGTCAAAATGTAGATGAAGCGGTGGCCTTTTCCCGCTCCACGCTGTTCAAGACGACGGATGGCGGCGCAGCGTTCAAGGAGAGCGCCACCGGCTATACCGGCAACGCCTGGAGCTGGTGGAACGGCGCCGCGGCGTTCGACCGGTTCGATCGGCGGCGCCTGGCGTTCTTCAATAACGATGTCGGCATGCGCATCACCCACAGCGGCGGCGACTATTTTGAAGCGGACACCAATCCGAACGCCTGGACCTGGTATCAGGCGGGCTTGATCGGTTGGCTCGGCGCCTATTCCGGCGATTTTCAGCCGCTGGCGGGCTCGCGAGTGATCGTCGCCTCGGTGGGCGACTATTTCGAAACCCAGCTCATGCGCACGACCAATCATGGAAAGAGCTGGACGCTGGTCACCCAGGGCGCGGATCAGCAGGACATGAACCTGTTCATCTCCTTTCACCCGCACGATCCGAACTATGTTTATGCCGGCAACAAACTGTCGACGGATGGCGGTAAGACATTCAAGCAGATCGATTTTCCTTCCCCGCACACAGCCGCCACCCTGGTCGGCATGTGTCAAAATTTCCCCGATGTCGTTTTTGCCATGGACAGCGATCGGCGCGCCCTCTTGCGTTCGCAGGACCGCGGCCTCACCTGGGATGTCTATGCCCGTCCCGGCTGGCGATTCATCCGCCTCGACAATCTGCCGACCTTTGCCGCCGATCCGTTTGATCCGAACGTGATTTACACCCTCGACGCGCGATACGATTTGGCTGCCTATGATGGCAGCGTCTGGCAGAGTCTGCATGTCCTTGATCTCGCCAACGGCCACTCATCAGCCAATTTCGTCCGCACCGTGACGGTCGATCCCAACGTGCCGGGCATCCTCTACGCCGGCATGTTCGAAAACGGCATCTCCTGCATCTTCCGCAGTCTGGATGGCGGCGGGTCGTGGCGGGACATCACCGACAATCTGCCGCGCAACGGCATGAGCGCCATGGCGGTCAATCCGCACACCGGCGAGCTGTATAAGGGAAGTTGCATCGGCACTTGGATCTATCCGGCGCCGTACGAGATGAATGTCGCGGAAAAAACAGCGCCCGCTGACTATCAACTGGGACAAAATTATCCCAATCCGTTCAATTCCGGCACGGTGATCCCATTTCAGATGCAAAAGACCGAACGGGTCACTATCGCCATCTATAACACAATGGGACAAAAAATTGCCACCCTCATCGATGGAGTCCTGACGGCAGGACAATATAGCGTCCGTTGGGATGGGTTAACCAATGTAAAAGAAAGCGTCAGCGGCAGCATCTATTTCATACAAATGACGACGGAGAGCGGACGCTTTGTGAATAAAGTACTATTGCTGCAATGAGGAAAAACACGCGACAAATGCAGATGATCTGCGATTGATTTTCTTCGCATCGTCATATGCCACAATCGCTCGCACGCTGAGCTGCGGATTATTTGATTTTGGCTTGTCGAGTGAGATACTGCTCATTGTGTCCGTTTAGCCGCATGAGACTGGAACAACTTGAAAATCTTGAAATTGTGCACCTCCAATGTAGAAGTGCATGCAAGGAGGCGACAAACCTCTCTGCATGCACTCTGATAAGCATTTTATTTCAGCAACACGCATTTAACTGTTTTAATAGTCTCATCAGTTTTCATGCGGATAAAATAAATATTCGATGATTTTGCTTCGGCGTCCCATACAACAGAGTAATATCCAGCCTCCTGCTCTTCTTTCACCAAATTCTGAACCAATTTGCCGTTCACGTCAATCACATCAATCTCGATTTTGCTCATGTATGGTAGTCCATACCTTATCGTTGTCGTCGGATTAAAGGGATTTGGATAATTTTGACAGAGGATAAAATCTTGTGGAATGGCGTCGTCATATAGATCGACATCTGCATGAATGAAATTTTGCTCGACCGAGCTGTGCGCTCCACCGATGCCATAAACCGTGAGGGTGATGGTATAATCTTTCTTGATCGTGTATTCATGAGATGGATTCTGTTCCGCACTGGTCGCTCCATCGCCAAAATCCCACTTCCAGGCGGTGATGAAACCAACTGATTTGTCAGTGAATTTCACCTTTAAAGGTAGCTCGCCCGAGGTCGTCTCAGCCGTGAACAGTGCTTGTAGCGGTTCAAAAACGAAAATCATGTCCTCGAACACCTTTGTATCCCGTCCACTCTCCCCATTGACAGTGAGCGACACTGTAAAAGTATCCGCAACGGCATAGATATGTTGAGGATTCTGTTTGTCGCTATATGTACTGTCGCCGAAATCCCAACGCCAAGATGTGATATTGCCCGTCGATCGGTCTGTGAACTGCACTATGTCGCCGATCGTGCAGATCTTGGGCGTTGCTTTGAAATAGGCAGCGAATTCGCCCTGCATCGGCGCCAATGTGTTATGTATTAGCAAGTTGTCTATAGTGAATGTGAATGAGTAATAATAATCTCCAAGCATGACGTTGTCGTTTGACGCAGGCAAAACAGATTTTGTCGTGTAAAAGGCATCCAGCTTGCCGTTGACATATAACTTTACGTTATCACCCTCTGCATTATAATCATAAGTGATCATGATAATGTGCCACATGTCAGCTTCCCAGTATGCCTTTGTTGTTTCAAATATCTCGATTTCGTCATTCGGAAATTGCATAGCGAAACGCATTTTGCCGTTTTCATGGTTCATAGCAACATAGTAACCATTATTATAATAGTTATTTTTCCGCAAAATATAGTCTATATCCATTTGTCCGGCTGCGCGGTACATTTCAGCCAGTTTGAAAGCAAAGCTAATTTTCAGCGCCGAGTTGAGCAAGAGCGGCGAACCGACATAATCTGCAATTTGCACATAATCATCCTGCCCATCCAACATGAGCCCACCACCGTCACAGCCGTGTTCCGTCCAGCCGCTATTCTCCATAACATCCGGGCCGGACAGATCATCGAAATTGAACAATGTGCCATCATGTTGACCAGCGGCCTGACCGCTGTTCTTAGCCACGTCACCACTACCCTCCTCAAAAGGAATATAGATGATGGCGTCTATGCCTGCAGGAGTCTGAAAGGAGACGACGTTTGACAAGGCCGAGGCGTTGTCCGCCTCGTCAACCACTTTAATTGCGATGTAGTAAAGCAATTGCGGTTGCAGATTCGTCACTGTCATCCGTTGAGTCGTACCCGGCGCAAGCGGGGAAGGTACAGGATCGTCCACCTCCTCTGCCGAGTCCCATGTTGACTCATCCAGTGGCTCAGTAGAATAGCGGACGTCAAATCTTTCCGCCCGCCCTACCATACCGTTATCGCCAGGCGTTGTCCATGAAAACGTGATGAACGTGGGAGCGAGGTAATCCGCCCCCAGGTCGGAAATAACCGCCGGCGCTGTTTTATCTGTAACGCTAAGAGACAAATCGATCTCAATTTCCGCTTCATCCGGATCATTGCTCCTGATCACCAATACACCGACATACTCTCCTTGATCTATATTCGTGGCATCAAAAACGAGAGGAATGGACACCTCACTGTTGCCCATCAGACTGTCTATTCGATTTTCCGTCGTGCACCAGACCAGTCCACCCGTTGCGGCAAACATCATCGCATTATATAGAAATTGATAATCCTCCTCTCTCATATAATAGTAATCCGTTTCCGGCAAAGCTGAAACAGAGAGACGATTGCCCATTCCCGTCACAACAAGCTGATTGTCCGCAGAAATAGCGTGGATCTCTGCATCGATCACGGCCTCGTGCCAATCTGCATTTGCGGTTAGTGGTACAAGTGAATTTCTGTATTCATCAAAATGATAGGGCGTATAAAAGTTACGCCAGAGAGGATGATTCAAATCGGCCTGCAACAGCTCATGTGCTTCATAGGAGTACCAATACTCGTATACCAGGCTTGGATCGAGTCCCAACAGCGGTGCAAGATAATCAACATGCACCTGCATCTCCTGGTCTATAGAGTTATTCAGGGTCTCTCCCGAACAGTACAATCCATTACCTCTATTTACATACTCAACAATGGCCTGGCACTCGGAAGTAGTCAACGCATAATTCCCATACCAACCTGAGTATTTGACATCAGAGAGGACAATGACATCCGCATCAGAATTCATGATATCCGCAAGACTGATGTCATCTTTGTTCAGTGTGGAATAGTCGATGCCTATTGGTGTTGTTCCATAGTTACTCCAATCTTGGTTCAAATGATACCACACTTCTGTGATCGAATAGTCATCAGTCCCCGGTCCCTGAACAACGACGACGCGAATGGATTCCTCACTCGAAAAGCACGAGCGCTGGTATTTTTTCCAAATGTCAATTTTCCGATCTGGCCGAGTCGGCATGCCCGCATTGGCCGAACCGCTTTTTAGCGATGAATTATCCTGTCGGCTTGCGGCAGCCTGTTTATTGCGATAGTCGGCTCGACGATTATTCTGCAAAATTTGCGCAATGCTCAACGGCGTAGATTCGCCTGTTTGCGTCCTGAATAAGAGCGCATAATTCAGAATCCCTTCGGATTCATTTTTGAGAGTCAAAATCACGGTTTCCTTTGCGCCCTCATCTAGGCCAACGGAGAAGGATTTTGGCTGCACATCAATGTCGGGCGCCAATGTCGAAATGCCGGACAGCCGCAAAATGCATTTGGATTCATCCCAATCATTGCAGGTCAGTTGCAGCGAATCGTTATATTCTCCAGTTGTAAGGGGAGCAAAGGATACAAAAAAGACAGCCGTATCGTGCGGCGCCACAGATAATGAGGTTAGACTCGGAGAAAAGAGACTGCTAGAGGAGCTGATGCTGGAAACCTGCAAATCTGCAGACCCATAATTACGAACCACGACTGGCAGAGACTTTGTGAAAGAGTTATAGACGAGTCCAAAATCGAGCAAGTCCGGGTCGATTTCGATATCCGGTTGCGCCGTAACATCTAGCGTGATTGGCACCCTGGCCACATCCTGATTCGACTGTATATCGGTGATGAACAGATCTGCATGATAGGTCCCGCCCGGAATATCTGTCGCATCAAAAGTCAAATGCACCCGCGTCGAGTCATTCTCCGGCACAGTCACAGATGGATCAGATATTGTGAGCCAGTTTGCACCACGATAAAATTCGATGGCCGATGAGTCATTCGGATAGAACTCATACGGATCAATCATGATGCCATCATCACCCGCTGCATTTTCAATGCCGATTATGGGGTAGGCGTACTGCTCGTATGGCTCTTTGATCTGCAAATACTGATAGACGATGCGACCTGAGCGATGCAGAATGATTTGAAAGGTGTAATTCGTCTCAGAATAATCGCCCCAGTAATAGGAATCATAGAATGAGATGACGGCTTTTTGTCCGTCCGATGCAAACAGGACACTACCTGCTATTAAATCAGCGCCCATTATACTCAGTTGCGCATTCGGTTCATAGGGATCTGGTATATAATCTGGTGGCCATGATGATCCCCATGGATCCAGAAATGTGATGAAACCATTTGTGGACACGTAAAATTGATCATAATCGTCACCATAGAAAGAAAAGGAGAAGCCTAAATCGAATGGTCCGAACACGCCATCATCACCATATACGCCCAAATCCGTCCCCGTTGACGAAATATCCTCCCATCGAAAAATTGGTCCATTAGGATCCAAACTACTCCGCCAATGATACTCTGCATTGCCTTGCTGCAATTGAACTAAAGCATCACTTGCTTCGCTCCGAATGGCAAACGACAACTCGCTTGTACTTTGATTGATAATTGTCAAGCTGTCAACTTTGGACTCATCTTCGCGTAAACTCACCTCAAATTGTTGCGGATGGATACGGATGCCTTCCTGAGCTCCTGCGATCACTGACAGACAACATAAAAGCGCTAGTGCACACATAAGCTTCATAACTCCCTCCCTGATTTGATTAATGGATTGGATTTTTAGAAACGGTCAGAATTCACCGCCGTACTGTTATAGCCAAAAAACAGAACAACTCTATAGCACGCCGCGCATCTCCTTTTCTGAGAGTACTCGCTTTCGTCCTCATCTCTCTGTTTTGTTGTCATTTTTGCTTTAATGGTATGCAAACCCCTTTTCCCATTCACCTCCCGTTTTGCCGAGGCAATGGATTCTGGTCGCACATTCCCACATCAATGCCCGACTCGAATTACCAACAAGCCTTGGATCTCTATGAAGATAATTAATCAATTCCCGGAAAAAAGCAAATGAAAATTGCATTTAGCGAAAAATTAATCGCAAAACAGCAACCGTGGAAATAAGAGATCAGTTTGTGGTCAAAGCTCCTCTATTCTGACAAGGCGGTGATCGGCGTCAGCCGCACCTTGCGAAACTCGACCTCCGAGCCCTCCGCCTGCAGCGCAATCTGCCCTTTGCTGGCCGTGGCGTTGTAACCATAATTGACCAGATCACCATTCACCCACACCTTGACCGCGTTGCCCAGACATTCGATGACCATTGTGTTCCACTCGCCGACCGGATTTTCCGAACCGTCGGTCAGGTTGAGGATGCGCCGTTTTTTGCCTTCGGCGCCGCCCCACTCCTCCTTGGGACCGCGGCGCGCCTCCATATCATCAACGGTGATATCCTCGACAATGCACCAGAAATCGCCGGCGTTCTCGTGCATCATCTGCACCTCGATGGACTGCGGAAACATCTTGTACAATGCTCGCTGCGTCGAGGCATGGATCAGCACACCGCAATTACCAGGTTCAGCGGCGAAGCGATACTCCACTTCGAGCCGGTAGTCCTGATAGACCGAATCGGTGATGATATGACCTTCGGGTTTTCCCAAACTGACGAGATTGCTGTCGCGAACGATGAATGAACTGGCCAGGTTCGCATCGCTGTCCATTTTGGGGATATCGATGTGCCAGCCGGACAGGTCGACGCCGTTGAACAGATCGATGGATTGTGGTTGTTCTGGTTGCGAATTGCAGGAAACGAATGCCAGGGCGCACAGAGCGATCACGTAGTAG
>JAFGJB010000138.1 GCA_016929295.1 Candidatus Zhuqueibacterota bacterium | reverse complement strand
TCTATATTTTTTCTTTGCGTATCCTCTGCGGCTTGGCGGCTTTGCGTGATTTTGGACCCATCACGCCAAGTGAACGTAGTATTTTTTCCATATTATTCATTAACATAGTATCTCTGCGCCCCCTGCGGCGAAAAGTGCGCATCACTCGGATAAACCTAAAATCTTTTCCAAAATCGCCTCATCCTCCACAATCAATCCCGTCCCTTTCAGCCGGCGCGTCAGCTCCCGCCACTGCGGTTTTTCGGCAAAAATTTTCTGCAACATCGGCAACGCCTCCTCCACCTTACCGGCGTTCACCAGGCCGATGGCGGTCCAGTAGGGCATTTCGATGTTTTCCGGATAGAGCTTTTCCGCCGCCGCATACTCTCGCAACGCACCGTCCAGATCGCCTTCTGTCATCAGTTCGTCCCCTCTGTTCATGTGCACGTAGGCGCGGTGAATCGTGACGAGTCGTACCATCTCGCGGATGGGCTCGGGTGAATCGTCGACGCGCAAATCCACACTCCTTTGCCAGGACGGCGCATCTTTTGTCCCCGGCACGATCAAAATGGCGGCGGATTGCTGGCCGCGTATGTCGCCGCCCTCGGCTTGCGCCGCGATGAGCGCCGCCAAAAGCTTGTCCAGCAAATCGCCCGGCGCGGCTTCATAGGCTGCTGCCATCGCGTCCCACACCGTCTCTTTCTCCATCATGTTCGCCTGGCACGAATAATTCGAGCCTTTTTTGTGTCCGGCAGCCGTCAGGCAATTTTCGCCCGTGTGCACAGCGACATTTCCCTGCGCATCCACCATGGCGACCTGGCGGACGTCCGCATGCTCGTCGATGCTCAATAAAGCCTGCAGCGCCTCCGGGGCGGATTTACCGCTGCGCATGAGGTCGAGTCCGAGCGGTCCGTAGGAGACCTCGACGAACGACTGCGTCGCCACGGCGCCGACGCCCGCTTCCGCCCAGCTCACCACACTGCCGACAGAAAACCAGTGCGATTGCACGGCCACGCCCATTTCGCCGGTCGCGGAATCACGCGCAACGATGGAAAAAGTGTGAAGAGGACGGATGAGACTGTCTTGCGCCAGCAGGAGCGTCGTCAAGACGAAAATCGATAGGACTATTCTTTGCATGCCATTCTCTTTAATTTTACAGATTGGATGATAGCAATGTTTCGACAGCGATATTTAATTACGAATTACGAATGATGAATTTTCATTTTCCGTAAATGCACACAGGTGAAATTATCTCTGTGCGGTTACGGTTGAACTGGCACTGGCGCGCCGTTCTGCTTTTTGCTCACATCCGCCGCTTCCATGAAGGCGAACATGGCGATGGTCTCTTGCGGCGGCACAGGCGACAGGCCGGTGCGGAAAAAGTGCAGAATTTCTTTCATCAGATGCACATAGAGAGTGCCGCCGTCGGGCTCGACCTTTTGCACGCCCTTTTCAAAAAACAGGGTGGCGCCGTAGCCGCCTTTGCCGTCGCGCATACCGCGAAGGGTGCCAATCCGGCCATCGGCCCAGATGCCGGTCACGAGATCGGTGCCGGCAGTGTGGGCGCGGCAGAGAGTGCTGCAGTCAGCGCCCATGACGGCAAACAGCATTTCTACGCCATGAATACCATACCACATGAGATCCGGATGGTGCGGTTCGAGCTCCGCCGGAGAATAGACATCGCAACCAATGATCCGGCCGAGAGAGGTGTCCCTGATGGCGCACTGCAGTTCGGGGAAGAATCGCAGGCTCGAGGCACTGAAGCAGGGGACGCCCGCCTCATCGGCCAGGCGAAAGATCTCTTTCACGTCCGCCAGGCTCGCGGCCATGGGCTTGTCGATGAACACGGGCAACCCAGCTGCCAGAACCGGCACAACCTGTTCGAGGTGCACACGGCCATCGACACTCGTCAAGATGACTGCATCCACTTGCGTGACGAGTTGTCCGATATCCGGCACGATCGCCACACCATAGTCCGCCACCTGCGCCGTGAACCGCTCCACCCGGGGAGCGCTTGCCTCAATATCCGGGCTGCCGCCAGCGAATGCCGCGACTATGCGCGCGCCGGGCAGATGATGCTCGTAAGAGGTGTCGTTCAGGATTCTGGCGAACGCCGGTGCATGCGACGTGTCGAGGCCGATGAGACCAATTCTCACGGTTTCTTCCGCATTTCCGTGATTCAAGCTGAATAGCAGGATGAAGAATAATGCGATAACTAAAATTCTCATGGCAGCATCCCTGTGTTTCGATCTTTATCAGTGCTGGAGCTGAAATGGTCTTTCAATCGATGAATAGCATAGTTTTCGGCAGAGGTCCTTTCGGCAATCCGGGGCCGGCGATGCCCACGTGCAGTTCATCACTGCCGTCGCGTTCAAAAAACGTCACGCGTATCCGGTGCGCACCTTTGCCGAGAGCGACGACGCCGTCCTTCTCCTGCATGCCGTGAACGCCGCCGTTATCCACAATCAGTTGTTCGTTGATGAACAACTGGCTGCCGTCGTCCGATGTGGTGTAAAACGTATAGACGCCATCCTGCGGAATGTTCACATAGCCGTAAAACTCAAAGGCAAAATGATCGTCCGATTCCTTGTTTTCGAGGGAAAAGTCAGCCAGCGTGCCGGATTTGACCGCCTCCAATGCGGCAAAAACCGGCATATCATCCCATTCCCCCTGGTAATATTTATAGGCGATGCCCGGCCCTGTCGGCGATTCTTTTATTGGCGGCGCCGGTGCAACTTTGGTCACTGTGCGACTCGTCACGCTGCTCGCGGGCTGTCCGTCGCGGAAGCAGCGCGCCCGCACCGTAGTGGTTTGCGTGACCGTGATGGGCGAGTCGGCGAGCGGAGAAGAGGCCGTCGGCTCCGAGCCATCGAGCGTGTAGCGGACCTCTGCGTTTGGCGATTTTTTTATGATATTGATGTCGATCTTGTCGATGAAAATGTCCTGCGCTGCTTCGATGGCGGGCGGTTCGTTTATGTCGGGCGCTCCTTTGATATCGAGCAGAATGACCGCGTCAACGGTATCCGGCGTCTCAGCCGGTATGTCGATGACCAGGGCGTCCTCGACCCGGTTGACGCTCAGCCTGCGATTCGGATCAGCCAGCAGTGCCGCCTCCTTCACCTCGTTGTAGATGCCGGGCACGACGAGCTTGCCGTCCGGCCAGTCAAAGACGTGCAGATAGAGCCGCGTGTCGCCGCCAATCGCTTTTTGGGTGCAGCGACCCCAGTCGAGCTGTTTGAACGGGCTGGCCTGCGTGCCATAGATCGATTCGCCGTTCATGCGCATCCAGTCACCCATCGTCTTGAGGCGATCGATGCTCTCCTGCGGAAAGGTTCCGTCAGCTTTCGGCCCCACATTCAACAAAAAGTTGCCGCCCTTTGATGCAATGTCCGCCAGCTTGCGTATGAGCTCTTCCGCTGATTTCCAGTTGTGATCGTTTTTATTGTAACCCCAGTGATCATTCATGGTCATGCAGGTCTCCCAATCC
>JAFGJB010000011.1 GCA_016929295.1 Candidatus Zhuqueibacterota bacterium | reverse complement strand
TCGTCGATGAGATTTACGAATTCTGGCAGCGGTGGGCGCTCGCCAGCGTCCGGGCGATGGTCGCGGCGAAAGCGGACGTCATCATGCTGGGCGGCTCAAGCGCCAGCCTGAGCGTCAGCTCACCGGACATCTTTCGCAGGTTTGAGTTGCCGTTCATCCAGCGGGCGGCGCAGATATGCCAGGAGGGCGGCGTCGTGTCGCACCTGCACGTCTGCGGTCGTTCGGCGCAGTTGGTGGAAATCGTCGCTGAAGAGACGGATGTGCAGGTCATGGAGCCGGTGGAAGAGCCGCCGGGCGGCAATGTGGACATGGCGGTCATCAAGAAGAAATACGGCCATAAATTGACCTTCAAGGGCAACATCAACACCACCGAGACCATGTTGCTCGGTTCGGCCCGTGAAGTGGAAGAAAAGTGCAAGCGTCTCATCGACGTCGCCGCGGCCGGTGGCCGGTTCGTCCTGTCGACCGGCGACCAGTGCGGCCGCGACACGCCGGATGAGAATCTGTTCAAGATGGTCGAGGTCGCCAAAACTTTTGGACAATATCAGTGAAACTCACCTGACTTGTGCCGATCCAACTATTTTAGCAACAGAAGCTTTTTCGTCGCATTAAAGCCGTCAGTGGTCATGCGATAGTAGTAAATCCCTGACGGCACCTTTATACCTTGTTCATTATCCGCATCCCAGATAACCTGATGAATGCCGGCCGTATACTCACCATCGACCAGCTGACGCACCAGCTGTCCGGTCGTATTAAAGATGGCGATGCTGATATGATGCTCCGCCGGCAATTCAAACTGAATCGTGGTCCTGGGATTGAACGGATTCGGATAGTTTTGTCGCAATGCCAGACTGGTCGGCAGAGCGACGTGGGCTTCCACCAGGCCATGTTCAGCTGCCATGCCATAGGCGTCGATTTCCTGCAACTTGTAAAAGTAGCGTTCTCCGGCCTGCACATCCTCATCGACCAGCAGATAGTGGCCATCCGCTCGCGGCTTGATGATCTCCTCGTTGAGCGCGGCAAAGGGACCTTCTTTGCGACGACCTCTCAGGACATAGAATCCGGCTGCGTTATCTTCTTTTGCGGTGTGCCATTCGATGCGTACGGTGTTATTTTGCACTGCAGCCGTAAAACTGACCAGCTCGACGGCCGTGATGGTTTGCAGATGGATACGCCAGGTCATGAACCGTTGTCCGCCGTTACTATCATAGACTCTGATCCTGACGACGGCAAACGAGTCGGGAAACGCATCGCGCGTAAAGACCAGCAGTAAAATATTGCTGTCGCCCGCATAGGCATTGTTGACCGTCCATTCGTAAAGGGCGACGTCGCCATTCGGATCTTCCGCTTCAACCTGGAAAGTCAGTTGTGATCCGAAAGGAACGATCTTGACCGTATCCGCCGGCGTATAGGCGGTAATGTATGGCGGCTGGTTCCGAATATCGACAACAATAGTCACCTGCGAGCTGTCAGATGCGCCAAAGTCGTCCATGATGATAAAGGTGACGCGATGTTCTCCGGCCTGCGCTGTAGTTGGCGTCCAGGAGAATTGCCGCGTCGCATCCTTGTCGAATGAGGCGCCGCTCGGCAGATCGCGAACGATGTAATAGACATCATCGCCATCGGGATCTGTCGCCTGGACGTTGAATTTCACTTCCTGACCGGCATCGGTCGCAATGTTTTTCGGCAGCGCCGGATCAAAACGGGGCGCCGAATTAACCACGACGGCAGTGAAAGTGGTCGGTTGATTCGCCGCATTGAGCGCCCTGACCTCCATCTGTTGCGCGCCGGAGGTGCCCATCACCCACGTCGCCGTCAGTAGACCGGCGGCGTTCGTCTTCATTGGCAGGCTCTCCTTGATGTAACTCTGGCCGTGACTTTGAACAAACATGATCTCTTCCTGATTCAGCGGCCGGTTATAGGCGTCGACGACCTTTATTGTCACTGGCAACTCGGTTTTTGGTCGTACGGATTGACCATCAGCGGAGAGCTTGATAATTCCGACAGAACGTTGCTGTAAAATTTTGTAATTGAAGAAAACAGAGCCGTAATTTGTCGCTGTAGCGATCACCTGATGGTCGCCGACCTGCGATCCCGCTATGAGCTGAGCGGCTGCGATGCCATCCTGACCGGTATAAACTCTTGATGTTGTAGACCACGCACCCCCACCTTGCGTCAAAACCTGAAACTCGACGGGTATGCTGCTGATCGGTTCACCGCTTTTGCTCGTGACCGATACTTTGAACTGTTCCGGCAGCGGCTTGTTCGCCTGCGCGATCAAAGAATCTCCGGAGTGCACTCTGACAATGCCGTCGCTTGGCGGTATGGCGAAAGATGAGAAATCAAGAGGCGTGATCATATCATCGATGACCGCGCGCAGACGTTGTTCACCGAGGGAATCACCGAGCGTCCAGTGCACCATGGCTCGGCCTTCCTCATTGGTCAGGCAGGGTTGCGCTTCGGCGATCGATCCTTTGCCGCGCCTGACAGAAAAAGTGATCCGGTGATTCTTTATCGGATGCGAGAAAGCATCCTGGAGCAAAACACCGACCGGCTGCGGCAACGGCGTGCCTTTCTCACCCGTTTGACCGTCATTTATTTTCATCGCCAAAACCGGTGGTCCCGGGACAAATTCAACTGTTGTCGAGACGATCGGCTGGTTATCCGCAAGCGCCCAGATAGTCACTGTGCCGATGTTGATCGAGCTGATGGAACCCGTCGTGCGGCCATTGTCATCTGTCGGTGATGATGGCTGATTGACGATGATATCGATTCCGGCGGCCTGCAGACTGACAAATTTGCCGATGACCGGATTTCGGTACTCATCCAGCAGAACGATCTCGACGGTCGAGGCCTCCTGGCCGTTGGCAATTAGGCCCGATGCCGCTGATATCGTGCTCGTCAAGGCGCTGGCGCTGCCGGTGAGCGCCCGCGCATTGAACTCGACAAATGAGGGCGTCAGCGGATTCACTCCGTCGTCTGATGAAGCGCGAATGAGAGAATCCCCGGGGCGCGTGCCCAACTTTATTGCCACCGACGCGACGCCGTTCGCTTTGGACAGCGCGACGTGATTGGTGTATGTGCCATTGATGAGTGCCAGCCCCGCCTCTATTTGAAAAGTGACCGGATGGTTGCCGACCGGATTATTGTGTTCATCCAAAACGAGGACGGACAGCGAGTCGCCAATGATCTGTCCGACAGTGCCGACCAGCAGCTCATTGCCATTCAGTTTCTGAATTTTTGTCGCCAGGCTTCGTCGTCCGGACGCATAGAATTGTCTCGGAGAACCTTTGAGATTTTTATTATTGTATTTGGCAATAACTTCAAAAACATAATTATTGTTGCCGAAATTGGAGCCCAGAGTAGCCCGTGCTCTGGCGACGCCGTCATTATCCGTGCGAACAACGATGCTCGGCGAACCGGCAAAGGAGGCTCCTTGAGAAAAGGTGACAAACTCGACATCGATGTTCGAGACGCCAATGCCATTGCTGTCGCGCACTCTGACGATGAAAGGTTCCGGAAGCGGTTGATTCACTGCACCGATCTGATTGTTGCCGCTGATCTCGTCCAGGTCGGTGGGATCGCCCGGACCGAGGTAGGCATAAAAAGTCTGCGGACTGCCAATGAGCGATACACCGAGATTTTCACTCCTTGCCTGCGCGGTCTGTTCGTAAACGGTTGGTCCCATTGTCAGCAGTGTCTGCGCTTGCCCGAATGCGTTGGTGAATAACGTCAGCTGCGTCTTGCCACTAAAATTGCCGCCGCCGGACGTAACGATGAAAGTGACCGGATGATTGACGACAGCATTATAAAAAGAGTCGGTCACCGAGACGACAAAATAGTGCGCCAGGGGTTGACCGGCATCGCCTTTTTGATTGTCACCGCTATATTTTGCCAGCCGCGCGGCCGGGCCGACCACGCCCTGGGCTTTGAAATTGACTCCCGGCAGATCCAGACCGGATGCCGTGGCGACGAGAGCGTTGGCGCCGGCGATTTCCCCCAATTTCCAGCGCACCGTCGCGATGCCTTGGGCGTCAGTCTGCACGGTCACGGCCGAAAGACCATTGACCTTGCCGTTTCCTTCCATCACATTGAACAGCACATCATAGCCCTTTGACGGGTAATCATTGGCATCCGTCAATTTGACTTTGAGAGGATTGGGCAGATAGCGACCAGCCGGCGCGGACTGGTTATTGCCGTCGACGTATACCATTTTTGTCGGCGGGCCCGAGTTCGCCGAGGCGCTAAAGGTGACCGGCGAGCCGAGCGCATTGTACGCGTAGGCCTTGAATATATAGATCGAATCACCGACAGTGTTCCCCACTGTCGCTGTGGCGCGGGCGTAGCCCTGGCTATCGGTCTTGACGTCGAGCGAATCTTCGCCGGCAAAATGTCCGCCTGACGTAGCGACAAATTGGACATTTTCGCCACTGATGGGACTGTTGTCCGAGTCCAGCAAACGCACGATGAACGGATTTGCCAGACTCGTGTTGATCGGAGCAGATTGACCATCGCCGGAGGTATAGAGCAATTTTCGTTGCGGTTCCTGGGCCGTTGCGCTGAAAGTGAGCGGACTATCAGTCAGAGGTGCTCCTTGATAGGTTGCTCGCGCTTCGACCTTTTGTAAACCCAGCTGCGAACCCAATATCCACCGGATTCGAGCGTCGCCGTTTGCATCGCTGGTCACCGTCATCGTCGCGGCAGTCGTGCTGCCGCTCCTGACGACGCCGCCGCCCTGGACGACGATGAATTCGACCGCATGAGAGGCGACGCCATTGCCGTATTTATCGACGATGCGCGCGACCAGCTCATCGGTCAACTCTACATTGATGAATCCCAGCTGATTGTCACCGGCGGCTTTGGTGATGGATCGTGGAAACCCGGCCGCGGCAACCACGGAAAAACTGTCAGGTGAGCCGATGAGCTCTGCAGCTTCATAGGATGATGTCACGCGAATCTGGTTGACGCCGCTCAAGCCGGACAGTGGGCCCAATATCCAGGATAGCACAGCGCGGCCATCCTGATTGCTGTTGACCGTCTTTGTGGTCACGGTCGTTTGCGGATCAAAGGAGCCATTGCCCTGAATAATTTCAAATGCGACGGGGTGATCGGGTACGGGCTCATTTTCCGCTGTATATAGCTTGTAAGCCACTTCGTAGGGCTCGCCGGCAAGGGCGCTCTGCGTCTCGACGAAATCCCTGACAATTCGCGTTGGTACGAGACGTCGGGGCGTGACGGTCAAGGTCTGGTTTGTTGGCACATTGGTATATGTTCGAGTGGAACCATCCGGCAGTTCGATCTTGAGATCAACGCTGCTCGCAGAGCCAACGCCGAAATGTTGCACGAGTGAACTCTGGCTGTCATAGCCGCTTGTCGACATGATCTCGCGATAGCCGAGGAATCCTGACATATTGTTCAACTGGCCGCTTTTGAACATATATATCTTATACCCATAGCCGATCAGATTGTTATGATCATCAACCATCTTTATTTTTAGATAGTTGCCGGCTGAGGCGATGTCATTTCGAAAGAGATAATTTCTGCTATATGGTTTTTCTTCTTTGGTTGCGTCATCAATCGCTATGCCGCCGCGAGAAATCGCATAAATATCCAGACGGCCGTCATCGTTCACATCGAACGTAGCCACACCTCTGCCATCAACAAACAGCGCCTCAACCCCGGTATAGGTCTTTTCGGTGAACCTGCCGGCGCCGTCATTTATATACAATTTGCCGCTCTTATCTTTTTCAATTGCAAACAGATCAATATAGCTGTCATTATTCCAGTCGCCGGGGACCACGCCATAGGTATTGATGGCTAATCCAAACTCACTCGAAACATTGGCGAAACTATAATTGCCGTTGTTACGGAAAATTTCGATGCGCCCACCAGAGCCAGCCTGCATACCCACAAGGATATCCAAATCAGCGTCACGATCAATATCAACAAGCGACGCAGAGTTGACGGTTGGCGCCAGCGACAAATCACCGCGAGAGCGAAAATAGCCCTTATCATTTTGGGCGATGCTCAATCCGTTTTCATGAACGATGACAAGGTCCTGTAGCCCATCTTTATCCAGATCACCGCTGACAATGCCTGTATATTTCTGCGTTGTCGAACGAAAATTCTCCAGCCCTTTCGTCTGCACATTGAAACGTCCCGAGCCATCATTGACATAAACCTGGTGTTGGGCGGTCGAATTGATGACGACGATATCAAGATCCCCGTCATTTTCAATATCGAGCATGGTGGCGCCCTTCGAGTCATAAGCTGTGTTATTGCTCAAATTACTCGTCAGGTTTGAGAAATTCCCGGCGCCGTTATTCATATACAGATGATTGGGTTCATTCGGATAGTCATTTGCCCGGTGAAAATTGACGACAAAGAGGTCATTATCACCATCATTGTCAAAATCGCCGAAAATCGATTCGTAGGTATAGGCAGGATCATTGACACCGCGCTGCAAACCCTCTTCGGCGAAAGATGAATTATTCCGGACATACAATAAATTGTCCAGATCAGCATAAGTGCCTAAAAAAGTGCTTATGTAAATATCTTCCTCACCATTATTATCGACATCCGCTATTGCAACGCCCTGGCCACCTACTTTTCGATGCGCCATCTCGGCATAAGGATCGGCGATATTCGAAAAAGGGTAATCGGTACTCGGAACAAATATCTTCAAATCCTTATAATAAACGCCTCCCATGGTTGAGCTATAGGTGTTATCCGATCCCAGAAAGATATAGCCAAAGCTCTCCACCTGGCCTTTGAAAGCCTGAACGGCCAATACTTTCCCATCGAGCATGACCCATGTCTTTTCCGCATTCCAGATAATTTGGAAGATATAATCTTTTGTCGGTGACCAGCTGCGCGCATAAATCGGGGTATCTTTGCGGCTGGTACTCTTGTTTGCTCCATAAAATGCAGCGGAAAAGAACTTGAAATCAAGCCCGTTACCCGCATAACGTTCATCTGTTTTCAAAAAGATGTAGGAACCAGGGGATGGATCCACTTCATAGAAACTTCCGGATCCGCGCGAATAGAGGGCAATGGGAATCCACTCATTATTAACAGTCGGCATCAATCCTGAAAGAGTGACCTGCAGAGTTCCTTCAAATGGCAAAAAAGAATCGAGGTCGACGCGCAATTTGCCGTTATTTTGCTTGGGAGTCCATCCTCTCTCTGAAAATTCTCCACCAAAAGAAGTAATTTCTCCGATCGGATTGGATGCCGCGCTCGTCATAGGCACGTGGTATAAAAGCTTTTCGTGTTGAGGTTGCGCATCGATGTTTGAAAACGCCATGAAAAGAACCAAAGCAAATATTCCATACAGATTTTTTTTCAACATTGTGACTCCGGTCATTAAATGTACAGTTGATGTCAATAGCCTGAATGCACCTCACATGCACCAACCCGCTTGCAGCTATTCACAAATGACTTTTCACGCAAATAACGGGCCTTTTTTACCGCTTCAGCGTATAACGGCGCTGCATTTGGTTACAAATGACGTAAAAACATTACTTATTGTTTTTATTGATAATAAGCACATAACACAAACGAGGCTTCGCCTCCTGCATTTTTCTTTTCAAGGGCAATCGCACCTTTCAAAATGAAAAGTGTGCCACAATTTAACAATCTGTTTCAGAATGGATGTCTGTCGATTGACTTTGGCTGCAAGAGCATCCATTTTGAGATTGAAAAATAGCCGATAATTTTGTATAATATCATATTGTATGGGGGATGGTTATTGACATTGCACAATATAAGGAGAGAGGACAATGACACAAATGACACGCAGACAATTCCTGGCCACAGGTGGCACTGCCTGTGCAGTCGCATCAGCGGGATTTTTTCGCTGCGCACAACAGCAACCAGCCATAAAGACAATTCCGTTGGGCGTACAGCTCTATTCAGTTCGCCAGGAGTGCGAAAAGGACTTTGTCGCCACCATCAAACAGGTCGCTGAAATCGGTTATCAGGGTGTAGAGTTTGCCGGCTTTTACAATTATGCAGCGCAGGATCTCAAGACCATCCTCGATGATCATGGATTGTTGTGTTGCGGAAGTCATACGCCGCTGGCAGATCTGGCGCCGGAGACCATCGAGGCGACGATCGAATTCAACGCTATACTCGGCAACAAGTATCTGATCGTGCCCTGGCTGCCGGAAGAAAAACGCCAGACCGTCGATGACTGGAAAAAATTAGCAAGCGACTTTAACGCCCTCGCCGAAAAGGTGCGAGCTCATAATATGCAGGTCGGTTATCACAATCACGACTTTGAGTTCAAGCCTCTGGAAGGCCAGCTGCCGTGGGATGTTTTCGCGCAAAATACGAATAATGATGTCATCCTTCAGCTCGATACTGGCAACTGCAGCCTCGGCGGAGGCGATGCACTCGCCACTCTGGTCAAGTACCCCGGCCGCGCCGTGACCATCCATTTAAAAGAGCATTCGGCAACAAATCCCGAGGCCATTCTCGGAGAGGGCGATATACCCTGGAAAGAAGTATTCGCTTTCTGTGAAACCAAAGGCGCCACAGAATGGTATATTGTTGAAGAAGAAAAAGATATCTATCCGCCGCTGGAAGCGATCGCAAAATGCTATGCAAATTTTCAATCATTAAAATCTTGATGCAGACGATGTAAATGATTGTTGTTTATGATCGTCATAAATAGGTATTTTTTAGCAAGACAGTTGAATGATGAAAAAAAATCCATCCATCGCAGTCATTATTTTCGCGCTGCTCATCACACAGATGTGCCTGAGCCAGAATAACCTGCTTCCTCATCTCGCGCAGGGAAATCTCTTCAACACCGCAGTTGTCCCGTTGGTGTGCGTCATTCGCGACAGCAGCGACATCTATTGGTCCATCTTCAGTGCCGATTATTTTGGTTTCCATGAATTTTGGGTTGCCTATTCTCGGGATACGCAAAACTGGAGTCGACCACTTTACACCAGCATTCCGGTCTTGCCCAGCGACAATTATCAAATTAAAGTCACCAATCATCAGCTGGACATCGATTGGTACGGCAAATTGGACAAACTGGCGAACAAGACGTATTACCGCTCATTCGTTGATACAACCAATATGGGCTATACGATCTTGAAAAGCACTCTTTACGAAGACAGCGATGCGGATGGATTGAGCGATTTGGCCGAAGACAGACTCTGGACAAATCCACTGGAAATGGATACGGACGGGGACGACAAGGCGGACGGTTACGATCAAAATCCACTGGCTGCTCCGGCCGATGAGCTCACTTTGCACGAAAAATTGCATAAAACGATAATCCAGTACGAGATTGAAGAGTTCTATTCCAACCAGTTGATCGTTGTCGAGCAGCTTAATAACAAGCCGATGGAATATGACAGATACGAGGGGATTGTGCTCAGCTTTTCTGCGGGCGCCTGCGATGCTTTTGTCGCGGACACCGGCTATGGCGTTCCGATTCTCACTTGTGCGGTCAAAGACACGGTGGGACGCCAGCTCAAGGCCAGCTTTCAGTTCTTCGTCGCCCCGGATGATGCGTGGGGCTATGATGTACTGTGCCAATGGAGCAGCAGAGAGAATGATTTTATCAATTACAAGGTCTACAACGAATGGGTTGCGGAATAGCATCAAGATAAAAGCGGAGCAGCGAATTCAACGCTCGCAACAGATTCGAAAATCACCTCATTTGCATCATGTTTAAGCGCATTCGCATCGTCCTCTGGCGGCCCAGAGCAGATGGGAGATGAAGATGTTTGACTGGCTGAGAGAATTTACACCCATTTCACAGGCATTGATTGGCACCTGTTTTACCTGGTTCATGACCGCATTGGGCTCGGCAGTCGTTTTTTTCTTCAAAACGATTGATCGCAAAGTGCTGGACGGCATGCTCGGCTTCGCTGCCGGCGTCATGATCGCCGCCAGCTTTTGGTCGTTGCTCAGTCCCGCCATCGATATGGCTGAGAGTCAGGGCATGGTTCCCTGGCTGCCCGCTCTGGTCGGCTTTTTGTTGGGTGGCGTTTTTTTGCGTATCCTAGACAAAATTTTGCCGCACGTGCACATGGATAAACCGACGAACGAAGCGGAGGGAATTCACACGTCATGGCGACGCAGCGTATTGCTCGTGTCGGCAATAACGTTGCATAATTTCCCCGAAGGCCTGGCGGTCGGCGTCGCTTTTGGCGCCGTCGCTTATGATCTGCCATCGGCATCGTTGAGCGGGGCCGTCGCTTTGGCGCTCGGCATTGGCATTCAAAATTTCCCCGAGGGTCTGGCTGTATCGGTGCCGTTGCGTCGCGAGGGGCTGTCCCGCTGGAAATGCTTCTCGTGGGGACAATTATCCGGCATCGTGGAACCGATCGCCGGCGTGCTCGGTGCGCTCGCTGTCATTTCCATGCGTTCGATACTGCCGTACGCTCTGGCTTTTGCCGCCGGTGCGATGATTTTTGTCGTTGTGGAAGAGCTCATTCCAGAGAGTCAGGCTGAAAGCAACACCGATATCGCCACGATGGGCGCGATGCTGGGATTTGCCACCATGATGTTGCTGGATGTGGCGTTGGAGTAAAACAGGGGTCATGCTTGACTTTTCGACACCGGCCATGCCGGAAAAGGCGATGGCCGGCGCTGTGTGTCGTTGGTGAAAATATGGCGAGGAGGAGAAATCGCCCCGAAGGGGCATGATCACGCAGCATCGCTGCATCATAAAAAGACGGGCACACAATGATGAAGCGATCCGCGTGCCCTCGATCAGATCGATCTCACAACCCGGCGAAAATGAAAACCATAGATGGCCAGAGTCACCGCTGTGCCAAACTTGTGCGGATAACGGACCAAGGTGTGCCCCAATAACCGCCAGTAATAGCGCCTGCCCCGGTCGAAAATACCGATTTTCCACAGGGATCGTATGAACGCACGAAAATCCGTCAAGGTGATCTTTGATGGTTGCGGCAGTCTATATTCATTAAGAAACGTCCTCACCCGTTTGTAATATTCTTTGGGAGAGTAAATCGTCTCTAAAATATGCTTGTAGCCCCGCACCAATTTCTGATAATCCATTTTCGGAATGAAATTGAGAGAACCATCCATATTGTCGCCAGTTGACAAATGCAACAGCCGCTTTTCAGCTTTGAGTCGCCGATAGAGTTTGGTCTCGGTCGGCGCTGTAAGCAATCCGACCATGGCCGTGACAATCCCGCTCTTCTGGATGAAATTGATCTGCCTTTCAAATATGGCCGGCGTGTCGCTGTCAAAACCCACAATGAATCCACCGGAGACGACCAAGCCATGGCGCTGCATTTTTTTCACCGACCCGATGAGATCTCTCTTCAGGTTTTGCATCTTGCCGCACTCGGCAAGACCCTCGTCAGCGGGCGTTTCAATACCGACAAAGGTGTGCTTGAATCCCGCTTGCACCATGAGCTGCATCAGCTCCTCATCATCCGATAGATTGATCGACACCTCAGTGGTGAACTGGAATGGATACTTTTTCTGCCGAGACCATGCAATCAACGCCGGCAACAAATCGCTTTTTAGTTTTGACTTTTTGCCGATGAAATTATCATCCACGATAAAAACGCCGCCGCGCCAACCATGATCATATAGCGAGTCCAATTCCGCTAAAAATTGACCGGTCGACTTTGTGCGCGGCTGACGCCCGTTCAACATCGTGATGCTGCAAAACTCGCAATCAAATGGACAACCGCGTGAATACTGAATGCCCATGCCGGCATACTTTTTCATGTCAAGAAGACTCCACATGGGAATCGGCGTACTGGACAATTGCGGAAACTCCTCAGATTGATATACTCTTTTTGCGCACCCGTTCTGCAAATCCGCAATAAAGGGCGGCAGTGTCCCTTCGGCTTCGTTCAGAACAAAATGATCGACGCCGAGTATCTCCTCGTAATCTGTGGTGGCCATGGCGCCGCCAGCCACTACTTTGACGCCAAGCTGATTGCAGCGATTGACAACCCGAAGAAACGAGCGGCGCTGAATATTCATCCCGCCGATGAATACATAATCCGCCCAGAGTAGGTCTTTGTCACGTAATTCTGTGACATTCATATCAATCA
The DNA here is from genome assembly GCA_016929295.1 of Candidatus Zhuqueibacterota bacterium. GTDB lineage: Bacteria > Zhuqueibacterota > Zhuqueibacteria > Residuimicrobiales > Krinioviventaceae > Kriniovivens. The sequence continues at coordinate 14,244 of JAFGJB010000011.1, read as the reverse complement.
GCCTTTTGCTCCACTCCTCCGGCAACATCGCCGCAACAGTGATGAGGCCAAGAGGAATATCGGACGCCTTTTTGGAAATAAACTTGATTGCCTCAGCAAAGCTCCAAAAAGTATTGGGCGTCTTGGGATAAACGAGAAGAATGTTCATAGCCTGCTCTCCTTTTCATGGTTTTATGAACGATAAAAAATACATAATTCCAGTTTATAGTATTGTAAAAGTAATGTAATTTGAAAAAGAGGCTTTTTTATGATGTCAAAATGATGTATTATTAAATCCGATACACATGCGACAAAGACATTTCATTCAATCGGTGATTTTCTGTCCATGCGAAATAGACGTCTCTTATCTTTTTCCATCGTCCTCTTTGTCCTGGCGCAATGCGCCTGGTTCTCACTGCTCGGCCTGTTCGTTTACCGATTCTTCATCGCCAGAAATATGGCCAGCCAAATAGAGGGCCAGTTTTCTATCCACGTCGACTCGACGGCAACAAGCCTGTTCATTCTCATAGGCGGTTGCATCCTTTATGTAACTGTCTCGGTCGCAATGGCGATCATATTCAAGAACCTCAGTTCACAACTCCGCCTGACAGGCACATACGATACGTTCATCGCCAACGTCACACATGAATTAAAATCCCCTCTGGCGTCGATCAATCTCTACCTGGAAACACTGAAAATGCGCGATGTGCCGCCGGAGCGACTGAATGAATTCATAGAGATGATGTTGAAAGACGCCAATCGTCTGAATAAACTCATCACTTCAATTCTCAAAATTTCCGCAATGGAGCAGAAAAAGGAGATTTTCGAGGTTCAACTCCATATCGCTGATGACATCATTCGCAGCATCCTGGAAGACATTCGCGTGCAATTCAAGCTCTCGGACAGCGCATTGCGCCTGGAGGGATCAGCGCCACACACATGTGTTGTTGATCAAAACGCCCTCTATATTGTGTTCAATAATCTCGTCGATAACTCTATCAAATATAGCATGAACTCGCCGGCCATTCGCGTCAGACTCGGCAACACCTCCAAAAACATCCTTGTCGAATTTTCAGACAATGGCATAGGCGTCACAGCAAAAGAGCAGAAAAAAATGTTCCGGAAATTTCATCGCATTGAAAATAAAAATGTACCCAACGTCCAGGGCACCGGGCTCGGACTCTATTGGGTGAGAGAAATTATAAAATTCCACGCCGGATCAATCAGCATATACAGCGACGGCATTGGCCGTGGCACAACATTCACCATCGAACTACCGATTTATCAAATATCAAAAACTCGTTATCTGAACAAAATGCTCAGATGGACGAATCGTAAAAAACGTCAACAGGAAAGGATATATGACAGCGCCACAATCCAATCGGCCGAAAATCTTGATAGTTGAAGATGAAGAGAGCCTGGCTATTGGCCTCCAATTTAACCTGGAAGCAGAAGGATATCAAGTCGTCTGCGCGCACGATGGCAAAGAAGCTTTGAATCTCTTTCCCACCGAGCCGTTCGACCTCGTCATCCTCGACGTCATGTTGCCCTATTATGACGGTTTTCAAATCACGGAAAAAATTCGCGCCTCGTCACCACAATTGCCAATTCTCATGCTGACCGCACGAGCCAAAGTTGAAGAAAAAGTGCGCGGCCTGGAAACTGGCGCTGATGATTATATGATAAAACCATTTCATCTCGATGAGTTGCTGGCACGAGTCAAGGCTATGTTGCGCCGGAAAGCATGGTATCAAAAAAGTATGAACGAACAGCCTGTTTTCACTTTCGGTGAAAATATGATCAATTTTGCGACACTGGATTGCCAATCTCGGGGAAATAAATTCAAGCTCACACCGCATGAGGCCATGATGATGAAATACTTTATCGAACGAGAGAATAAAATTGTCTCACGAAAAGAACTCTTGGAAAATGTCTGGGACATCAGCTCGGAGGTAGAAACCCGCACAGTTGATAATTTTGTCGTGCGCCTGCGCAAGTACTTTGAACCAAATCCCCAAAAACCCGTTTTCATTACGAGCGTGAGAAGCGCAGGATATATCTTCTCATCGTCGCCAGAATAACGCGCACATTTTTGCCATTGAATTCATGGCAAATTGTTTTTAAATTTAACTTTTGAAAGTTTACACGCTCATCAAATGTAAAGAAATTCAACGAAAGCTGGAGGAAAGATGCCTGTTAGAGGAAACGCCGTATATGCCCAGTCCGGCGGAGTGACAAGTGTGATCAATGCATCCGCCTATGGTGTTATCAAAGCCGCAATGGAAGCCCAATTCATCGATGATATTTACGCCGGTTTATTTGGCATCAACGGCGTTCTGGATGATAAATTAATCGATGTATCCAAAGAATCGTTTGAAGCGATCGAAGGATTACGCTATACCCCGTCTGCCGCCTTTGGCTCCTGCCGCAAAAAACTTGATATTGAAAAAAATCACCACGAATTTGAACGGATCATCCAGGTCTTTAAAGCGCACAAGATACGTTACTTTTTCTATAATGGCGGCAACGACTCGATGGACACCGCCTATAAAATCAGCCTTGTCTCCAAAGAAATGGGCTATGAGGTCATCTCCATCGGTGTGCCTAAAACAGTCGATAATGATCTGCCCATAACTGACAACACTCCGGGCTATGGCTCCGTCGCCAAATATAATGCCGTATCCATTCGCGAGGGCTCGTTCGACGTCGAGTCCATGCATCGCGATTCGACCAAGGTCTTTTTCCTTGAATCCATGGGGCGTCACGCCGGCTGGATCGTGGGTTCGACAGGCCTGGCCGCTGTGTCTGAAAAAGACGGACCGCACCTCATCCTGTTCCCGGAACGCATTTTTAATCAGGACGAATTCCTTGCCAAAGTCGACGAGGTTGTCTCGAAGATCGGCTACTGCGTCGTCGCCGTCTCCGAGGGCGTTCATCGTGAAGATGGTTCATTCCTCGCCGATTCCGGCTTAAAAGACAGCTTTGGCCATAAACAACTCGGCGGTGCGGCGCTGATTCTTTCCGGCATTGTCGCCGGTGAACTGGGCCTCAAAACTCACACCGCCATTCTGGACTATTGTCAACGTTCCGGCCGTCACATCGCCTCAAAAACCGACGTCCAACAGGCCATTGCCTGCGGCATAAAAGCCGTCGAGCTGGCGGCCGAAGATAAAAACGGCTTCATGCCCGTCATTTTTCGCGAGAGCAACAATCCATACGATTGGTCCATCGGTGAAGCGCCCATACTGGCCATAGCAAATCAGGAGAAAAAGGTGCCCGATCACTTTGTTCGTGACGATGGTTATCATATCACCGACGCCTTTCGCGAATATGCCACACCGCTCATCGCCGGAGAAGATTACCCGCCCTATAAAGACGGCCTGCCTAACTATGTGCGTCTGAAAAAGGTGCTGGTGCCGGCAAAAACAAAATAAATGAGGATTGGGCAAACCTTCTTGATCAAATCGGTCTTGACAGTCTTGTTCTTCACGCTCGGGAAAATCGATGATCAGCCGAGGAGCTCACGTGATCTTTGAACTTGAAAAGTGCACGGTGCGCCAATGGCGGCCATCCGATGCCGAGTCCATAGCCAAACACGCCAACAATCGCAAAATCTGGCTCAATTTGCGCGATGCCTTCCCGCATCCCTACAATCTTGAGGATGCCCACGCCTTCATCAAAATGGCGATGAATAGGCAGCCGGAAACGTTTTTCTGCATTGAGGTCCAGGGAGAAGCCGCAGGTGGGATCGGATTCTCATTACGCTCGGATGTCGAGCGAGTGTCAGCCGAGATCGGTTACTGGCTGGGCGAGGAATTCTGGGGCCTCGGCATCATGACCGAAGCACTACGCACTGTCACCACCTATGCGTTAACAGCACACGCTCTCACTCGCGTTTATGCCCTGCCATATTCCTATAACACAGCATCAGCACGGGTGCTCGAAAAAGCCGGTTTCGCTCTCGAGGGAAGATTACGCAAAAGCGTCATCAAAAATGGTCAGGTGGTGGATCAATTCATGTACGCATTTGTTGCTGAAAACAACTCTTCATTCCCATCTCTTTGACGGGCTCGAACAGTTTTTTTTCATTTTATCATTTCAGGAGATTTGAAATGAATAAATTTACCGTCATTCTGCCGATGCTGATAATACTTTTTGGTGCTTGCTCAAAGAAAGAATCAGCAAGTGTGCAATTTCATCCAAATATATCCGCACACACCGCCGGCCAGATATCCCGATTCGCTCCCGTTCGAATTGTTTTTACCGATCATATCGTCCAGGCTGAACAGATCGGCGCCGCGATCGAGCCATCACCCTTTTCTTTCAAACCACGGATCAAAGGGATAACTGTGTGGGCGGATGAACGCACGATCGAGTTTCGGCCGGCGGAGCGGTTGCCTCAGGGGCAACAATATGAGGCCAAATTTAATTTGCGCGATATCATGTTCGTCGAACAGGGAGAAACGGAATTCACCTTTTCTTTCACCACTGTTAAACAATCCATCGACATGAGACTGGACGGCTTGTCAGCCGATGGCAGTGAAAACCTGAGCAAACAGAAACTCAGCGGCACCATAGAGCTAGCTGACGAGGAAACCCCGCATGATGTCGAAAATATACTGTCGGCCGAGATGGATGGTAAAAAATTAGCCATTCGCTGGCTTGAACAACAGAACAATCGCCTATTTCGTTTTGCGGTTACGGGCATTTCAAGACAAGAAAATTCCTCACACGTCATTCTGAAATGGGATGGCTCACCCGTCGGCGTCGACGACAAAGGCGAAATCGCGGTTGACGTGCCTGGCCTCAATACATTTGCCGTCCTGAATGCTCGCCCGGTGCGCGATGACCGCGAATATGTGGAACTGCGCTTTTCAGATCCGCTCAAACGGACACAAGAACTGACCGGCTTGATAACCATTAAGGATCATCCGGATACGCGATTCACTATAACAGAAAATGTCATCGCTGTCTATAGTTCATCGCCATTCGTCGGCGATGTGCAGGTGACGGTGTCACCGGGCATCAGCAATGTCCTGGGGCGCAAAATAACAACGGAAAGCGCATTCACAGTGACGTTCGCAGAATACAAACCGCAGGCGCGATTTGTCGGCAGCGGCGCCATCATCCCGACAACCCATGGCCTGACGATCCCGATCGAAACAGTGAACCTCCGGGCTGTCATCATCTCTGCGATGCTCATCAATGATCAAAAAATACCACAATTTTTGCAGGTGAACAACCTCAAAGGCGACCAGGAACTGGAGCGCGTCGGCCACATCATCTGGCGCAATGTTGTGAATCTCGATCCTGCAGCGAACAAACTGAACCAGTGGATTCGTTATGGACTGGATATAACACCACTCATTGAGAAAAATCCGCGCGGCATCTATCGTCTATCTTTGTCTTTTCAGAAAGAACACATCACCTGCCGGTGCTCCGAAAGCGATGAAATCAAAACGAGTGACCTGCCCGTCGATCCCGGCAATGATGACATGTTTGATCTTGAGACAAGATATTACTATGGCCAGGATTACGAGGAATACTGGACTAATCGCACCAATCCTTGTCACCCCGCATACTATTTTCAGTGGTATGATCACAATATCGTCGCATCACAAAACTTTTTAATCTCTGATTTGGCATTGATCGCCAAGCGCGGCGACAATGATTCCCTGTTCGTTGCCGTGACAGATATTAAAAGCGCCGAACCAAAGTCAAATGTGTCGCTTGAGGTGCTCGATTTTCAGCAAAATACCGTCGGCAGTGGCTCGACAAACAGCGATGGCATCGCCATGCTCAAAACAAGCAAAAAGCCATTCCTTCTCATCGCCCGCGATGGGGAGCACAGCAGTTACCTCAAACTGCAGGACGGCACGTCCCAGACTCTCAGTCACTTCGACGTCAGCGGCGAGACCATCGTCAAAGGAATTCGCGGTTTCATCTACGGGGAACGCGGTGTCTGGCGTCCCGGTGATCCCATTTACCTGACGTTTATCTTGCTGTATGATGAACTGCCGAGCAATCACCCGGTACGCTTTCAACTTTATAATCCGCGCAATCAACTCGTCGAGTCATCCACCATGACCACATCGGTGAATGGATTTTATCGGATACAGACGAAAACTGCTGCCAATGCGCCAACCGGAGACTGGTTGGCGACAGTTCAGGTCGGCGGCGTCACATTCTCGAAATCACTTCAAGTCGAAACTGTGATGCCAAATCGGCTGAAAATCACTCTCGACATGGAAAATAAGAAGGAACTCTTCGCCGGCGACATCTCAGGCACCCTGTCCGCTACATGGTTGCACGGTGCTGCTGCCAGAGAGCTGCAAGCTGAAATAGAACTGGATGCAAGTCCGCTGCACACGACGTGGCCAGATTTCAAAGACTATTGCTTTGATGATCCCGCCATCACTTTCGAGTCCGAGAGCCAACAGATATACAAGGGAACGTTGGATGAAAATGGCTCTGCAGCTTTTTCAAAACGCGTCGATGTCAAAGAGGCGCCGGGAATGCTGCAGGCACGCTTCACGACCCGCGTGTTTGAACCTGGCGGCGCCTTTAGCAGCGACTATTTGACCATGCCATTTCATCCGTTTCAACACTATGTCGGCCTGCAATTCCCCGACACCGATGAACCGGATTATATTTATACGGATAGCAGCTACACGATCAATATGGTTCGTGTCACAGCGCACGGCGCCCCGACCGAAAAGGGACGCATCGAGCTCAAGCTTTACAAAATTCACTGGCGCTGGTGGTGGGAAAAAGAAGGGAATGATGTTCTGGCGGATTACATCACCGAAAAATCTTATCGCCCCCAAATGATCGACACCCTGACGCTGTCCGACGGCAAAGGACAGTGGCGATTGCGCCTGGATGAGCCTGCTTACGGCCGCTATTACCTGCGCATTCGCGATCTCGATGGCGCCCATAGCAGCGGCGTCATATTTTATGCGGATAGCCGGGACTGGTGGCGACGGGGAGATGATCAAGCCCCCGGCGGCGTCAGTGTGCTCACGTTTGCGGCGGACAAGGAAGAGTATCACATCGGCGATAAGGTCAATCTCACCATCCCGACCGCAGCCACTGGACGCGGCTTATTGAGCATCGAAAGCGGCTCCCGAATTTTAAAGACGGACTGGTTTACGGCAAATGGCGATGAGAAGCGCTATTCATTTCAGGTGACACCCGACATGGCGCCGAATGTCTATGTGCACGTTTCATTCTTGCAGCCACACCTGCAACTGGGCAACGATCTCCCGATTCGACTCTATGGCGTCATCCCGATCCATATCATCAATCCGAAATCGGTGCTTGAACCACAAATCATCTGCGATGATCTATTTCGTCCGGAAAGCTCTGTGTCCATCAGAGTGAGAGAAAAAAATAACTTACCCATGACCTACACGCTCGCTATCGTCGATGAAGGTCTGCTTGATTTGACGCATTTTAAAACGCCGGATCCGTGGGGTCATTTCTACCGACGCCAGGCATTGGGCGTCAAAACCTGGGATATGTACGATATGGTCGCCGGCGCCTACGGCGGTAAACTGGAAAAGCTCCTGGCCATAGGCGGCGGCGAAAAAACTAAAGTCGAGAGTCCGCGCAAAGCCAATCGATTCCCGCCCATGGTTCAATTTTATGGCCCATTTGAGTTGAAAAAAGGCGCCACCAACAACCATGATATTGATATTCCACAATATGTTGGTTCCGTACGTATTATGGTGGTCGCCGGATATAAAAAATCATTCGGCGCTGCAGAAAAAACGACGCCCATTCGAAAGCCGCTCATGGTGCTCGGCACTCTGCCCCGTGTTGTGACGATAAACGAACGCGTCAGTTTGCCGGTTTCAGTGTTCGCATTGGAAGATAATATCGTAAATGTGCGCGTCAGAATTGCCGCTCATGGTCCACTGACCGTGGATGGTGATCATGAAAAGGACATTCAATTCGCCGAAAAAGGTGATCAACTGGTCAATTTTGACATTCAATGCGACGCTATCGCCGGCGTGGCAAAACTGGAGATCTCGGCACAAAGCGGCGCCGAAAAAGCTCAACAGACCATAGAAATCGATGTACGAAATCCCATGCATGAGGTCGTGGACATTGTTGATGCGACCCTCGAAGGCGGCAAATCCTGGCGAAAACAGACCGCACTTGCCGGCACAGCGGGTACGAATCTGGTCACCCTGGAAGTATCGCGAATTCCTCCAATAAATTTGGGGAGGCGGCTTGGCTTTCTCATCCGCTACCCATACGGCTGCGTGGAGCAGACCATATCGTCTGTTTTTCCACAGTTGTACCTGAATAGACTCGTCTCTTTGTCTCAGGACAAACAGCGCCTGATTCAGCAAAATGTCACGGCGGGCATCGATCGTTTGCGCCACTTTCAGACCTCGGACGGCGGCTTTTCCTATTGGCCGGGAGAATCGGCGGCGCAGGAATGGGTGAGCAACTATGCCGGCCACTTTGCCGTCGAAGCGGCGCTGGCGGGCTACAACGTTCCTTCAGGACTACTGGATCAATGGAAGACCTATCAGAGACGCAAAGCGCGCACATGGGTGACGGGAGAAACGAACTCGGAATTGATCCAGGCCTATCGGTTGTACACGCTCGCCCTGGCCGGCGAAGCGGATCTCGGCGCCATGAATCGCCTCAAAGAACGCCCAGATCTGCCCACTACGGCAAAATGGAGCCTGGCCGCAGCTTACAAGCTGGCGGGACAGGAAGAAGCGGCGCGCTCTCTGGCCCGTGGCGACATCAATGTTCAAGTTTATCGCGAATTGTCCAATACCTATGGCTCCGATGTTCGCGATAAAGCGATGATCCTGGAAACCTTGACCCTTCTGCAAGACAGAGAGCGCGCGCAGGATATAGTCAAAGAGCTCTCCGCAGCCCTGAGTTCGGACCGATGGATGAGCACACAGACGACCGCTTTTGCGCTCATCGCCATTGCGCGATTTGCCGGCTTGTCCGGCGCCGTCGAATCCTCGGCCACATTCAGCTATTCGTGGCAGAATGGTCCGGAGCAGCATATTACCACCAGCGCACCTCTGTTCCAACAGTCATTGGCCGTGGAACACGATTCCGTGGGTGTCATCGCCCTGGTAAATAAGGGTGATTATAGCCTCTACCCACGCCTGATCATGCAGGGCACCCCGCGCCTCGGTTCCGAAAAAAATGCATCGAACGGCCTTGCCTGCACCGTCGCTTATCTCGATAAAAACGAGCATCAGATCGACATATCGTCTCTTGCTCAGGGGACGGATATTGTCCTGCAAGTGACAGTCAAAAATATCGGCACGATTGGAAAATATGACGAGATTGCGCTTGCCTATCTTGTGCCCTCGGCTTGGGAAATTCACAACGAACGCTTGGCCGGCGCCGATATGTCCACCCATTTTGACCATCAGGACATTCGCGATGATCGCGTCTACACCTTCTTTGATCTCGATCAGGGCGAAGCCAAGGTCATACGCTTGCTGTGCAATGCCAGCTATAACGGCAGGTTTTATCACCCGCCCATAGCCGTCGAGGCGATGTATGACGCCAAAATCAATGCCCGCATCAAAGGCCAGTGGATAGAGGTGACCACCCCGGGCAAGTAGCTAATGCAAATAAAGATGCTTGAAAACAGCACGAACAGAACAATCCTTCTGCGGGCGGCCGCCCTCTTTCTGGCTGCTATGGCGCTTTTTCTTCTCGTGCCGTCACCGCACTTTGATCGCCCTTGTTCGACCGTGGTGCTGGACCGCCACGGCGATTTGTTGAGTGCGTCCATTGCACAAGATGAGCAATGGCGCTTTCCGGAAATCGCCAGCGTGCCCGATAAATATCAAAAAGCGGCTCTGACTTTTGAAGATCATCGCTTTTTTTACCATCCGGGCATTGATCCGTTGGCGCTCGTCCGAGCTGCCCGCGATAATCTCAGGCATGGCCGGGTGGTGAGTGGCGCCAGCACGATCACCATGCAGGTGGTCAGGCTGTCAAGACCGGACCAGCCGAGAACGGTGACGGAAAAAATCATCGAAATGCTGCTTGCGTTGCGGCTGGAACTGGCTGCGAGCAAAAAAGATATATTAAAGCTCTACGCGTCGCACGCCCCCTACGGCGGCAACGTCGTTGGACTCGAAGCGGCCGCCTGGCGATATTTTGCGTCTGCTCCGCACGATCTGTCTTGGGCAGAGACGTCAATGCTGGCCGTGCTGCCAAACAGTCCGTCTCTCATTCATCCGGGACGAAACCGCCGCCTGCTGTTGGCGAAACGCAATGGCCTTTTGCTTTCGCTCTATCAAAAAGGCATCATCGATTCCCTCACCTGCTCTCTTGCCATCCAGGAACCATTGCCGGAAAAACCCAGGCCTTTGCCCATGTCCGCCCCGCACCTGCTGCAGCGCTGCCAAAGCCTGCCCGGACAAGCGCAAAATCGTTTTCACACAACAGTCGATGCTGCGCTACAAAGACGGGTGCGGGACATCATCGGACGCCATCATCAGCGCCTGGTTGGCAATGATATCCATAACGCCGCAGCACTCGTCCTCGACAGCAAGAGCGCAGAGGTGCTCGCCTATATCGGCAATGTCGACGATCCTGTCGATTCATTGAAGGGACACTTTGTCGATGTCGTCACAGCGCCGAGAAGTACGGGCAGCATCTTAAAGCCATTCCTCTATGCCGCCATGCTGGAAACAGGAGAACTGTTGCCGACAGCGCTCGTCCCGGACACTCCAATACAGATAGGCGGATTTGCCCCGCAAAACTTTACCCGAACGTATGAAGGGGCTGTGCCGGCCTGCAAGGCCCTGGCGTACTCTTTGAATGTGCCGGCCGTGCGCATGCTGGCCGATTACGGCGTCCATCGCTTTTACGGCCTTTTGCAGCAACTGGGGATGACGACACTGAGCAGACCGGCGCATGAATACGGACTCTCGCTCATACTGGGCGGCGCTGAAGGCTCTCTGTGGGACTTGACCGCCCTCTATGCCGGTTTGGCACAAAGCCTGCTGCCCGAGGCGCCGGAGACATTGCAAAAAGCGTTTCGCAAGCCGTTTTACCTGCAGACGGAAAAAAACTCTCCGGCCAAACGCCCCGACCCTCCCCTTTCCGCCGCCTCATGCTGGCTAACAGTGCAGGCCATGCTGGAAGTCACCCGCCCGGAAGAAGATCGGGCCTGGCGAGAATTCTACTCATCGCAAAAAATTGCCTGGAAAACCGGGACGAGCTTTGGCTTCCGCGATGGCTGGGCTATCGGCGTGACACCACAGTATACTGCCGGCGTATGGGTCGGCAATGCCGATGGCGAAGGCCGCCCAGGCCTCACCGGCCTGTCCACAGCTGCACCGATACTATTCGACATATTCAACGCTCTCGAATGCTCAGCATGGTTTGAACCTCCGGAGGAACAACTCTATGAAATTCCAGTCTGTTCAAAAAGCGGTTTTCGCGCCGGGCCATACTGTGCGACGACAAGGGTAATAAAAGCGCCGCAGGCGGGACTGTCTTTCGCTACATGTCCCTATTGTCACCTTGTCTTTTGTGATTCGACGCATACATGGCGCGTGCATTCCGATTGCGAGTTGATCGCTGGTATGATGCCTGTTCCCTGGTTCACCCTGCCTCCCGCTATGGAATGGTTTTATCGCAAAAAGCACCCTGATTATCAGCTGTTGCCACCCTTTCGCCAGGATTGCTATGCGGCGTTGGCCATGCAGCCAGGTTCCATGAGCCTGATCAGGCACCTCTCCAACCGCTCTGTCTATGTGCCGATCGAACTCGACGGCTCAACCGGTCAAATTGTCTTTCATGCGGCGCACCGGGATCCCGACATCTCCATTTACTGGCATCTGGATGAAACATATATCGCGAGGACACACGGCATCCACCAGCTGGCGATTTCACCATCATCCGGCGAGCACCTTCTGACACTGGTGGATGAACATGGCGAACACCTGCAGCATACTTTTACAGTGCTTGAAAAATAAAAATCACCTATTTCATCATCAAACGAAAAGACAATGGCAAAAAATAAAAAAAACTATTATGCGGTCGCCCGAGGCCGCAAACCCGGTCTTTACAAAACATGGGAAGAGACAGAGAAACAGGTCAAGGATTACGAGGGCGCCAGATTCAAGGGCTTTCATGATCTGGGGGATGCGCTGGACTGGCTGCGCGAACATGGCCTGCGCGTGCCTGAGCATGCAACATACGAACAGCCTGCAACCGATGTTGATGAGGATCGCGTACAAATCTACACGGATGGCAGCGCCATCCGCAATCCAGGTCCTGGCGGCTATGGCGTGGTTATGTTATACCAGGGCCGGCGCAAGGAGCTGTCCGCTGGTTTTCGACAAACGACGAATAATCGCATGGAGCTCATGGCGTGCATCGCCGCCTTGCAGGCTTTGAAAAAAATCAGCCGTGTCACGCTATTCAGCGATTCAAAATATGTTATTGACAGCCTCAACAACGGCTGGGCGCAACGTTGGCGACTGAACGGCTGGAAGACAGAAACAAAGAAAATCGTTGAAAACGTCGATTTGTGGCGCCTTTTGCTCGATGAGATCGCCAGGCACGATGTGCAATTGATCTGGGTCAAAGGTCACGGCGGCAAGCCGGAAAACGAACGCTGCGATGAACTGGCGCAGACCGCGGCGCGCGCTGAGAACCTGGCCGTCGATGCGGGCTATGAGGACAATCCGAATCTCAGTTTGTTCTGACATCCTGCGCCGAATGACAACGCCTTTTATCAAGAGTTGCCGAAAGCTATTTCTTATTTCAGCAAGACCATGCGGCTCGTCCGCGTCACGTCACCAGCCTTGAATTGGCAGAAATAAATACCTGAGGATTGATTTGCAGCCTTCCACACAGCGCTGTGCTGACCGGCGCTCACCTCTGCATCCAGCAGCGTGTCAATGCGTTGACCGCTGACGTTATAGACATCGATCACGACATGGCGCTTCTCCGGCAGTTGAAAGCGAATGATCGTCGCGGCATTGAACGGATTCGGATAATTCTCGAGACGATAGTCAGGCGAGGCTGAGTGGTCTTTTGCTTCGACGGCTGAAATTGACCAGTCCACCGTCAGCGTGTCCGCGGACAAAACCTCGATGCCATCGTAATAGGCTTTGGTATAGTATCGTTGCACCCGATCGGGACGGATGCTGCCGCTGCTGTTCTGCGCAGCAGAAATTCTATACCCCTTGACATCCGTGAACGGCTCACCCGCATCACTCGAACGAACGACCTTGAGATATCCTTTTTCACTCGTCGGCTGCACATAGTATTTATAGCGCGTAAAGGTGCTGCCGAGGTCAATGTCATCGATATAAAGCACGGGCGCGTGCACGGGAGCAGCGCGCATGACGCGAAAATCAGCGATATCCAGCCCTGTCGCGACCGTGGCGCCGGACGCTGTCGCCGCTAATTTTATATAGCGAGCATCCACAGTATCAATGGCGTCGATGAGGAGACGGGAAAATGCTTTGCCCGACAAGTCACTCCGATCCACAACTTGCGACCATGTCAGGGAATCTTCAGACACCTGGATGACATACGGATACATAATCGTATCATTTTTGGCGCCGAAATCAACGACGAATAAATCTACGGATTCGACAATCCCAAGGTCAACCACCGCCGAGCCGCCAATGACCGTTTTCCAGGAAGTAGAGGCATCACCATCCACCAAATACTCCGGCGGGAAAGAGACGGTCGCAACGCGATCGACAGCCTTTTTCCCGCGCGCCACATCAGCATCCTGCATCTCCGCAACGCTCTTCCCGGTCATGGCGTTGTAGACAATTTTGGCCATCTCCCAGGCGCCTTCAGCATTCGGATGGATATCGTCCGGGAAAAGCGCATTGCTGTCCACAAGGGGCTGATAGAAATCAATCGTCTCGACCTGCATCGAATCGGCAATCTGCTGAATCATGGGAATGATATCCGCCGTGATGACCGAATCGCGGATATCCCACTGGATGGCAAAGGCCGGCGGCGGCAGGCATGCATAAATTGTCGCCTCGGGATTGACCGTGCGAAACGTGTCAATCATGGCGATATAGTCGGGGATGAACTCGTCTTTATATATCCAGTTATAGGGCTTGCTGTCATTTGTGCCAAGTAGAATGATGACGACATCCGGCGCCATCTCGATCGCCGCTTTGAACTGCGGTTCAATCCACAAAGGATAATCGCCGCGCTTCAACATCGTCCGACCGGAATTGCCGCAATTGAGAACCGCGTATCCGTCGCCCAGCAATT
>JAFGJB010000137.1 GCA_016929295.1 Candidatus Zhuqueibacterota bacterium | reverse complement strand
TGTCGGAGATGGTGCTGATGGGCAATCTGGCGGTGCGATTCCCCTACAAGCGTCTGCTGTGGGACGGCCTGAACATGCAGATCACCAATGACGAGGCGGCCAATGCGTACGTGAAACGGCAATATCGGGAAGGGTGGAGCATTTAGCGCGGTACGAATTTCTGCAACGCACAGATGGTATGCTTGCATATCTTTGTATGAGAATTGTCCGGGTGGCTTGACTTTGACAGGTGAAATAATAAATTACGAATGACGAATGACGAAACGATCGCTCGGGACATTCGTCCCGGGCGGGCAATGGATTTAGACATTCGTCCCCCTTGACCCAATGGTCGTGGACAGATATTGCTTTACTCAGTTGCGCAATAAATTTATGTGATCCAATTCTGTTTCCACGATCGCTCGGGACATTCGTCCCGGGCGGACAATGGATGTGGACATTCGTCCATCTTGGACCAAAAATCGCTGCTAATTCTGTCTTTTGCCATTCAAATTCAGGGGATATTGACGATATGCCATCGTTCACAACGAGCATCACTCTCCTGCTCATCGGCCTGAGCCTCGGTCTTTATGGCAAAAAGCTGTGGCTGAAGCTGCGAGCTCGTCGCAAGGATCTGGCGGATGGCGGGGAGGTCAGGGCGCCCGACGATGTTGCGCGCCTCTACGAGATCGCTGCGTCCATGCAGGACTTTTTTCAAAAGACTGCCAATCCTGCGGACGTGCTGGCTTCGGCAGAATTTCAGCGCGGTGTCCGGCTGCTGGAGAAACCCGTCATTTCAATCGAGCGAGTGCTCGAGTACTGCTCGGGTGGCAATCATATCATCTCCTGTATGGCGTTACGCGCCCTGCTGGCGCGCGAAAAGAGCGAGGAGCATATCGCAGCTCTGATCGATAATCTCGATCAGCTCGGCGGCTGGGCCTACTATTTTGCCCTGCAGGTCATCGTGCTGAGTGACCGGCCGGTGCTCGGTGCTGTCCTGGTTAAAGCACAGGAATGGTGGATGGAATATAAGGTCTTTATGCAGTCGACCAATGATTTCATCAAAAAGCGCCTCGACAATGGTGAGGCGCTGACCTTCGGTGAGCATCTGGGAAAGTTGAGTGAAGACGCGATGAACCAGGTTGAGAAATTTCTCCTGCTGCTGGAGCAAAAACTGGCCACGCCGTTCCTCGATGAAATCAATGCCCGCCGAGCCGCATCGCTTGATATACATTTCCTCAACACGGTCGGCCGCGTCTGGGATCAATCTTCTTTTCAGGATGTCATCATCGAGCATGAGATGACAAAACAGACGGTTGAGAAAATTGCCGAGAGCCTGTTCAGCTCGCCGCAACGCTCGGTGCTGCTCGTCGGTGAGTCCGGCGTCGGCAAGAGCGCGATGTTGCAGCTGTTGTTCAAACGCCTGGAAAACCATTGGCGCATTTTTCAGGCCGGCGCCGTCGACATCATCGCCGGGCAGATCTACATCGGTGAACTGGAAGCACGGATTCAGAATCTCATCAAAAAGCTCGATGTGCAGAAGCGCGTTCTCTGGTATATACCGAATTTTCATCAGCTCGTCTATACAGGGAGGCATCGCTACAGCGCCACAGGCATTCTCGACATGCTCTTGCCCTATATCGAGAGCGGTAAAATTAAAATAATCGGTGAGACGCATCCGACGGCCAACGAACAGATCGAACGCGACAACAAACGCGTCCACACCCTGCTGGATATCTACAAGATCGAGCCACTGGACGATGCGAATGCGCTGAATCTGGCAAAGAAATGGGCACAGATGCAGTTGCGCGACGGTGAACCGGCGATTGCCGACGGGATCTTTCGCGAAGCTCTGCATTTGTCGAAGCAGTTTTTGAACAGCGTTGCGCCGCCCGGCAACCTGTTTCAATTCCTCAAAATGGCGCAGCGACAGCTGCTGATCGAAGGACGCGCTCTCAGCGAGCTGAAGACAGATGATTTGTACCGGGCGCTGTCGCAGCTGTCCGGTTTGCCGCGCAGCATCCTGGATGAGCAAGCGGGCCTCGATCTAAACGCCTTGCGCGACCTGTTTCACCAGCGCGTGCTGGGGCAGAGGGAGGCCATCGATTGTCTGGTCGAGCGAGTCGCCATGATCAAAGCCGGGCTCACCGATCCGACGCGACCGTTTGGCGTCTTTTTGTTCGCCGGCCCGACGGGCACCGGCAAAACGGCGATGGCCAAGACATTGGCCGAATTTCTCTTCGGCTCGCCCGAGCGCATGATTCGCCTCGATATGAGCGAGTATCAGAGCCCCGACAGCGTCGGGCGTATTTTGGGAAGCGGCGAAGAGAATAAGCAGTCCCTGGCGAGCATGATTCGCAAACAGCCTTTCTCGGTGGTCCTGCTGGATGAGTTTGAAAAGTCGGATTTGGCGGTGTGGGATCTGTTCCTGCAGGTTTTTGATGATGGTCGCATGACCGATAAAGGCGGTACGACATCGGACTTTAGGCATACGATCATCATCATGACATCCAATCTCGGCGGGACGATTCGTGCGGGCGCCAGCATCGGTTTCGACAATCGCAGCGACGTTTTTTCGTTCACCAGCGTGCAAAAATCGATCTCCAAAACTTTCAGGCGCGAATTCATTAATCGCATCGATCGAGTGGTCATCTTTCATCCGCTGGATCGCTCCACCATGCGCCGGATTTTATACAACGAGTTGAATAACGCGCTGCAGCGCCGTGGCCTGCGCAGCAGAGAGTGGGCTGTCGAGTGGGAAGAATCGGCGGTTAATTTCCTGTTGGAAAAGGGGTTTACGCCGGATCTGGGCGCTCGACCGCTCAAGCGCGCCATCGAACGGTATCTGCTCGCGCCACTGGCGCTCACCATCGTCAGTCACCAATTTCCGGAGGGGGATCAGTTTCTCTTTGTCAAAAGTGACGGCGCCCGCATTCAAGTCGAGTTCATCGATCCGGATGCCGGGGAGGAGGAGCAACTCGAGCTGACGCCGGAAAAAGTGCGGCCTCCGCATCTGTCGCTCAAGTCCATTGTGCTCGAACCAAAGCGAACGGCCGACGAGTTGAATTACCTGGAGAGCTGCTATGTTGAGCTCAACCGCACGATTCGCACTCCCAAGTGGGAAGAACTGAAAGCCGGCTTGCTGACGGCCATGTCGGCAAAGGCATTTTGGGATTCGCCGGCACGCTTCAAAACCCTCGGCGATGTCGAATTCATGGATCGCATCGAGTCCGGTTTGCGAGCGGCTGAATCGTTGCTTGGCCGGATCGAGCGCACCACTTTACCGAAAAACCTCATCGCCCTCCTGGCGCAACAGCTCTATCTTCTCGGCGAAGCCCATCAGAGTTATCTCGCTGAGACGCCGCAGGATGCATTCTTAAAAATCGAGAGCAAAGCCAGGACAGCCGAGGAGCAGGATCTGGTGCATCCTTTCGCCCAACGCTTGAAAGAGATGTATGTCAACTGGGCCAAGAAGCGGTTGATGAAATGTGAGATTTTGCAGGAGCGCTTTGACGACTCATCCGATTGCCTCTGCATCATGGCTATATCCGGATTTGCGGCCTATCCAATTTTGGCGCCCGAATCCGGCATGCACGTCCTGGAGGTGGTCGAACAGGAGAAAAAATGGCGGCGCTATCGCATTCATATCAGGGTTGCCCCGCAAGCGATGACGCCGGAATCGAGCAGGGACGGCCTCCTGACCCAGGCTGTGGCGGCCTTTGCCGCAAGCGATGAAAAGCCGCGTATCATCCGTCGCTATCAGACCAGTCCTACGCCGCTCGTGCGCGACAGCGTCCGCAAATGGCGTACCGGAAAACTTGAGCGCGTCCTGGAGGGAGATTTTGATGTGATGGGGTGAGCGCGACGCCGCTTTAGCTCAACTTATTTTGATCGCTGCAGGGCCATGTCGAAATCCTGGATGACATCGGCAATATCCTCAAGACCGACGGAGATGCGGATCGAGCCCGGGGTGATGCCCACGCGCAGACGCTCTTCCTCGGTCATCTTTGAATGCGTGGTCGTCGCCGGGTGGGTGATGATCGTCCGCGTGTCGCCAAGGTTGGAGCTGATCGATGCCAGCTCGACGGCGTCGATGAAGCGCATGGCTCTGTCGCGCCCGCCCTTGACCTCGAACGTCACGAGGCCGCCGCCCATCCGCATCTGTTTTTTTGCCAACGCGACGTGCGGATGCGATGCCAGGAAGGGGTATTTCACTTGCACGAGCTCGGGATGTCCTTCGAAATGAGTCGCCAGCTCCCAGGCGTTGGCGCAGTGTTTTTCCATGCGCAGCGCGAGCGTCTCCAGACTTTTTGACAACAGCCAGGCGTCAAAGGGCGACATGCATGGACCGGTCTGACGGGCAAAGATTTTTATCTCATCTATGAGATCAGAACGACCGACGAGAATGCCGCCGATGGTTCGGCCCTGTCCGTCAATGAATTTTGTCGTCGAGTGAGTGACGAGATCGGCGCCCCAGTCAATCGGCGTCTGCACGATGGGGGTGGCAAAGCAGTTATCGACGAGCAAAACGAGCTCGCGATTTTCTTTGAGACTGTTGACATATTCAAGATCAATCAAATCCAGCCCGGGATTTGACGGCGTTTCGGCGAAGAGAATTTTCGTGTTTGGTTGAATGGCGGCGCGCCACTGCTCGTGCTGGTCCGCATCGACGAACGTCGTTGTGATGTGCCAGCGCGGCAGGATGTCGGTCAACAGCTTGTAGGTGGCGCCGAAGAGCGACCGGGAGGCGACGATGTGATCCCCCGCCCGCAAGAGTCCGGCCACAGCGGCGTAGATGGCGGCCATGCCGGACGAAAACGTCAGCCCCGCCTCGGCGTTTTCGAGCTGCACCATTTTGTCGATGAGTTCGGTCAGATTCGGGTTGGAATAGCGCGTATAGATATCGCCGTCCACTTCCTCGACAAAAAGAGCGCGCGCATGCTCGGCGCTGTCAAAGACAAAGCTGGAGGTCATGAATATCGGCGCCGAGTGCTCGCGATACGCGGAGCGTTTCATCTGCGTTCTAATCGCTAGAGTTTGTTTTTGCAAGATTTCTCCTCTTGGCTTGGCAGAAATGATCAACAACTCACCATTGATAAATGGTCCATCCGCGCGCGCGCGCCAGGGCGGCCAATTTGCGGTCGGGCGTGACGGCCACCGGATGGCCGACGGCTTCGAGCATGGGGAGATCGGTGTGCGAATCGGTATAAAAATAGGCGTGTTCGAGCGGTGAAGCATTGCCGTTGAGAAAGGAGAGCGTGCGCGTCAGCTTTTCTTCGCCAAAGCAGAGGGCGCCCCTCATCCTGCCGGAAAAGCGGCCGTCCTGGATGTCCGGTCTGGTGCAGATGAGATCATCCAGACCGAGAAAATCGATGACCGGCTGACAGATGAAATTCATCGATGCGCTCAACAGGACAAGCCGGGCATTGTTTCGCCGATGATGCTCTATCTCTTGTACAGCCTCTTTGCGAATGGCGCCTTTGAGCACATCGTGAAAGATTTGCTGCATAAAATCGACGAATGGCTGCACCGGATGACCTTTGAGCCACGTCAACATGCGCGGCAAAATGGCGTCGCCTTGGATGAGGCCGAACTTGTGGCCAATGGCGTACATTGTGCCCGGTATTAAATTTCGCCTTTTTATCAGGCCATGTCGGATCGCGGCCGGTCCCAATATGTGACCGCTGCTGTTGTTGAGGATGGTGTGATCCAGATCAAAAAATGCGATATAGTCTTTCAGAGTCACCTCGGCGCGGTATTAAAAAAGTGTTTGCCGGCTGGGTTATAGATGATTTTCAGCTTGCCCGGCAAGAGTTCAATATTGAACTTGGCGGCAAAAAACAACTCTCCATCCAGATGATGCGGCACGGCTCGGTCGAATTCCAGAGAGAGTTTATCGGTTTGAAAATATTGGACTTTATTATGGCCGATATGAGTGCCTGTAGGCACTTTTGTGAATAGATAGAAGCGCTGCAGCAGATTCACCGGCTCGACCAGACAGACATCGAACACACCGTCGTTGGCGATTGCCTGCGGCGTCACATAATAACCGCCGGCAAAACGTCGACCAATGGCTATCGTTTCCATAAAAGTGCGCGCCTCTGCAGTCGAGCCATTTTTTTCGAACTGAAAGGTGCGCTCCTTGAAGAACAAAAGATTTTTTATAATGTGCCACCAGTATTTTCGTTGACTGGCGGCCACCAGATCGCCATTTTTGTCATAGTTCTCGGACGCCACCTGGGCATCAAAGCCAAGCCCCATGCCGTTGAGAAAATAGTTGTCGTTACATTTTCCCACGTCCATTTGAATCGTATGGTCCTGGAAGAGGATATCCCAGTCAGCATCGGTAAAGTGCTCGGAAAAGCCGAGCACCGGGGCGAAATCATTGCCTGTGCCCGCCGAAACGTGGCCGAAAGTGATCTGATCGTGATCGATCACGCCGCGCACGGTCTCATTGGCCGTGCCATCGCCGCCCACTGCAATGATGTGAGTATGGCCATCGCCGATGAGCCTTGTCGCCAATTCGGCCGCATGGCCGCGTCGTTCCGTGAAGACGATTGTCGCCGGTGCGCTGTGTAATTGGGTCATTGCCTTCACATGCTCAGCATAGTCCCGTGCGTAGCCGCTGCCGGCCACCGGATTGATGATGAATCCCCATTTTTTATCAGTCACAGTTCTCCCTTCCCTGATTTATAATTGGCTATGAAAACCTCTCGGACGCGGGCGATTATCTCTTCATTGGACAGGTCAATGAGAGAGCTCCGCTTGATCGGTTTGCTGATGATCATTTCGATCTTTTGGAACGGTCTGATGGAAAATCGCGTCTTGGGCTTTATCTGGAACAGTCCGTTCAGGATGATCGGCAGGATATCCAGATCACCGCCGTTCATGATGTGAATGAAACCGCGCTTGAATTCCTGCAGTTGGCCGGTCGTGGTGCGGGTTCCCTCCGGAAAAATGGCGATGACAAATTTTTCCGTATTCAGGATGGATTTTTGAATGATCAGTCGCACATCGGCGGCCGGATTTCGTCTGATGGCGACATAATTGGTTCGTTTCAGTATGTGGGCAAATAGCGGGATTCGCGTCAGATAATCGCGTCCCAGCCATGAGACATGCGGGAAGACGGCCATGATGACCGGGATATCAAACAGGCTGGCGTGGTTCGTCAATATCATGTATTTGCGCGACGTTGGAATGTATTCCCGTCCCACAACCTGAAGCCGGCCGCCAATGAGCACAATGATCCCGCGCGCCCATAATTGGATGAGGAAGTCTAGAAAGATACGGGGAGCGCAAAAAGATGCGGGTATAAATATAAGAATACCTGACGTCGTCCATAGATACAACAAACCATACATGAATAGCGTCAAGCTGTTCGCAAAAGCGTGCGCCATCTATCCTCAACTCGCTTGCACGTCCATACTACTTATAGGTTTGAAATATACGAGTTAATAATGAAAAAAACAAGCTATTAAGGATGCGCGAGTCAAATGGCAGTTTCTGGCAACTGCCAGTAGAAAAACATATCATCAAAATACTATCTCTTTCAACCACAAATCTATCGAGGAGCAAAAGGCCACAAAGTAACTTTACTACAAAGCTGCAATATTGTGTTTTTTTGCCAAGTTTTTCGAATGACAAAATATTTAACCGCCGAGATCACCTCAACCGACCTGAGAGACATTGCTCCACTCGATACCTATCTTCGGACATGCGTAGGCCATCTCCTGGGAAGAATCGCCGACGGCCATCATCCAGTGAAAACCGCGATGATCGCGCAAAAGTTTTTTCCAGTCGCCGTCGATGGCGACATCGAACTGCGAGCGACAGATATCATAGAAAGGATTATCCAGCACCGTGCCGGTGAAGCCGAGCCAGTTTTTCTGGCCGGCGTCCGGGCACACCATGGTGAAGGGCGTGCCAATGGGGAGCTCGACTTTGGGCGTGGCGCCGTAATCGGATTCAAAATGGGTCACGACGTGCGCGCGGGCATAGTGGTCACCGTCCAGGCGGCGCGGCGCAGTGCAATGCGCCACGGTGACCATGCCGTGATGCGGAAAGGTCGGATCGTTGAGAAAGACCGGCTTGCCGGAAATATAGTGCAACAGGATGCCGGATGGTATGACATTGAAATCCGATTCGCAAAATGCCAGGTAACCCTCGTCATTCAACAGGCTGAGCGGCAGGCAGGCCGTGGTCTC
>JAFGJB010000136.1 GCA_016929295.1 Candidatus Zhuqueibacterota bacterium | reverse complement strand
GGAAGCGGAGATCTATAATAAAAAAGGGCTGCTGGCAGCAAGAGAGAAAAATTTCGCCGATGCCATCGAGTTCTGGCGCAAGGCGTACTATATCAATAATATGGATCCTGATACGCTCTACAATCTGGCTCTGGCTTATTTTGAACTGGCCAATCACACCAAGGCGTTGGACAAGTGCCTGGAGGTCGTGGAGAATTGTCCGGTTTATTTTCGCGCCTACTTTTTATTGGGCAGCATTTACTCAAAAATGCGCAAATTTGATCTGGCGGCTGCGAGCCTCAACAAAGGACTCATTTTTCAGCCTGATAATGTGACGGCATTGGTCAACCTCGGAGCTATTTCGAGTATTTTACGCGATCATCAGGGAGCGATCCAGGCTTTTGAAAAAGCAATAGCTATATCACCAAAAGAAACAAGAGCTTATCTCGGTCTCGGAAAGCTCTACGCCGTGCAGAATGATGTTGAAAATGCCAATCGCTGCTTCAAGCTCGTCATCAAGCTTGATCCGAACGGCAAGCTCGGCAACGTCGCACGCAATTCCATTTTGCCCGAGAGAGAGCTGGAGCATGTGCTTGATGAAAAGCAGGCTGCAGCAGGCGAGCCGGTCGATGATCTCAAGGATATGGATGATCTCTATTCGCATGCTTTCAAATTGTTCCTCAGCTGCGACTATGGCAAGGCCGCCCGGCTGCTATCGCGTTATGTGACCAACAAGACCAACGATTACAAAGCGTGGTCGCTGCTGGCTATTTGTCAGATGCGCGTCGGCGACAAGGAGAAATCGATTAAAGCCATAGAAAGAGCGCTCGCTCTGCAGACGAGGAATGGTTCTTTATACAAGCAGGCGAGCATATTATATGATGCGTGCGGTTTGGCGAGCGAGTCGGCCGAAGCAGCTGCGAAAGCGCACGATCTGGGCAAAAATGACAGTGTGACGTTGACGCTGTTTGGCATGGGCAAGGCGTTTCACGGCGCCTTGCAGGAGAGCGTCAGAATTCTGCAGGATGCTGTCAATAAAAATCCCAACAATTTAAAGGCGCGCTACAATCTGGCCAAGGTGTTATATGATCTGCAGCAGAAAGACGCTGCCAAACAGCATCTGGAAGAGATCTTGTGGACAGAGCATGAGACGCCGCTGAAGCAAAAAGCGCGAGATTTGCTGCAGCAGATCATCTAAAAGGGGCCAACCGGCCATCAAATTATACATAATGTTAGTTATGTTAACATGCAGGTCTATTTTGAAGAGGAGTACAAAATGCACTCCTCTCCTCTCGTCGAAACCTGTTATCTGACATTTATTTCACCGCAAAGACGACGAGCTTTTTCGGCACGACAATCGACTTTATAATTTGTTTGCCATCGGTATAAGAGCGCACCTTTTCCTGGGCAAGCGCGACTTGAATGATCTCATCATCACTCGCTTCGGCCGCGACCTCTATCTGACTGCGAATCTTGCCATTAATTTGTACACCGAGATTTATCCTGTTCAGCTCAAGCATTTTCTCATTAAAAGCCGGCCATTTTTCGTCAAAAATACTGTGCTCTTGCGCCAAAACCTGCCACAACTCCTCGGCCATGTGCGGGCAAAATGGCGCCAGCAGCTGCACCAGAGTCGGTATGACCTCGCGATAGAGACGCACATTCTGCGACGCGGTATCTATTTCCTGTATGTAAAGATATATTTCATTCACCAGCTCCATGATCCGACTGATCGCCGTATTGAAATGAAATCGTTCGAGCGATTCAGTGGCATGCTTGATGGCATAATGCAACTGATAGCGAACGCGGGCGAATTTGCCGCTCTCCGCCCCCGCCGGCCTCTCCTGATGCACCTGCCAGACCAGTCGCCAGGCTCTTTTCAGAAATCGATGAATGCCGGTGATCCCGTCGTCGCTCCAGTCGCCGCCATCTTCATATGATCCCATGAACATCATATACATGCGAAAAGTGTCGGATCCCAGCTGCTCGATGAATTTGTCAGGATTGACCACATTGCCGCGCGATTTCGACATCTTGGCGCCGGCATTGGTGATGATCCCCTGATGAATCAGCTTTTTGAACGGCTCATCAAAGTCAATGTGACCCAAATCATGCAGCACTTTTGTCACAAATCGCGCATAGAGCAGATGCATGACAGCGTGCTCGGCGCCGCCAACATATTGATCGACCGGCAACCAGTCATTGACCCTCTTTCGATCAAGCGGCCTGTCCTGCAGCTCCGGATTCACATAGCGCAAAAAATACCAGGACGAGCAGACAAAGGTGTCCATTGTATCAACTTCGCGTCGCGCCGCTCCGCCGCACTGCGGGCACACCGTATGGACAAAATCCATAGCCGTCGATATCGGCGAAACGCCTCTGCCCGTAAAGTCAACATTTTCAGGAAGTAATACCGGCAAATCCTCCTCCCTGACCGCCACTTCGCCGCACTTGTCGCAGAACAGAATCGGAATCGGCGCGCCCCAGTAACGCTGCCGCGAGATGAGCCAATCGCGCAGTTTGTAGTTTATCTTTTCATGGCCGCACTTTCTTTCTTTCAGCCACTCGACAATCCTGCTTTTAAAGTCCTCAGAGCTCAAACCATCAAAAACTCCTGAGTTCATCATGAAGCCGGCATCTGTATAGGCTGCTTCAAGTGATTCATTATGGTTTCCAACAATCTTCCTGATGACCTGACGGATAGGCAAGTTATACTTGCGGCAAAATTCGAAATCGCGCTGATCGTGCGCCGGCACCGCCATCACCGCGCCCGTGCCATAGGTGGCGAGGACATAATCGGCAATCCAGATGGGAATCTCCTCCCCATTCACCGGATTGATGCAATAGCTGCCGGTGAAGACGCCGGTCTTTTCCCGCTCCGTCGACAGACGATCGATCTCTTTGGTCTTGCGCGTCTGCACAATATAGTCCTGGACGCCTGGACGATAGTCCGCGGTGGTCAATTTGTCGACCAGCGGATGTTCCGGCGCCAGGACCATGTAGGTGACACCGAACAATGTATCGGGACGGGTGGTGAAGACATCGATGCTGTCATCTGCATCTTTGACTTGGAAGGAGATGAGCGCACCGATGCTCTTGCCGATCCAGTTCTTCTGCATGGCAATGGTCTTTTCAGGCCACTCGATCCGGTCATGGCCTTCCAGAAGCTTTTCAGCATAATCGGTTATTTTAAAAAACCACTGCTCCAGATCCTTCTGGATCACCTGCTCTTCGCACCTTTCGCATGCGCCGTCGATGACTTGTTCGTTCGCCAGTACCGTCTGGCAGGACGGGCACCAGTTCACCGCCGCTTTCTTGCGATAGGCCAGGCCACTCTTGTACAGCTGCAGGAAAAGCCACTGCGTCCATTTGTAGTATTCGGGCTTGCTCGTATCGATTTCGCAATTCCAATCGTACATGGCCCCCATGGCTTTGAGCTGTTGGCGAATATTTTCAATATTTTGATTCGTGCTCACCGCCGGATGCACGCCATGTTTTATCGCATAGTTCTCAGCCGGCAGTCCAAAGGCGTCATATCCCATTGGCTCAAAGACATTATATCCCTGCATCCTCTTAAAACGGGCCCAGGTGTCGGTCGGGGCATAATTGTACCAATGGCCGATATGCAGACGATCGCCGGACGGATACAAAAACATGACAAGACAGTAAAGCTTTTTTTCCGTATCGGACAGATCGGCTCTGTACAAGCCCGTCTCTTCCCATATCTTTTGCCATTTCCGTTCAATCTGACTGTAATCGTATTCAGGAATCATGTCCTTCTACCCTCACATTCGTGGGACTACGTTCAGTTGCATTGTAGCGGCCTGTGGCAGCAGCAGCTGAACCAGAGCTCGTTAAAGCAAAAAAGGTGCCACTTGACACCTTTTTCTCCTGTGGAGCTAAGGGGAGTCGAACCCCTGGCCTCTTGAATGCCATTCAAGCGCTCTCCCAGCTGAGCTATAGCCCCGGATTTGTAAGATAGCAATTTAACAAATTTATATAAAAAGTCAAGTTTTAAAATAGTTTTGAGTGAGAAAAAGCGAACCACCGTACCACAGCGTAGCCTTTGGCCGCAACCAAAAAGCCAAAACCGCCGAGGGCGCAGAGCCACGCAGAGAAAAACTTCTAGTCTGCATTAATCACAAACACTTCACACAAGACACGAAGACACAAAGAAACATAAAGTTAGGTTTGAGTCTGTGAAACAGCAAAATTTTTCATGCTATCTTTCACGCGATATTTAAACATAATAAAATCAATCTTGGTGTCTTTGTGTGCGTTGATTTTTAAGAATAGATCTTTTTTCTCATAGTATCACAATAAAAACAAATTTAGGCTATTGTTTTTTCACGTTTTGATTTTCTCGGCGCTTCTTTGCGATCTCTGCGGTTTTCTTTTTAAATGATCTAAAACTTTGTATCTTTACAGCAAAGTCATTAAATTGACTCACCATGCACAATCACACCATTGTGGACAACCTGGCTCGGCTGCACGAACATCATTTTGGCGCACGCCCAACTCTGATCACAGAGCTCAAGGGCGATGGCTCGGATCGCAGGATTTACCGAGTGTTCGCCGATGCGAACGAGTCACTCATCGGGATCTATGGGGCGAATCGCCGCGAAAATGAGGCGTTTGTCTCATTTTCCAATACGTTCTATCAGCACTCGATCCCGGTGCCGGTCATCTTTGCCTACAATGCGGATGCCCAGGTCTATCTGGAGAGCGATCTGGGCGATGTGACCCTGCTCGAATGGGGCAATCGCCATAGTGACGATGATTCCGGCGCACTGCAGACGATGTATCAGCAGGTCATCTCCTGGCTGCCGGAGATTCAAATAAGGTCTAAAGATTCAATAGATTATGACAAGTGCTACCAGTTCGCTGCCTTTCGCCGAGAGGCGATGCAGTTTGATCTGCACTATTTTCAGGCGAGTTTTTTGACGCGATTTCTGCGCAGCCGGCTCAACGACGCCGCGCTGGCAGATGATTTCAATGTTTTGATCTCGCACCTGTTGCCGGCGCCGTACGATGCCTTTATGTATCGGGATTTTCAATCGAAAAACATCATGATCGTCGACGGACAACCCTTCTTCATCGACTATCAATCGGGCAGAAAAGGCGCTCCGCAGTACGACATCGCCTCCCTCCTGTTCGATGCCAATGTCACGCTCTCTCACTCCTTCCGCGAAGAGATGCTCGAATTCTACCTCAGTGAGACATCGCGATACATCCAACTTGAGCAATTCCGCGCCTTTTATTACAATTTTGCCCTGCTGAGAATGCTGCAGGCGCTGGCCGCCTTTAGCTTTTTGGTCTTTGAAAAAGGAAAATCCCATTTCATGACGACCATTCCCAATGCCCTGCAGAACATCGCTTTCCTGCTGTCGCATGATGGTTGCATCTTGAGCGCATTGCCGGAGTTAAGACGCCTGTTCGAGGAGGATATTCTCATCAACGATCAGCTCACTAGCGCGCAGGCTCTGTCATGAATGCCATGATTCTGGCCGCCGGACTCGGCACGCGCCTCCGCCCCATCACCGAGAACGTGCCCAAAGCGCTGGCGCCGCTGTGCGGCAGGCCGCTGCTGGAGATTGTGTTGACGAAATTACAACATCAGGGCTTTACGCATGTAGCGGTCAATGCCCATGCGCACGCCGAACAGATGCAGGATTTTCTGCGCGATTACGCAGCGCAGAGCAATATGCACCTCACCCTCTCTCCCGAGCCCGTCCTGCTCGACACCGGCGGCGGCATCAAAAAGATGCTCGACTGCTTTAGCGACCAGGCGCCGATTCTCGTGCATAATGTCGATGTTTTGACAAACCTGCCCTATGCCCAGCTCATGCAGGCGCATGCGGAAAGCGGCGCAGCGGCCACTCTGGTGATCAATCGACGCCGGACGAGCAGAGCATTGGCATTCACGTCGCAGGGCGACTTCATCGGCCGCCGACACGACTTGAAAAATGCGGCGCTTTTTGGATTTTGCGGCATCCAGGTCATTCAGCCTTTTCTCTTTCGGCGCATCGATGCCGATCGATTCTACAGCATCGATGCCTATGAGAAAGCAGCGCAGCAAGGATTTGTCATAAGAGGTTACGACATCACCGGCGACTATTGGCGAGATGTCGGCACTCCAGCCAATTTGCAGGCGGCAGAGCGTGAAATTCAGCAAAAGCTCTTTTTTTTATCCTGATTATTCCCAATGCAGCAAAGCTGCAAGTCAAACGTGAAAAGTGAGATGTCTTATCGCCTGGAACGAGCTTTATTGTAACGTCTCACGTTTGACGTTTCACGTTTCACTCTTTTGATTATTCAAGAGTGCCAAAATAACAAAACTTTTCAGAATATGAGTGAATTTTTCAGATTTAATGTCAAGAGCAAAAAAAAAGGGCGAATGAATCATTCGCCCTTTTTCACCAGCAGTTTTTCATCTCAGTTTGATGACAATCCTGGGGCCATCGACGCTGATCAGCGGATCGATGGGACGCGTTACATCAAGTACGACGCGGGTGAAATTCTCCTCAATATGTTCGGCAGCGCGCGCCTGGGTGACCGGGCCGACGTTCAGCCTGAACTCCTTCTGTTTGGCGATCAGGTAAATATTGTCGAAATCGAGGACAAATCGCTCCGGATCAACCAGCCGCATCGTCTTTGTCGGCACGGGAATGATGCCATTGCAGACGATGTGGATCGTATTGGCATCCGCCGCCACGATATCCTTGATGGCGGTCCCTTCGGGCATTTCCGGTTGCGCGTCATAGGTGAAGAGCAGAAATTCGACGCGTCGGTTGCGAAAACGTCCATCGTCAGTGTCGTTTGTGTCGATCGGCTTGGACTCCCCATAGCCGACCGGCATATAGAAGCGACTGAATGTGACGTTCTCCTTGCGGCTCAGATGGGTCATGACGCTGTCGACGCGGCGATGTGACAGGTGAATATTGTAGTGATCGGTGCCGATCCAGTCCGTGTGGCCTTTGAGATGCACCTTGGCGTTCGGATAGGTGTTGAGAATGTCGCCGACGCGCTCCATGGTCGGGTATTCATCGGGCCGGATATTGGCCTTGTCGAAATCGAAATTGATGCGCATGGTCACCAGGATTTTCCGCTTGTCGTCCGGCATCTGCTCGACTTCGATCTTGCCTTCGCTCTCAGCGGCAATGGCTTTGATGGCGTCGAGGCGTTCCTGCATTTCTTTTTCCAGTGCGCGCAATCGCGCTTCGGTCTCCTGGGCGGCCTTGAGTGCGGAATCCAGCGAGTCCTGTTTTGCGGCCATTGCTTCCAGATCTCTCAGCATCTGCTCATCGATCGCGGCGGCGGTTACTCGCTTGGCAGCGCCAAAGGCAAAGTGCAGCGAGAAGCGGTGCGCCGCCTCATCAAAGGCGCGCAAGGGGGCGTAGGCGTAATCGAAGCGCGTCTGCGAGTTGCCGAGCCAGTTGGTCGGCAAATAGACGCCAAAGCCGAGCGCCCAGTTGGCCATGGAGAGATCATTGAAGCGGTAGCCGCCGCGCAGTGATATGACCTCGTTATTGGCACCGTCCTTAATCAGCAATTCCGAACCCAGCTGATAGCCGATCTGCTCTTTGGTCGTCCAGGTGGCATCCGAGCTGATGAGCAGCTCCGATGTCCGCAGTGGAAACTGGCGAAAGTTCAGGGCCGCGCCGGCGCGATAGGTCTCCGGCAGCGGCGATTCCCAGACGTCGAATTTCATTTTCGACAGGCCATAGTTCTGAATGGCGGCGCCGAGCGAAAATACCGGTACTTGCGGATTCGAGTGCTGCGGGAAAACGAACTGCGCGCCGGCATCGACGGCGGCGACGCCCGCGGTCTCGCCGACCAGGCTCTGGCTCAGGTATTTGACGGCGACGCCGACGCCCAAGTCCCAGCTCTTTTTCTTGCCAAAATTATAGCCATAGCCCAGCGATGCCATCAGATCCGAGCTGTAGGGTTGATCGCCGGTCTCGAAAAAATCGGCGTTGCGGCCGATGATTTTGCCTTCATTGAAGAAAGAGAGATCGACGCCAAAGGCGCCGAATTTGCTGGGAAGACCAAAGGCGATGCTGCCTTGCTGGGTGTCGTCAATCCAGCTATTAAAATTCATGGCCAGACTGGTGTAGCCGATGAGATCGAGGCCGCCGATGTTATAGCGCATCACGTTGATATCCTGCGACAGCGCCGTATAGGCGCCGCCCATGCCCACCTGTCGCGCCGCCGGGCTGATCTTGAGAAACGGGGCGGCGTGATAACCGACGCCGGAGCCCGCCGCCATGAGCAGTTGGGGGACGATGAGGAGCAGAGAGATCAGCGTCGTCCACCACCAAGCCCTCATGCCGGCTTTTCTGTTATAATATCTAATACGCTCTTTCATTCTATCTCCATGCAAAATCAAGTTAACGCCTGCACCTCAACGGATGACGACAAACTTTTCTATAGCTGAGACGGTTGTTCCATTAACAATGGCCTCCGCTTTCAGCCAGTAGGTGCCGCTGGCGGCCTGATGGCCGGAATCGGTCAGCAGATTCCACCAATTATTGATACGCGCATAATTACGTTGCGCAATGGTGTTGCTGCCAATGTTGGAAAACATAATCGCGCTGCCTTCACGCAGAGATATTCTCTCACCGGCAAAATTATATATCTCCAGCTTGGTCAAAGTCAAGGTGCCGGTGCCCGATGCAGCCCTAAGTTGAAAATTCTCGCCATCTATCTCGCGATATGGATTTGGCGCGATTTCCAGTGAAAAAACACTTTCAATACCAGGACCGGTGGTATCGGGAGGGATGATAATAAATCTGTATGTCGTTGTTTTCAGAAAGTTATCCTTATATTCAGCTGATATTCGGTCGCCGCGGCGTGAATAGAGATTGCCATCGTCCGGTGGACTGTAAGGATCAGTTGCCAGGAGCACCCTGCTGTTATCATCTGTCGTAAACGTCCCGCTGTTGTAAATCCCGGCAGTACCTTGCTCAAGAAGCATGACGTTTTCACTGTCGTCTGTCATATTGTTACGCAACACAGCATAGATTGTATCTTGATGACTTGGATGCAGGTTTCTATCCATTTCATTATCAATTTGAAGGTGCAGATAGTCATCTAGGTTCGCCTGGGTAATCGCATTACGATTTTCATTTTGGATGATCACATTGCCAATGGTTCCCTGCACAACCATAATACTATCTGACAAAATGTCGTCCGGGCGAAGAATGGATCGAAATTCGACAAAGAGTGATTGGCGATCAACTAACTCCAGCCGGTCATTGGTGGGATCAGCTGGAGCGGTCGTATCGATGAGAATGATCGGTTTCCCGCTTATAGATTTGTAGATCATCTGCGACGACTCGTAAACAAGTGTATCGCTCACGACGTCGTTTGTTTGAGGGGCGGTTATGTCAATGTAAAGAGTATCTGTGGGCTGCAAAGCATTGGCAAGGCGAAGATACGCTTTATCGACAAATATACTATCATCAGTGGCCGGGATGATATCTGTTGCGGTATAGAATTGCATTGGCACGCCGCTGCTGTCGGCGAATTGAAGGGTGGGCGGACCAATTTCGATCTCTCGCCAGGAGAATTTCCAGCCGTCCAGTTGCGGCGCCAAGCCCGAGTTCAACGTCCTGAGGGCGACGGCAAAAGTGATCTGCTTTGCTCCGCGTAGTCCAATCTCGTTGGCGAGCAGAATTGTCTGGGCGCCGTTTTCCACATCTTCCCAGGAGTGTGCTACCAGGAGTCTCCCATCCGCAGCATTATAGATCGACAGTTGAAATTGCAGATCGCGTAAAAATCTTTCTTCGATCTCAACTGGCTTCCAGAACAGTTTCAATGTATCCCAAGCGACAGCAACGGGCGCATCGGCCGCAGGACCGATTAACGTGTCAGCCTGTATATAAAGGCTGGGATGATCTCCTTGGCTGGGCAATACGTCATAATAATTGTAGACCACTGCGACGCTGTCGATGCGAGGCGTCACTCGCGACGAATCGGTGGACAAATAGGCGCCAAATTGACAGGACGTGTGCGGTTTGTGCCGTGAAGAGAGCGGTATGCCAGCGCCATCGGCGCCGTCATAGTGGTATCTTGTAAGAATGCCGTCCGGACCATACCATGGATCACTTTCATTGATGCTCGCATCGATCGGCGCGGATCTGAACTGATAATCGATGGTGGTATAGGGCGTGTCCTGCGCGTGGAGGGTGATGCTGCGAAAATCGACTTCTCTTTGGTCGCCATCCAAATCCCTGATGATGCTGATATCCGACTTCAGCGGTCCTTCCTTATCCGCCGGCGGCGTGAACGCCAGACGCGTCGGCAGCCAGAAATCTCTCCCATTGCGGTTCACCTTTAGCGACACCAGAAATCCGTCGTTGATCGTCCCATCAATGTTGACATCGACATCGACGTCCTCGACATCCGGAACCGCGTTCGGCCATTGATAAAAATGCGAGCTGTCCGCAACATTCACCTCGATGATCCGATTGTTGCCCTTGTCGGCGATGAGGACATTGCCGGTCGCTGCCACCCAGTCCGCATCGGAGGGCAGCCGCAATTCTCTTCGCGAATTTCCTGCAGCTCCCGTGCCGAATTGCCAGGTGATGTTCCGGTTCTCTCTGTTCACCAACAGCACACGATGCCCGGTCTGATCGGTGATCAATATCTGCTCCCCGAGCGTCGGGTGCATGACATGCTCGACATCGACAGGACTAAAGTTACCGTTCGGGCCTGTATATTCCCAATCGATTGTACTATCCGCATTGACGATTATAGCTCGTCGGTTGCCGGTATCAGCGATGACGATCTGATCGGTGGATGGAATTTTTTCAGCATCTGATGGAGATGACAATACGCCAAAGCCACCATAGGCCCAGACCTCCTTCTGCAGATCGTAACCAAATTTCACTACTTTGTCGGTACTCTTATAGGTCACCAGAACGTATTGCGAACCATTTTCGACGAAAAAATCAGCGTCGACTGGCCCATTTTCGCTGTCGTTTATCCCGTTTGGCGGCATCCAAGGCACATTAATTTTGCCGACTTCCCAGGCGATCACCTTGTTCCCGTCGAAATCGGTGATGAGATAGACAGTAGAATCCGCATCGTCCACATATTGCGTGATGTCATCGACATCGAGAGCGCGGGTGATGTAAGCGGCGTCCTCAGCCACATAGCCGGTGTTGTCATACTGCCACAGAATGCCGCTCAGGCTCCAGCCACCTGTCCGGCTGAGCATCACCGTATTCACATGTGGTGTGAGCATCAGCACCTCTGATAAATCGATGATCTCGCTTTGGATGCCGGCATCAAACTCCGTCATCGTGAAACCCGTAGTGCCATCGCCCAGATCATTGTATCCATCCGCCATACTTCTTGGCGCCGTTTGCTGCGCAAAAAGCGAAACGTAAGACACAAGAGTCGCACAAATGGCCATCGCCATCACTCTCAAGTATTTCATATTTGCCTGCCTTGAATTATTCTCATTGATACATAAACAGTGGCTTTCTCACTTCAACTGGCCTGCATGGCCATCGCAATCGAATTGAATTTAATCTCTTTCGAATCCGCTCTGGAAGTGACGATGACCGGCACCTGGGCGCCGACGAGTGTGCCCGCCACTCGACAATTGGTGAAAAAGTTGAGCGTTTTATAGAACACATTTCCCGCCTCTATGTCCGGCATCACCAGAATGTCCGCTTCACCGTTGATGGGGCTCTTGATGCCCTTGATTTCACACGCCTTTTTGCTGATCGCATTATCCAGCGCCAGCGGCCCGTCGATGATGCAGCTGCTGAGCTGGCCGCGTTCCGCCATTTTGCAGATGATCGCCGCATCGACCGTACACGGCATCGCCTGATAGTTCACCTTTTCGATCGCCGTGATCAACGCCACCTTTGGCTTGCGCACGCCAAACCTCTTCACAATGTTGACAGCATTGTTGATGATGGCTATTTTGGCCTCCGTGTTTGGCGCGATATTGATTCCGCCATCGCTCATGAATAACAATTTCGGATACGAATCCAGTTCGAACGCTGCCACGTGCGACAGCAGTTTTTCGGTGCGGATGCCGTGCTCCTTGTCCAGAATTCCTTTCAACAGGGTCGCCGTTGAGCAAATGCCTTTCATCAGCGTGTCCGCCAGATTCTCGCGCACCATCTGGATGGAGCGCACGACCGACTGCACCTCAGAGTTGGTATTGATGATATCATAGTCGGTCAAATCTATTTCCGCCTGCTCGGCGATCTCGATAATCTTTTTGCGGCTGCCGACCAGCACTGCATCCGCCAGCCCTTGTTCATGCGCGTAGGCGACCGCTTTCAGAACATCCTCGCCCTCTGCCATCGCCACTGCGATCGTCTTTTTGGCGCGACCCTTCACCGACTCTACCAATTCTTGGAACGAGGAGATCATATCGTCGTCATGCAAGCCCTATTTTTTTCCGCTTCTCTTTTCATCTTCCCCGAGTGCGACAACGCGGTGTCCATTTCACGATGCAAAGAGAATGTCAGGATGATAAATAATTAAACACTCTTCTTATTGTTTAAATTTCCGCTTGTTATAACTATCATCTCAACTTATTGTTTAAGAAAACCAGAGCCGTGAGCTTTCGCCGCCCTTGGCGACCTTCCTTCAGCTCCACATGACGGCATCCGATTACCGGCAGCAGACATTCTCCAATCTTTTGCACCATCGCCAGGGGAATTGCTATTTTCACCGGATCGTCTAACCTGGTGATTATCAGGTGTTTCCACATAAAGCGCCTAGTAGAGTATAAAGAAAATACAAGTAAATGTCAAGAAGAATCAACATATAGTGGTAATTTATTATCAAACGTCAAAATGTATTAATGAATCGATGCGATAGGCGGCAAGGCGTTGCCGGGCGTGCAAAAAGTCGAGTTCGATGAGAAAACAGCAGGCGACAACCTCGCCGCCAAGCTGCTCGACGAGGCTGGCTGTCGCGGCTACCGTGCCCCCTGTTGCCAAAAGATCGTCGACGATGACAACCCGGTCGTTCCTGTTCAATGCATCGATGTGTATCTCAACCGCATCGGCGCCATACTCCAGATCAAAGGTCGCCGAAATTGTTTTAAAAGGCAGCTTGCCCGGCTTGCGCACCGGGATCATGCCGATACCCAACTCACAGGCGAGCGCAGCGGCAAAGATGAATCCCCTCGATTCGATGCCGATGACTCCGTCCAGTTGCTGATCTTGATACAACTGCGCCATCTGCCGAATGGCCTGGCGAAAAGCTGCACCATCGCGCAGCAATGGCGTGATATCTTTGAAGCCGATTCCCGGTTTGGGAAAATCCTGCACGTT
>JAFGJB010000135.1 GCA_016929295.1 Candidatus Zhuqueibacterota bacterium | reverse complement strand
TGTGCGGGCCGCACCGCCAGCCCTACGCACCGAAGAGTCGCCCAACAGTGGTGTTGAATCTGCAGGACGGTTTGGAGGCGCCGTTGGATGGAAGCGTCATCCTTACCGCGCAGACCTCGCCAAATGTCGAGCGCGTCGAGTATTACTATCAATGGCATTTTCTGGGCGAGAGCAGAGACCGCGACAACGGTTTTGCCTTTGAGTGGAATCTGAACAATTACTACCTCAGGCGCGGCAACTTGACGATCACTGCCAAAGCATTTGACATTGACGGGCAAGTGTCACGGCCCGATGAAGGAGTGAGCGCGCAAATCAAACTGGTCGCCGCCTCGTCGGTGGACGAGCCGCAGGGCAGCCTGCCGACAGAGTTCCGCCTGGGGCAGAATTATCCCAATCCTTTTAATCCGCAAACAACGATTCACTATCGGATTCCAGTCATGATACACGTCACGCTGGAGGTGTTTGATGTGACCGGACGAAAAGTCGAGACGTTGGTGAACGGGATGCGCCCGGCGGGCTCGCATGTTGTTCCCTTCGCTGCGTTCAATATTCCCGGCGGCGCATATTTTTATATATTGACCTCCGCTGATTATTCTGCTGTTCGCAAGATGTTAGTAATCAAGTAATTCTAATTATAGAGGAACGCAATGAAAAGATTACAAATGATTATCAGTTTTTTAATTCTCTTTTGTTTTTGTCTGTCTTTAATGGCGCAAAACCTGATCACTGACGGTGATTTTGAAAACAGCATGGAAGGCAATGTGATGATTGATGATGTCGTCATTCAGCCCCGAGAGATCGAAAGTGATTACACGCCATACAATTCACTGGAAGACATTATTGGCGATATTACGCTGCCGCACGAAGGCTTGCCGCATGGCGTGCCATCTTCTTACGACTGGTCACAAAAACCACGCCGCGGCGCACAACAGCCGCCGAAGGACTGGACCGCCGCCATCGCCTGGGGCCAGCTTTATGAGTGGAAAGAAGGCAATCCCGCCACCAATACGCGCGTGCAAATCCGTGATATGGAAATGCTCTATCTGAGCAAGGCTGATGGTCAGTGGCGTCAACTGCAAAAATCTATTCTGGTTCAGGGTTCAGCTTATGTTGAAGACTTTGTTGGAGATGTCAGCAAGCCGGCGGACATTCGCAGCGAGCCGGACGGCAGCATTTCGGTGACCGCCGGCGGCGGCTACAATTTTCACTATTGGCCATCATCAGGTCGTGTCAAAATCCCGGAGAATAATGTTGAGGGCTGTTTTATTACTGTGCAATGCCGTCTTATCCTTGATGACCCTGATGGCGTTGATGATCGTACCGACGCGAAATACCTGATGGGTGTTGGCGGCGACTGGTGGGAATCTCTTGATGCGCAATGGGATAACTGGACGACAAATGCTGATATGGGTATTGGTCGATTCCGTTTTGTCACACCCGAGTGGAAGGGCTACAATATGATTTCTCTGCCTGTCGATCAGGTACGAGACAATCCGCCGCCGTTCGCCGGCAGCACAAAAGTCGAGACATCATCTCGTCACTCGGTTCAGGATTTTCAACTGGCGCAAAATTATCCCAATCCGTTCAATCCGCAAACAACGATTCAATATCGGATTTCAGTCATGACGCACGTCACGCTGGAAGTGTTTGATGTGACCGGACGAAAAGTCGAGACGTTGGTGAACGGGATGCGCCCGGCGGGCTCGCATGTTGTTCCGTTTGATGCAGCTGATATCCCCAGCGGCGCTTATTTTTACAAACTAACCTGCGGCGAACTGACGAGCGTTCGCAAAATGGCGCTGATTCGATACTACTAACCTGCCGGTGCATGTTACTTTAGCAGAACGCCTTTCAACAAATTTTCCCGACCGCTTTTATTTTTCGACTAGATTGAATATATTATTCCGCTGGGCTTCCTCAATCCACTTGGCGCACCGATGACGAAAAAGCATGTTGATGTTGCCTACATGGTCGTCATTCATCCTTGCAATACAAAGGAAAACGCCATGAACAAACCGCATTCTTTGCTGATCACCTTTAGCATTTTTGTAGCGCTGTTAACCGGCTGTCACAAATCATCAACCGCCGGCTTAAACCGACCGACCGGCATCTACATTAACTGGGCGTCGTACGACGAGCTGTCCGATACGGTCAAGCTCGACGAATCGATTGCCATGCGGCAGCTCTATGAGCTGATCCGCCTGCGCAAACAGGGCGTGCAGATCGACTATTACCTCATGGACGCCTTTTGGTTCGACAAGGACGGCGGCTATCGCGAGTGGCGCAAAGAATCGTGGCCAAACGGCCCCGAACAGTGGCTACAAACCTGTCTGGACAACGGCATCACGCCCGGGTTATGGCTTTCCACCAACGTGCTCGGCTGGGACGATTTGTGGCTGAATCCGGCGCCCGCCTGCGAGCGCTTTTATTAGTATCAATGGGAGAAAATAAAAATGTTTGTAAAGATCAATCGACTGTGCCGTTTTAGATGGACCGTTGTTGCGGCTATGGCGCTGTTGTGGGCACGCTGTGCCACGAGCAATATGGATAACGAGCGCATCCAACCGTATTCAGAAAACCCGTCTTACTGGCAATACAAAGGCGAACCTGTGCTGCTGCTGGGAGGCAGCGATGAGGACAATCTGTTCAATCATCCGGACATTCCCCCGAACGGGTTGGCGGCGCACCTCGACCTGCTCGTCTCGCTGGGAGGAAACTATGTCCGCAATACAATGTCCAGCCGCGACGAGGGTAATCTCTGGCCGCATGACCGCGATCCGGAGACCGGCCTGTACGACCTCGACCGTTTTGGCGATGCCTACTGGCAGCGGTTCGGCGACTTTTTGGAGATGACCCGCCAAAGGAGCATCATTGTGCAAATCGAGGTCTTTGACCGTTTTGATTATGCCCGCGATCCCTGGGACCGCAACCCTTTCAACCCCAAAAACAACATCAACTACACAGGCGCAATCCTGCCTAAAAGGGATGCTGTGGACTCGAGGATCATAGAAGAAGCACGTGGCGGTTTTGCAACCTACGAAGGTCTCAGCTACAAGAAGGAACATGAGGTTGCTGATGCCTCGAAAATATGCGGGATTATTGACACGCAAAATGATGTCGGTTGTTGGCCAAAACTCGAAAGTGCGTCTGCACCAAAGGATAGTGACCATGACGGCTATCCGATTCGCTTTGCTCCGTTTTACAGCACTCGGGTACAGGATGCCTTCTGGCAGCCGATCCTCGAGCGCAACCGCACCGTGACGATACCCCACGTGCTCCGGCTGTGCGAGGAAACCGGCATGCTGCGAGATTTGGACCGGGCGGCCGGCCTTTTGGACGGTGCCAAAGAGGCGCTGATCATCAGCGATGAGACCGTTTACAAAGCCATTGAATCAGCGGCGCTGGAGTTGGCACGGCGACCCGACTCGGCTCTGGCAGCGCTTTCAGCGTTATTCTTTTATGAACGCCGGCGGTCTGTCATCTGCATTTGCAAAATGGCGAGTGGCGCATCCGCTGGTACGACCCGCGCAGGGGAGAATGGCATGAGAACCCCGAGCGCCCGCAGCTCACCGGCGGTTACACCCGCGAGTTCAGAAATCAAGTTCTAAAATAGCTGTCGATCGTCCGTGATTTCCTCTTGCATTTCCTCGTAAATTTTTGTAAGTACTTACAAATTTTGTAAATCAAATTGAGTGCCGCATCCGCTAATGAATTCGAATTCGGCAAATTCGTGATGATGACGAGCGTACGATAAAGTAAAAGGAGGTTGATATGTCACCTACAATCCACCATGAAAGACGCATCATCTCTATGCTCCTGCTCCTTCTGGCTTGTTCCTTTGTCCTTTTCGGCCAGGTGACCGAGGAGCCAATAAATTACGCCGTCGATCCGGGATTTGAAGACGGCACGGCTTTCACTGCCGTCGGCTCAGGTGCGCCGGGATGGAATAACTGGACCACCTATGATGTCTTTGTTGACGATTACATGCCGCATACCGGCAAATATTCCGCGACGCTGCCGGAAACCTTCACCCAGGCATACCAGGAAGTGGGCTACGGGCAATGGGTGGAAAATCTCGTCCCGGACGCCACCTATATTATGACCGCTTTCGGCAGCATCGATTACTATGATCCCAACGACTCCATGCAGTGGGGACTGTACATCGGCGTGCAGAATTTTGGTCGGGATAAAGTGCAAATCACGATGTTCGACTACGATTTTAAACCCGTGATCCTGCTCTTCACCATGGGCCCCGACAGCACTGGCGCGGATATCTGGGCCTGGCGCGGACCAGGGGGTGAGGCCAGAACTGATGATTATGGCGTCTGGGATTATCACAACTATCTGATCAATGCGGATTTTGAAACAGCC
The DNA here is from genome assembly GCA_016929295.1 of Candidatus Zhuqueibacterota bacterium. Lineage (GTDB taxonomy): Bacteria > Zhuqueibacterota > Zhuqueibacteria > Residuimicrobiales > Krinioviventaceae > Kriniovivens. The sequence goes on along the minus strand of JAFGJB010000135.1, from coordinate 5,292 downwards.
GATTTCACCGGCTGGGATTACTGGAACTATAACAGCGCCATCGCCAGCGACGAACCGCACGGCGGCGCCTGCCTGGCGACCATCCTGGATGGTGAGGGCGGTTTTGCCCAATTGATACCGAATCTGGTTCCTGGCGCCACCTATGGCATGAAGGGATTTGCGCACGTCAGCAATGAAGGCGACGTGGCCTGGTGGGGGGTGAAAAATTATGGCAGTGACCAGGTTGACGTGGAAGTGAACCAGACCTCATATACAGAAGGCAATATCGCTTTCACCATGGGCGCCGAAAATACCACAGCTGAGGTGTTCTTTTGGAAAAGTTCGGGCGGCGCCGCTCAGTGCGATGATTTTCTCGTCTGTAAAATGATCGACGCCCCCGGCAGCGCAGCAGTTGCGCAGCACCGGCAAAAAGCCATTCCCGCTGCCCATGCACTGCAGCAGAATCATCCCAATCCTTTCAATGCCGGCACGATCATTTCCTATACGCTTGCGACTCCCGAACGCGTCACCCTGACGCTTTACAACTCGTCTGGTCAATATATAGCGACCCTGGTCGATCGCGAGGAACAGAGCGGGGGACACGACGTGTTCTGGGATGGCACAGATCGTGATGGACAACCAATGACCTCAGGCGTATATATCTACTCGCTAAAGACGGGCGAGCGGATACAACAAAAAAAGTTGCTGCTATTGAAATAGGCTGTCAGCGTGGCCGGCCCTCGGGCCGGTCACGTTTATTTCAGCATTATGTCGATGGTGTTAAAATCTATTTTGGATACTTGAAATCACCGAGTTCGATAAGTATATGCTATCGGGATATTTATAAAAATTTCTCTCGGTGCTCTTCGTACTACAAGGTGACAACATCGTGTTTTATGAGCAAATTTCTAAAGCCGCGGATGCTCACTGATGAGACACGGACTAGTAGGGTGATTTTACATTTTTTTGTCAGTGTTTTATACGTGAAAATCCGTGGCCTTTATAGTTTGGTTGCGGCCAAAGGCCGCGCCAAGATCTCGGTGGTCAAGTACATTAGACTTGGACGAACGAATCTTTCAATTCACCAGGTCTGCATAATTTCATTAAAACATTCCAAACCACTCCAGAGAACGCCGCCGTAGCCATGTCCCGGCTTGGTCCAGGCGCCGGCAAGATAGAGATTCTGTACAGGTGTCTGATGCGCCAGCCGGTTCGGACCAGAGTTATTCAATGTTTGATCCCAGCCATAGATCGCGCCGCGGTAATTGCTGGTGTAGCGCACGTTGGTCAGCGGCGTGCCGATCTCTTTCACTTCGATGGCCTTGGACAAACCCGGCAGGAGCATTTCTTCGACGCGCTGAACCAGAATATCCGCCATCCGTTCTTTTTCTTCTTTGTACGCGGCTTTGTTGCCATTGAAATAGTCGGACTCGTATTTTTCCCAGTGGTCGTAACCCTGAAGCGCGATGATATTGATTGTATTTTTGCCCTCTGGAGAATAACCATCATATATGTTATCATAAAGCGTTAAACCAAAACAGCCATTTTCCACATCAGCTTTTTGAGCGGCCCGATAATTCGCATCCAGATCGTAACTGCTCTCGTAGAAAATCTCGGAATCGACAATCCCTGATTTGCCTATGATATTGTCTTTCACTCCCAAAAATATTTGAAAACTCGACAGACTGACGCTCAACTTGGCAAAGTTGGCCAGATAGTCATCGGGACAGGCATCTTGCTCCAGCATTTTATGGAAAATATCATGCGTATTGGCGTTGGCGACGATGACCTTTGCGCTAAATTCTTCCCCTTTATCCGTTTTAACGCCATACGCTGTTTGCGCTCGCGTTAAAATTTTCTCCACGCGCCTATTCAGCATCACTTTGCCGCCATGATCTTGGATGAACTGCACCAGGGCATCGCTGATTTTTTGCGATTTTCCTCTGGGATAGTAACCGCCTTCTTGCAAATAGCCGATCGCTGGCAGAGCGTAATAATAGCTGGAAAGCAGAGAAGGGGGGAGGCCATAATAGCCCCATTGGGCGGAGATGATCGCTTTTAATTTTGGATTGACAATTCTCGCATCGACGACTTGCCCCCATGTCTTCGAATAGCATTTGAAAAGATAAGGGAAATTAATCGGGAATTGGCTCATATCCACATCACCCCTGGCATTCGAGAACTTGCCAATATCCGTCGATAATCCCTGCATATCCGTGATGAGGCCGTTTATGCCTTTTTTTTCCTCCGGGAAATGAGCGACTAGCATCTTTATATATTGATCCAGATCTTTCTGCGGCACCTGCATATCGTAATCCGGGTAGATCACTCGATAAAGAGTGGGATGCGGAAGAAATTCAACATCGGTTATTTCGGGAAAGCCGGGAATGAGATTATAGACGCCATCTCTCGCGCCGATCGTCGTGGAGTGCAGAGATACATCGAAGACAAAGCCCCCTCGACGTCTAAAAGTCGTCGCATATCCGCCCGCTCGACTATGCTGCTCCAAAACCAGGGGCTTGAATCCTTGTCTGGCGAATGCGGCGCCGCAGCTCAATCCGCCGAGGCCTGCGCCAATGATGATGGCATCAAATTGATTTGTCTCTGAATCGGCATGTGCCTTCTTTGGAAATAAACTCCAATCGTACGCCATCACGGGTATCCCCGCCAGCACCGACTTTATAAAATCCCGCCTTTTCTGATTATTATCGTCCATATTTTATCCTTCTTTTTTGTTGATCATATGTGGAGCAGTTGACAACGGTATCTCTCATCTTCCTGCCACGATGGAACGTCGGCCGGCCTGCCGCGCTGCCTGAATTCATACGTAAAGCCCCACGCTTTTGTAACAAATTTTAAAAGTGGGAAAATCTGGGCAGCAATTACATATCTATCATGACCAACGCATCAGTTTTCTCGCCCATGCGTCCATCTGCACAATCACTTTATTGGATAATTTAGCCTCTGTACTAAAATTCATTCTATTACTCTGAAAAACTTTTTATTTAGCAAGTTTTTGATTGCAGCCACAGGCTGCGCTAGGAATTATCCAGGTTAGACACTTCTTTCTTGACAGCATCGGAAAAAAAGGCTACCTTGCATAAAAATTTATTCAATGATCAAACAAATGAGCATGCAAGTGACTTTGCTTTATAAACATCTCTTTTCGTTCTTCATTATCCTGCTGGCCGCCTGGCGCCCTTTTCCGGCATTGGCGCAAGATGCTCCCGCATGGCTGCGACACATCATTGCGGGTGAGATCACTGATCCGGGCTATGTCGAAAGTCAAAAGATACTCGATCCCTACACGATCTCCACCGTACGCATTACAATGGCTCCGGATGATTACGAGTTCTTGATCAATAACACCGGCAATAATGAATACCTGCCGGCTGAAATGAGCTACGAGAGCCCGACGATCCCGCTGCAAACCATCGAACAGGTGGGCATCCGCCTGCGCGGAGCTGTCGCCAGAGGCGTACGAAAAAAATCTTTTAAAATTTCCTTTCAGGAGTTCGGTTTTGATGATCGCGAGTTTTACAGTCTCCGCAAACTGAACCTGAACTGCGATTTTCAAGATCCGCACCTCATGCGCGCCAAAACCTGCACCGATCTGTTCCGTCTCATGGGTGTGCCGGCGGCGCGCGTCGGCTATGCCAAACTCTATATCAACGGCGACTATCGCGGCCTTTTCGCCAACTCGGAAGAGATCGACAAGGCCTTTCTGCGCACCCGATTCAACAATAATGACGGCAACCTCTACAAGTGTCCAGGCGGCGCCACCATGCAGAACGGCGCTGGCGGTTATGAATTGCAGACCAATGAGGCGGCGGCCGACTATACGGATATTCGCAATTTCATTGACGTCTTGAACAACACCTCCTCGGATCGCTTCAAGCGTGAAATTGAAAAGGTGCTCAATGTCGATGAAATGCTGCTGTACACGGCCTGCAACGTCCTGCTCGGCGCCTGGGATGATTACTGGGTGCTGGCGAAGAATTTCTATTTTTATCACGATCTGTCGACCGACCTGTTCAACTATATCCCGCACGACTTTGATGGCAGCCTGGGCACGGACTGGTATCACGGCAACGTCGCCTATGGAAATGTCTATACCTGGAGCCCCAATTCTGGCCGGCCGATGGTGGACAATCTGCTCGCTGTGCCCGAATATCGCAATAGATACACGCACTTTTTAATGCTGCTATGCATGTGGCCGTTCTCGCTCGAAGCGATGGAGCCGGAAATTGACAGAACCGCAGACATGATCCGCGAGACGTTAATAAACGATCCTTACTGGGGCTGGCAAGCGTCGGATTTTAATGATGCCTTTGACCATTCTATCCCTCGCGGCAATGTCAAATACGGCATGAAGGAATATATTCGCCTACGCCGAACCTCCGCGCTGCAGCAACTGGAAAGAATCGGTCCGTTCATTCGGCCGCAAAACCGCTCGCCACTGCTGCCAAATGAGCTCGATGCAGTGACTGTATCCGCCCTGGTCGTTGATCGGGAAGGTGTGAGCACGGTGAATCTGGTTTATCAAGTGGATAATTCATCAACAAATATAGCCATGTTCGACAATGGCGCCGGCGGTGATGAAACAGCAGATGATTTCATCTATACCGCCATCATTCCGGCGATGTCGGATTCCACACAAGTCGATTATTATATCGAAGCGACGAATGGCGCCGGCAGAAGAAGCCGCTATCCGGAAAGTGACTGGCTCTCCTATCGGATAAATTATCAACCGCCCAAACTGTTGATCAATGAACTGTTAGCTCAGAATGACTCGACCTGCAAAGATAACTATGATGAATATGATGACTGGTTTGAGCTGTACAATCCTGGTGATGAGATTATTGATCTGTACGGGATGTATGTCAGCGATAATCTATCAGAGCCGCGAAAATGGCGCTTGGGAGACCTGTCTATTCCGCCAAAGGGCTTTTTACTGCTGTGGGCGGATGATGATACAGAACAGGGCGCCCAGCACGTCGGATTCAAGCTCAGCGGCGACGGCGAAGTGCTCGGCCTCTTTGATACGGATGACCACGCGAATATGCCCATCGATCAGCTGCGCTATGGAGCGCAAACCAAGGACATCTCCTACGGCCGGACGACGGATGGCGCGGATGAGTGGATCTCTTTCAACCAGCCCACACCTGGCCGCGGCAACCGCGATTCCACCAGCGTGCCGGACAATCTCGTCGATATCACCGATTTGGGCGGCGCGATCGCCGAGCCGAATGACAACTCGCCCGCTGCCGAGACGATCGACAATCTCATCGATAACAATGTGCAGACCAAGTA
>JAFGJB010000134.1 GCA_016929295.1 Candidatus Zhuqueibacterota bacterium | reverse complement strand
CCGACGATGATGCCATAGCTCATCATGCCGCCGGCGCCCCAGCCGATGGCGGCAAGACTGGACAGGACTGGCAGCCGGCTCGCCCAGTCATCGCGTCGCGCCGCGACGATGACGGCCATGCCGGCGATGGCGCCGGCCCAGGCCGCACCGTATTCGTGGCCGAAATGGCCGCGGATGGCCCACGCCAGACCGAGAGCCAGGGCCACAAACAGAATCGCCGTCCTCTTGTTCATATCACCCTCACATCAATCGATGAAATGCCAGATAAAGCCATAGCGAAACCACAGCTGCGGCATGGAATAGCCATAGACATACTGCACATCGGCGTCGATATAGTTCTCATAGGCGAAGAAAATATCGGCCGCGCCATAGTGCAGCACCGCGTGCAGATAGGGATAGATCGCGGGCTGCAGCGTGCGGGTCTCGACGCTATAGTCCGCATAGAATGGCAGCGGAGCGCTTCGTCGGCCGAGGAAGAAAGCGCCCAGGCGCAGCTCCGCGTCCAGATCGCCCTGAAAGGCCAGGAGATGATACTGCAGAAACGTCTTGGCATGAAACCGTGGCCGCTGCGTCACAGTCGGCTCGGCGCCCAGATCACTGAACGCGTCACCCTTGAGTATGAATCGCCACTTACGCAAAAAATGGACGTCCAGCACCGCACTGAGGCAGAGCGTCGAGTGGATCGGCATGTTGCGATAGGTCACGCCGGCGCCGTCGTAATAGGTCGAGATCTGGTTTTTTCGCCGCATCCAGGCGGCCGTGACATGGGCGAACAGGTGGTCGAACTGTTTTTCGCCGGCCAGGCCGATCTGGTCGTAGGATGCGAGGGACAAATCGAGATTCCCGCGGGCGAATGGCCCGGACGTGCGCGCCATCAGGCCGGGGTAATGCGCTATTCGGTTCGCCCAGGCGCTGACGGCGGCGGTGGAATCGATGGCAAAAAACAGGCTCAGCTCCGGCAGCAGTTGCGGCACAAACGCCGCATGCTTTTCAGCTTTCAGGCTGATGTGGCCCTTCATTCCTGGCAAAAGAGGCGCGGCCAGCGAGCTGTAGGCATCGATCTGCCACGCGTCATGGTCCCAGTTGTTGCTCCTGGCGCGCGTCGTCCATGCGTGCAGACCGGTGCGCCACTGCGCCGCGCCGAGGGGGAGAGAGAGCTCACTTGTGCCGCGCAGGATTTGCGCTTTGTTCTGCGCGAAAAAAACGCTCTTGTTCGCGGCGCGCAGCTCGTTTTCGAGCTGAGTGACCTGCAGCGTCGTGCTGAAATTCTGTCGATGCGTCAGGATGAGGGCGTGGTCGATGCGGCCGTCCTTTTGTTTCGGATCCTGGAAAGCCGGCAGATCGGCGATCTGATTGGGCAGTGGCAGCTCGGCGTCGCGCAGGCTGAAGAGCATGACATATTTCAGCAGCCAGTTGCCCCCGAATCGCCGATGCAACTTTGCATTGACGATGGTGCCGGAATAGCCTTCATTGGATCGGATGCCGCCATAACCGCGGATGACGCCGCCGATATCGAGCCAGAATTTCTGCGAGGATTTGATGCCGACGCGGATATCGATATCATTGTATTGGTAAAAGCCTGTGCGATAGCCCACCTGGGAGCGAATCGGATTGTCGGCGATCGTGCGCGAATCAAACTGCAGCGAGTGGCCGATCGGCATATAGCCATAGGTTTTGTCAGCCGAATGGAGGATGCCCGCATGGCCCATGCTCTCGGTCGGGATCAGGCTGAAATCGGCCAGACCGCTGAGAGGATCGTTGAGAATCAGCCCATCGTATTCCAGGACCATCTCGCCGGCTGGGGCGCCGAACATGGTGCCATAAGATAATTGTCCGGCGCCGCCGCGATTATAGTGATAGCCGCCCGGCAGCCAGTCGTAGATGTCGCCGAACGAGGTGTACCGCGAGCCGATGATGGCGGTCGAGTCGGGATACAAGGCGCGTAAAAAATGCTCCGGTCGACGCCGAAAATCAAAGGCGGGCTCTTTTGCCGGCGCGGCGGCGGTGCTGTCCGGCGCCGCGAGCAGCGAATCCGGCGCGGTTTCATCTGTCTGCGGCTCCGGACGCACGATATCAGCGCGCGCGGGAGCAGCGCTGGAATCCGGCACGGCCTGCGAAAAAGCCGCTGTTATAGCTGTAATTAAAATCACGCAGAATTTAGGCATGTTGTTCATGGAGATAGCGTTGTATGCCGAGTAATATAAATGGCACGATGGTCGTAAAAATCGCTGTATTGACGAGCACGTGCGTCAGCGTGAACAGCGCGCCGGCCGTGAAAATGGCGGCCAATTTTTGCAGATCAAAGCCGGCCATGTAAATTGTAAAGCTGAGCGTCGTAAGAGCATCGTAAAAGAGCGTCAGCCAAAAGCCGCAGAGACCGTAAACGATCATCTTGCGCCACAGCGGCATCCCGCCGGGGCTGCCGACGCAGCCGCCGAGCGCACCGATGAGCGCGAACGCCAGCACCTGCGCAACGAGCAGCGGCGGCGCCGCACTCCCCATCGGATTGAAGAGCGAAAAAAGCAGCTCGGCGCTGCCGCCGATCAGCGCGCCGTAGAGCGGCCCGACGACGGCGCCCGCAATAAAGACGGTCGCGCTGATCATCTCCACATTGGGGACGGCCAAGAAAAAATAACCCATCGCCACGCTGAGAGCGACGAACATGGCGCTGAGGACGGCTCTGTTTTTCGTCTGTTTCATCAACAACGTGCGCCAATATAGAAAATGAGAGCTGGATTGTCAAGCGATTTGCGACGCGCTTGAATGAAGGACTAGCGCACTACCTTTGCTGAATTTCAGGCAAGCGACATTTGATATTTGTGATAATTTGTCTCGGTGTTCTCGAAATATAAATCAGCAACATCTTGTTTATTTTGCAAAGTTTAAGTCAACCGCAGAGGACGCCGAGATTCGCAGAGAAATTGCCCGATTTCGCTTCTTCTACTCTGTGAAAAGTCTGCAAAATCGTGTTTTTTATTCAAAGTTTCAAGTCAAACAAAAAGCTAAACACGAATTCTCACAAATTTCGCACGAATTTTCACGAATTTAAAAAAATTGATTTTCTTATTCGTGATCATTCGTGTATCATTCGCGAGAATTCGTGTTCTCTTTTTTTGGTTGCGGCCAAAGGCCGCGTCCTCAGCGCATCATCCCCTGTTTATCGTAAAAGCGCTTCTCGTGCACCTCCAGCTCGGAGATCAGGCGCGCAAAGAGATCGCTGTTGGCATAGTCATTGTAAGCATAGTAGGGGCCCTCGATGAAAAACCGCATCTCCGGCTTTTCCTGCAGGCCATACTCTGCCAATACCTCGAGGAAGGGCGCCGGCTCTACGGCGTGAATGTGAATCAGTTTCACCTGCGGCAGCACCACTTCCGCCTTGACGTGTGGCGAAAAAACCGACATTTGCACATCGTGGCTGTCCTGGATCAGCCTCCAGTATCGATTGATGACGCTCTCGATGACGTAGAGGTCGCGGTCAAAAGAGAGGTAATCGATGACGTTCTTCGCATCGGAATAAAAGTCCTCGAAGGAGATCGAGACGATCGATCCCATACGGCGCACCACATCCAGCACCAGCGGCCGCATCTTTTCCGCCGAGACGGAAGCGACGATGAGGCAGCCACCGTTGATCTTGAAAAAGCCGTAATTCTGATAGACGCGAAATCCCTCTTGCGGCTGGATGTCATTTTCCAGCGCCGGAATGGCCGCGGCGGTCAACACAAAGTCATCGACCATGCGCTCGCTGCGCAGCCGGTTCAGATGCTCGAGCTGCTGCGCCTGCTTTTCCTCGGTCGGGATCGCCCGGTCGACCGAGCGCCGCGCAAAGTAGAGATAGGCGATGAGCAAGAGAATGTAGAACATGAGGATCACGCGATCTCCTTTCCCTGGTGATGGTGAAAAGAATAATTCCTCTATAAACGAAAAAAGCCCGCAACGTCTCGTGGGCATTGCGGGCTGCATGTTTGCATATGAAATAACATCGCTACACGACACACCACCGGGACGCATTTTCTCTGCTGAACTGAACGGTGAGAATCCGCTTTTCCGCGCTTATTCTCCCGCAATTCAGGCTAGTTGATGGATTATTTTTCTGTCGTTGAATCATGTTTGTATAGCTTTCAGTTTCTTGTTTTCGAGAAAATAATCTAATTCTTTTTTTCGAAAATGCAAGTGAATTCTGTTCGAGTGCAAAAATTATTTATATAGCTATGATTGCTCTGCATTCTTATCAACTTTGAATTAATAAGGATCAACGCCATCGTTGATCAAAATAGTCTTTTTCATCTTTATACCATTCATCACCCCAAAAACCGCTCCAGTCGTTCCTTCCAAATCTCCCAATCTGGCATCTCGCGCGTCAACAAATTGACAAAATCCTGATTATGTCGTGGATATTTCAAATGACACAATTCGTGGATAATGACATACTCGATGCATCCTTTAGGTGCTTTAATCAATTCCGAGTTTAGCAAAATCCTTCCTCTGGCCGAGCAACTTCCCCAGCGTTTCGGCATTTTTTGAATGGTAATGAAGGACGGGCGTAAGCCATATTTCCCAAATCGCGCAAGATACGGTTCACAGTATAAAAGCAATTTTCGCCGCGCATGATCAAGATACCACGACTCGACCAGTCCTTTAACGCGTTCATGATCTTGTCGATCGTTAACATGGACATTTAAAAACTGACCAACGAGCCGAACCTTTTTTGTGCTTTCTTTGATAATTTTGAGCCGATATGTTTTTCCCAAGTATAAAAACGTTTCCCCACTGACATAGTGTTTCGCTGGCAATGTCGGCTCGAACGATAAAAAGAAACGCTGTTGTTTCAGAATCCAGGCAGCACGTTTTTTGACTTTTGCCTTTATTTGCTCGTTTGTGGCTGTCAATGGCGCCTTGACCAAAACCCTTTTGTCGGGCAATACAAAAATTGTCAATGATTTTCGTTCCTGATGCACAACCGAAAATTCAATTATTTTGCTGCCAAATTCTATAATGGTTTTGTCCATCTACACATATCGTTTCTTTGCAACATCGAGAAACTGCTCTACTAACTCTTCGATTTCATTATACGACAGCTCTATGCCGTATTTATCTTTGATATCATCAATGAGAAAATCTCCTATTTCAATCTGCAATCGGCCCACGACATCTGATTTGTACGGCCAATCGACTATTGATTTGCCATTATCTAACACGTGCTGTTGAATAATGTCATCCACACCGAGGCCCGCAATGGTGGCAATTTTTTGCGCTATATTATTGTCCATCATTTTCTCAAAATGCCCAAAACTTAATCCGTAAAACGCGCTGGCAACGGCTCGACCATCAAATTCCTTCGGAATGCCCGAATCAGTATGATTCAAAACCGACTCACTAATCTCCGTTGCCCGTTTCAAAAATTCGGCTTCTGAAATTCGTTTCTCCTCATACGCCCTGATCGCCTCTTTCAGCAGCTCGGAAAACTTTTTATAAAAGGCGGGATCTTGATCCATTTTTTCATTGATATATTTTGTCGTTCGTGAAGCGATCATATCTGCCTTGGCCGCCTCGCCAACTACTTGCGCGACCTGCTCTTGAAATTTTTCCCTGTCAAAAATATTCACCAACTCGGCGACCGTCACGACTTGTGATGATTCGATGTGTTTGTCAATGAGATGCTGAATCTGTTTTTCATACGCTTTAAAATCGACGATATCCGAAAATCGTTGTTTGACCGCAAGGCGCAAACCGATAAAGAATTTCAAATCCTCCTTATATTTGCGCACAATGTTGTTTGGCGTCTCCTCGACAAAAGACATCGTGCTCAAAGCCATTTTTAGCAGTCGCGCATACTCGGACAACTTTTCATAAAAATAGCTGCGGCGTTCTTCGTCCCGCAATAATTCTTCGTAAGCGGATTCATCATATATATTTTTGATCTCTTTGAAAATATCCCACAGTTCGGAATGGGCTTGTGGCAGCTTTTTGATCTCGTTTTCAATGTGCGCGATTGTTCCGTCAAGGTCCTCTTGCTCAAAATATTCAAGCCCGGAGTAGGTGTTCAATGCTTCGTCCAGTTCACCCAACACACCGTAGTAATCAATGACATAGCCAAAATCTTTGCCCGGAAACAATCGATTCACCCGAGCAATAGCCTGCAGCAATGTGTGCTCTTTTAAACTTCGCGTCAGATACAATACTGTATCGCACGGCGCGTCAAATCCGGTCAGCAGCTTGTCGACGACAATAATAATTTCCGGCTCATCCGTGTTTTTAAAACGACTAATTATATTTTTTTCGTACCGTTTTGGCGTCCCATGTTCCTGCATCATTGTGTGCCAGAATTTCAGCACACGTTCATTTGGTTTGGCATACGCGCTGTCCGAGCCCTCTCGCTGGTCCGGCGGGGAGATCAACACCTCTGAACTGACCTTGCCAATCTCATCCAAATACTGCTTGTACTTGATGGCCGCAACTTTGTTTTGACACACCAATTGACCTTTAAACTCACTTCCCTGCCAGGTCTTTGCGAAATGGTCGCTGATGTCCCAGGCTATACAGTACACTTTTTGATCCGCGATGTTGAGCTGATTCGCCTGACTGTATTTTCTCTTCAAATCTGCTTTTTGCGCGTCGTTGAGCGGTTCCGCAATTCTGCTAAAATAAATGTCAATTGGATTTGACTGCACTTCCTGGAGTGCATGTCGACCTTCATACAAAAGCGGCACAACCGCCTTGTCCTCCACAGCGGTTCGAATTGTATACGTTGGATGGATGATGCCGCCAAAGCGCAACGCCGTATTCTTTTCTTTTTTCATCAACGGTGTGCCGGTAAAGGCAAGGAAACATCCATTGGGAAAGACGCGCTGCATATTCACGTTGAACGAGCCATATTGACTGCGATGGCCTTCATCAACAAGAATAAAGATGTTCGAGGACTCGAACGGTTTTTTCGCTCGATTCACCGCCGCTTCAAATTTGTTGATAACTGTGGTGATCACCGCATCGCTCTTGCTCGATAACAGCTCTAGCAAATGCGAGCCTGTTTTTGCCTGCAACGGTCTTTTATCGCATTTTTCAAATGTGCCGGATATCTGTTCATCCAAATCAACGCGGTCCGTGACCATGACGATCTTGGGATTGCGAATCGTTTTATCAAGCGCGATTGCTTGCGCCATCATGACCATTGTAAGGGACTTCCCGCTGCCTTGTGTGTGCCAGATCACACCGCCCTTTCGTCTGCCCCCTTCAAATTGATGCACTCGGTTGAGAGTCTCCTTGACGGCAAAATATTGCTGATAGCGGGCAATTTTTTTGATGCCGTCATCAAATAGGATAAAATTTTGCATCAGGTCGAGCAGGCGCTCAGGACGACATAACGAATAAAGATATTTATCCTGCTCGGTCACCTGCCGATGCTCCTGTTCAAGCTGGGCAAAATAGTGGCGCACATAACGAAATCGATCAGCAAATAGTCTGTTCCGATTCTCTGCAGAAATTGGTCGATTTTTTATGTCAATTAGATCACTTTCGCCAAGATCCTCCCGCCACAAGCACCAAAACTCGGGCTTTGTGCCGACAGTGGCATAGCGCCCATCATTCACTGCAAGTCCCATAACAAGTTGTGAATAGACGTACAGCGCACGAATGCCATCTTCATTCTGATTGCGCAGATGTTGTGAAATCGCCTGCTCAATCGGCTCTTTCATATCAGGGCGCTTGCATTCAATGATCACCAGCGGAATGCCATTGACAAACAACACAATATCCGGCCGGTAATGTTCGTGACTTTTGGATCGCAGGACGCTGAATTCTTCAGTGACATGAAAGACATTGTTCTGCCAGTTCTCCCAATCGATATAGTGCAGTGTAAAAGACTTTTTATCGCCTTGCATACTTTGCTCGACGGTTGTTCCGAGTGTCAAAAGATCATAAACATATTCACTGCCGGCCATATATCCCTCGTGCATGGGGACATCCTTGAGTGCCTGAATTGCTGCTCGAATATTGCTCTCGGCAAAATCTACGGCTTGGCCTTTAAATTCGATCCGATTCATTTTTTCAAGTTGTTGCTTTATAATTGGTTCCAGTAATACGATAGAGGTCTTGTCACCACGTAATTGCATCACTTCTGACTGCGACAAATAAGTATAACCGAGATTGATGGCAAACTGCAACGCCGGGATTTGCGAAATGTGGTCTTCTTTAAATGAAGGAGTGTGCATAGATAATTTTATTTTTTTTATAATTTTATAAAATTTTTCTTGGTTTTTTATGGTTTTTTATATATTATATAGTGTCATTGCCCAAAGGGTGAAGGACATGGTTGGCCGCGTTACCGTAAATGCGGCTTTTTTTATTTTAATCCTCTTTTGTATTTCCAATATCTCTTCTCATATCTTTTTCGGCTAATATTGTCGTCAATATGAAATGATGTAATTATCAGGTAGTCAGGTGTAATTTTCTCCATAATGACAATAAAATCCTTCTCTTCATACCAGTAATAATCACGCACTCTACCATCACTTTCTTGATATTCAAAATATTTGATATGTTTATCGTCTTTCTGTAAAAGTATTGGTTTGATCCAGTGCAGTTTATTTGCTCTGAAAGGATCAAATACTCGTTTTGCAGATCCACTTTTGCGCGTAATCAAATGAATAAAAGTTTCAGGATAACTGTCAAACTCAGTACCCATGGCATAATCCAAAATGACTTTGACTTTCAATCCATCTACCTCAAATGGATTGTCAATAAAATCTGTTTTAAAGACAGAGTATAGATCGTAAATTTGCGCCTGTGAATAAGAAATCGTTAGATCATCAAAATAATCCTCAAGGTCGTCCAGTGGTATCATCTGCGCTTCCTTGGTTGATGATCAAAAATGTTAAACTTGTTTTCCCATGGCACGGTGCCTTCATCAAGCGTGTATCCTGAAGCCTCTTCCAAATATCGAATCAATTCTAATTTGGCTGGATTTGCATTGGACTTCAAATGCTCGTTTCGGGCTTTAAAAGTGATAGCACCAAGAAAGAGGTCAACAAGCTGAATAAACTCACTTTCATGTGACCGAATATGTTGAAATTGAACAAAAGGAGATTGGCCTTGATGAAACGCCTGAAAAACTTCCTTAATCTTGCGAAGCTTGGAACGGCCCCATGTGTCTTTGATGTCAAGAAAAACACGATACTGTTGCTCGGAACCATTATTGGGGCGCAGTAAATAATAAATCATTTTGTAATAAAAATTATCGTGTTCGCCCTGGTTAAATTGATCATGATCGAGCTTATCTTTGTACTTCACTAAAATAGATCGAAAACATATATCATGAGAAAAAAAATAGTCTATGAGCGCTTTGTAAAAGGGCAAGCGTGATAATGATACTTTAGTCCATTTCAGCTCGGTTGGCGTTTTAAACTCTAACTTTGTTTTCTTGATATCCGCTTTTATCTTTTTATAGTCTGCTTCATTTACTTTTACATAACCAATTCCCATGATAGGAAAATGGTCATTCTCCAAATGGCAACTTTCATCGATAAATATTCGATAGAAATTACTCTTCATATTAATGTTCTCACGATAATACTTTTAATTTGCTTGACGTCTCGATGAACATACCCTAAATTTTCTTTGAGGCCTGGCCATTACTTTTATTTCGGTCGGCCCTCGAAAAGACCTCGGTTTGAAACTGGGGCATTTTTTTATCAATCGTTTTCACTAGCCACTTTCACTCGCACTTTACCCGTCAGCAATACTTGCATCAAAGCTTTTTTTTGCCGTTGCAGCGTCGCTAATGTCTTGTTTAAAAGTTGGATCTCGCGATCAGCTGTATTTAGAACACTGGCAATCTTTTCCTGTTCTGGAACTGAGGGTAATGACCATTTAATTCTTAAAAAGTCACTTTTTTTCAAAACTCGGTTTCGCCCGGCGCCACCTGGAGAGATGTTTCCAAGAATATAACGGAGCCTTTTGTCAATAATTATATGTTTGAAAAATTCGGGGATAACCTTTTTTCTATTAAAAACGTAAGTTGGAAAACGGTGTGAAACGAGTGCATTGTGGTCATACTCGTTCGCAATGGCAATTGCTCCTTCCCAAGCAAATGTTATATTGACAATCAAATCATCTTTTTGGACCTTATAAAGAACATCGAGGCTTATTTGCTCCGGCTGGAAATCAGGCTTTAAAAAGGTGCCTTTGCAATGACTCCTTATACCGAGCGATAAAAATGGTTTGTCTGGTTTTTCTGTCTCACGGCTGACTGGCTTAAGAAAATCACGAAATACCAATTCTTTCCACGGTTCAGAAAACTCCTCAAACCGCTTTTTCCCGCTCAACAACTGCTGCATCAACGCTTTTTTCTGTCGCTCTTTGGCGGCGATGAGTTTTTCCTGCACGTCAATCGCAAGGTCCCATATGCTGAGGATGGCGGCGATTCTTTGTTGTTCACTAATTGTTGGAAGCGAAATTTTGAATTTTGTCAAGTCTGCCAAATTTAGAACGGGTTGTGCTCCACCATTCTGATTAAAATGAAGTAGTCTTTTTATCCCGCCTGATTCTAAATAGTAAAGGCAAAATTGGTTTATAGCTTTTTGGGGATCAATACTTATTCTTGCTACAGATCTGGAAATGTTTGCAGATTCTAACTCGGCAGGAACCATAGCCATTTTTCCAATATTTGCACCTACTACTGTAATTAAAAGATCACCCTCTGCGACTCGAGACCGCTTATATCCTTTTTCAATCTCTTTGGAAACTCTCATCATCGCGCTTAGATCTTTCCAACCATTCGCATAGTCTTGGCTTCTAATGAGCAATATTCCATCACTGACGTGCTCTCCGGGCTGTACGATGCCGTACGTGATAGGTCTATTCCTGTAAATAATTTCTTCAATTTTTGCTATTCTCCATGCTATAGGGTTGGACATTATTTCCATAAAAATATTTCCTTGTAATGTTGCACGAAACATTCAATTGTGGTCAAGCAAATCTTTTATGTAATAATTCATCTCTGATTGAACTGCTCTCAATTCCAGCTCCAGCTCCTCAATCTCCTTTTGTACCATAACCACATCAATCTCTTCCTCTTCCTCAAACGTATCCACATACCGCGGGATGTTGAGGTTGAACTCGTTCTCTTTGATTTCCTCAAATGTCGCCACATAAGCGTACTTGTCCTCAGCAACGCCTGGTGACAGCTGGCCTTCACGGAATTTGTGGTGCAGCGACAGAATGTAGTTGATGTCCTCCTCCCGCAAGCGGTTTTGGTTTTTACCCGCTCCAAAATCACGGCTGGCGTCAATGAACAACACATTGTTGTTATCGCATTTGCCCTTGTCAAAAATGAGTATAGCCACCGGAATGCCGGTGCCGTAGAACAAATTCGCCGGCAGGCCGATCACCGCTTCGAGGATATTTTCTTCAATCGTCTTTTGCCGAATCTTGCCCTCGGAGGCGCCGCGGAATAACACGCCGTGCGGCACTACGACGCCCACGACGCCGCGATCTGCATACGCCGTCTCAATCATGTGCGAGATGAATGCCCAGTCGCCCTTGCTTTTGGGCGGAATGCCGCGCCAGAAACGATTGAACCGATCCTCCGCGGCCTTGTCCGCGCCCCACTTGTCCAGCGAAAATGGCGGATTGGCGACTACGGTGTCGAACTTTTTCAACTGATCGCCCTCGAGCAATTTGGGATTGCGAATGGTGTCACCCCAGCGAATGGTGGCGTTGTCCATGCCGTGCAAAAACATGTTCATCACCGCCAGCGCCCAGGTGCTGCCGTTGCTCTCCTGACCGTACAGAGAAAAATTATCCGAGCCGACCTCGCGTCCCGCCTTGATGAGCAGCGAGCCAGAACCGCAGGTCGGATCACATATTCGTGCGCCAGGCTTGGATTTTGTCAGCTTGGCAATCAGCGTCGATACTTCGGACGGTGTATAAAACTCGCCCGCTTTTTTACCGGCATCCGATGCAAAATGGGCAATGAGAAATTCATAGGCATCGCCGATGATATCATTGCCGCCAAGATGCGATGGCCGCAAATCCAGTTTGGGATCGCTAAAATCGATGAGCAACTGTTTGAGACGTTCATTCTTATCTTTCACATCGCCCAAATTGCTCGAATTAAAATCAATATTTCGGAAAACGCCGCTGCCGTCCTCGCCGCCCAGCTTGTCGCGGTTGGCTTCTTCCAGCTCGGCCAGCGCCGCGTTGATGATCTCGCCGATATTGGCTTCATTACGATGCTCAAATAAATAATCGAACGTACAGTGTTCTGGCAGCACAAAGCGTTCGTACTTGAGCGCTCTTTGCACGCGCCCAATGTCACCATCATATTTTTTATGATACTGTTCAGCTTTATCTTTCCACACATCACTGACATATTTCACAAACAACATGGTGAGGATATAATCCTTGTACTGCGCCGGATCAATGACGCCGCGAAAGGTATCGCATGCCTTCCAGACCAGGTTGTTTATATCTTGCTGAGTGACTTGCATGTTGGATCCTTTATGCTATTCTTCATGTGCCCATTCATACATCAATGCATTATATAAAAAATGTTTTCTTTCTGCAATTTGATTATACAGGCTTTTTTCTTTCTCTGCCAATTGAGCTATCACTAGTATCTTTTTTTGCCGCTCTATGGCAGGAATAGGAATTTGCAAATTCGATAAATCCACTTTCGAAACCGACGGAATGGTCCCAACTTTTGCATTCGCCTGCAGATAATAGAGCGTATTCGGATAATTGAGATACCAAGCCAAATATTCGGCAAGTACGATATCTTTTTTCGAGTTCTTTAGTCGAATGACAAACAGCGACGACGAGGCGACCGCAGGCCCGATATGCTCTGAATAGGTCGCAGCAAAATTCCTATAGCCTTTTGCCGCAAACAAAATATCCTGATCTTTTAAAATATGCTTTTCAACGCTGTCGTCGCGTTCTAATTCTTGTGCAAGAACGGTCGACGGCTTGACATGTCCGCAGTCATCAAAATGATTTGCCTGCAGATAGATCACAGTTCCGGCCGGAACCGGCTTGCGAAAGATGCCGGAGTGTATTTCTGCGATATCTAAAATTCTACCTACTTTAACTTTCATTTGTTGTCAAAATAAATAATAGAGTACGAATTATACTGAAAGGAATATACGACAATAAATTTTCTTAATCAAGAAAATAATTGAGTATATTATCTACGAATAATGGCTGGTTCTTTTTCGCATGTTTTCAGCATCGGCGGATTTTCCCCACTTTTCTTGCCGGATGTATTTTATTACACTACTAGTATATTTATAGGACTGCAAGTTGATGAACTGCATTTCAAAGCTCAGACGCAACAGTAAGCGCAACCTGGATAAGGCTTCGTCCGCCCTTTTGAGCGGCGGTATTTTATCCTTGCGCATGTTGGCAATATGAAGGGACTCGACGAAATCGAGGATCGCATTTTCGATTCGTACGGCGACGCTGAACCGGAAGCTCTTGGGGAATTTGGCCGTGTGGTTGAGCAGCCATTTACAATAGTCATACGCCTTTTTTTGGATGATCATTTCTTCCATTTTCGTCCTTCAGAGTTCCAGATGGTCAGAAGATCAGAGTTCCAAAAAATGGGACTCGGCGAGCACGACGCGAAACCCGTAGTCGCGCCAATAGCCGTCGGGAGGATTGAGGTTGCGAGCGGAACAGCGCAGATAGACTTCGAGGAGGCTGCGCCAGGCGCCGCCGCGCAACGCCCGCGCCGCCCCTCCAGCGCTGTAAAGATTGGACTGCCATTCCCACACGTTGCCGGCCATGTCCAGCAGACCCTCGGGCGTGGCGCCGTCCGGGTAGCGGCCGACCGGTGTGGTCACGCCGACAATGTTCCCATAGTTGGCCAACTTGTCGCTGGGCCCGCCCTTGTCATTAGGCCACGGATAGTCGCGCAGGGAACCGTCCGCTTCGCGCCCGGCCGCCCATTCCCACTCTTTTTCGTGCGGCAGGCGGTAAAAGACTTTGGTATTTTTGAGCTGCCCGATCCCGTCCTGCGCCGCCGCCAGCAGCGTCAGCCAGAGGCAGTAAGCTGTGGCGTCGTACCAGGTGACGGCAATGACCGGCTGGTCGTCGCCGAGGAATTTTTTGTCATCAAGTTTGATTCGCATCTTGCCGCGCCAGTCAGCCGGCGAAGCGCCGAGATAGCCGGCATAGCCCTTTTCGATTTTCGGCGCGATGGCCAACAGCTCGTCGGCGTACTGCCGGGGCGGCAGCAATGCATTCAAGGCCGCGTTGTCGCCCGCTAGATAATCGAGGAATCGTCGGTAGCGCTTGATGGTCACCGGATATTTGGCGAAATAGATATTGGCAACCGCCTCTTCCTTTTTTGTCACCGAATAGCGGAAACGGCCGCCGGGGATGAGGAGATATTCGGCATTGTCCTCGAATGAATTGCGAAAGGATTTGGGCAGTTCCTGAAACACTGTCAGCCCGCGGCGTGTTTTGAGCGCAGCCTCTGCTGCCGGCGCTGCCGTCTGGGCGATGATCTCCTCGGCATATTCGAGCACGGCTTCGGTCTCCTCGGTCTTTTGGCTGTACGCCCGGATCGCCTCGTTGGCGGCGGCCGTGCCGACGGTCTTGAGACAGTCGAGGATATAGCGCTTTTTATTGGCGGCCAGGCGCCGATTATTCAGGCACTTTGATAACGCATCGATGCGCTTGGCGGGCGCTTCCGCCACAAGCTGCTGCAGCAGGTTCTGCGCCTTTTGATCGAGCTCCTTGCTCACCGGCGAGTGGAACAGGGCTTCCATGAACCGATCAAAGATCACGTCATCCGATTCGCTCATGAAATAGCGCAGCGGCTCCTCCCACCAGTCATCGCCAAAGTGCCGCACCACTTGGCCGAGGAAATCCTTCTCGCGCCCCTTTTTGGCCAGTTGCACGCCGCACAGGTATTCGCGAAACGACTTGTGGCGAAAGATATAGTCCGTCGTGCCGTAATCGGCGATCAGCCCGGCGCGGTCGCGCAGGTTGGCGCAAAAGCCATCGGCTTTGGGCGGTTCCTGCAGGGTGTCGAGCTGTCCCTGCACATAGTCGTGCAGCCGGATCTTGGCCACCTCATCGCGGCCGATCTCCTCCTGCATCCACAACGCGGTCGGGGTGAGGACGCGCAGGGCCTGATCCGCCGGCAGCACGGGATTCAGCCGGCGACGGCGATCGCGAAAATCGAGCAGATAGCTGAGCGCGGCGCTGTAGAGCCTGGCGCGGCT
>JAFGJB010000010.1 GCA_016929295.1 Candidatus Zhuqueibacterota bacterium | reverse complement strand
GGGACGGTGAAATAGGGCGCTGTCGCGATTTCGCTCAGACAGCGTACCTGCTCCCAGTAGCCCTGAAATTGCTCAAAGTCAATCATCAAACAGCCCGCATCCCATGCAGAGATGTCAAACATCTTGGTGCCGGCCGGATTAAAGTCGCTGGCAGCGGGATCGGGCTCTTCCAGTGCGACGTAGAATTGATACCATGGACCCTGATTGACCGGGTCGAATGCAGAATAGTAATCGAGAAGATGAATGGCGCCCGAGGCGCGGTAGGTCTCGCCCGCGGTGAGCGGAATGCGCTGATAGAGTAAAAGCTGACCGCCGGCCGACTCGTCCAGCATGACGTGCAGGCATTTGTCGCGAATATAAGCCGGTGCGCTTTCGAGCGTGTAGCCAAAGTCATATTCCGGCAGGTTGTCGGCGTTGTAATACTGGACTTGCCACGCGCCTTCCTCATCCATGGTGCTGCTCTCAACAACGTTTGCACTTATCGGGTAGAAACAGACATCATCGACGATGAGATCAAAGTAGGCATCCGGCACCGGCGAGCTGCCGAACTTGACGCCGACCGTCACCTCGACCTCGGCGCCAGGATCGCCCGGGCAGATCCAGTAGGGCGCCGTTGTATAGTGGCTTTCCCATTTGACGGCTTCAAAATATCCGTTGAGGTCCTCCCAGGCCACATTCAGATCTCCCAGCCATGAATCGATGTTGTACATTTTTGTCCCGGCGGGATTGAAATCGGTGGCCGTCGGATCGGGTTCTTCCAGAGCGACGTAGAACTGGAACCATTGGCCCAGGACATCTTCCGGCGCATAGTAATCGAGGATTTTGATGAGGGCCGAGGCTTTGTATTCCTGGCCGGCGATACAGGTGACGCGTTGATACAGCAACAGCTGACCGCCCGTGGAACCGTCGTCCATGTAGATGCGCAGAGCGCCGCCCCTGAGCGGGCTGACGTCGATCGTCGCCTCAGTATAGTTGAACTGATACTCCGGCTGGAATTCGGTATTGTAATAGACTATTTCCCATGCATCCTCATCCTCCATGTTGCTGCCCTGAATCAGGTTCTGAGCTGCCAGCGGCAATGACAGCCCGCAAGCGAGGGTGAGAAACAGGATTGCCAGATTTTTCATGTGAACTCTCCTTGTTAAGTGTTTTGCAGCATGACGCCACGTTAAATAGGAACGTTTGTAATTTTTTCAACGATTGCTATCACCTCCTTTACGAGCGGTTGAATGATGGTTAATTTGCAGACAGGCAAGAAACCAACTTGAAAAATTTATCAAGCATGGACGCTGATAGAAATGGCTGAGAAGAGAATGAGCAATCTCGCTTGACATGATATCATCACGGATTTCAGTTTTTGCAGCATTCATCCCTTGGACTCTGATGCACTAGAGAAAATTACTAAAGATTCTGAGAAACACAAGTGATTTTATCAGAGAGACGCCGGATCATATGCATTTTCTTCGAATCGCAGTCGATTCAGCCGTGGATAAACCGCTTGAATTTCGCCCGGCGATTTTCTACATTTTACAAATTTTTTATGGAATAGTCATGAACAAACCATTTGCACTCTGTGCTCTCTTATTTCTCTCAATCTACTTTCTGATGTGCGCAAGCCAGGGCTTTCCGCCCGGTGGGCCGGAGGACAAGTCACCACCCTATATTATCCGCACATTCCCTGCCACTGACACCACAAATGTTCCGCTTGATGTTCAAGTCATCATTGAGTTCAGCGAGGCCGTCAATCCGATTTCATGCCAGGAAGTGATTTTCATCACTCCCTTTGCGGAAAATGTGCAGTATAAATGGAAGCGCGACAGACTCTTGACAATTGCCTTCGCCGATTCGCTGTTGCGGGATCGGACGTACATCATCACCATCGGCGCCGGCGCCAGAGATCGTCGCAATAATGCGATGAAGAATTCCTACACGCTGGCTTTCTCGACCGGCGAGATCCTGGATAAGGGCCGCGTGAGCGGGCATGTCTATGGCGATCGCGTTGAAGGGACGCAAATATGGGCCTATGATCTGGCGGATACGACAGACGCCGATCCGGCGACGAAATTCCCCCTCTACATCACGCAGACGGGCGTGGACGGCGCCTTTGCCCTGACCCATATGGCGTTGAGCGAGTATCGATTGTTCGCAGTACTCGACCGCGATGTCAATACTGTCTACAATGTCGGATTTGATATGATCGGCGTCCCCACGCGGGATATTGTTCTCGATTCAACCGATTTTGTCCTCATGAATTTCAATTTTCGTACGGCTCAGCAGGACACAATAAAGCCGATGGTGAGCGTAGCCTCCGCTCCGAGTAACCAACAGGCTGACATCCGTTTCAGTGAAAGTATGCTGCCCGATTGCCTGCTGGTCATCTCTAATTACCGCATAGAGAGCCAGAACGGCGTGTTGGCTGTCCTGAACGCCGCACTCGATTTTGACAATTCTGCCGTCCTGCATTTGACCACCGCGCGACAGGACTCCGGTGCGCTGTACACGGTGACTGTAAAACAGGGCTATGATCTGAACTACTTGCCTTTACACCCCGATTCGAACGCCACCGCTTTTCAGGGCAGCGCCATCCCCGATACGGCAAAACCGAGATATATCGGCATGTTGCCGCCGGATAGCGCAAAATTTGTTTTATCCCATACGCCGCTGAATTTCCATTTCTCCAAGGCCATGTCCGGAGAATCAGTGGCGCGACATCTGGTCGTGGCCGATACGCTGGGCGACACCATCGCCGGGAACATCACCTGGCCGCAATTGGCCCATTGTGTTTTTACGCCGACAAAAGAGTTTGCCCGCGAGAGATTATATTTTATCACGCTGCCTGTGGATTCGATTTTTGACATGAGCGGCAATGCGCTCGCGGATACGCTCTTTCAGCGACAATTCACCTCCGTCAATCCGGACACGCTGAGCGCCATTTCCGGCAGGGTGGCGGACGAAGACACCGCTGCGAGCGGGCCATTTTTCATACGCGTAAGATCGGTCGGCGAAAAAAGTGAGACATCTTACTGGCGATGGGTGAGCCAGCCCGGACAATACCAGATCGAACAGATGCTGCCGGGCTCGTATGTGATGGAAATTTATCGAGATGAAGATGAGAATGGTCGTTTCAGCTATGGAAGCGCTTCGCCGTTTCAGCCGGCGGAGCGCTTTTGCGTCTATCCTGATACGATCGATATTCGCGCCAGATGGCCGAATGAGGGGGAGGATGTGCTGCTCCATCGTTAAAAAACGCGGCGTTGAGAGGAATTTGATAGAATCAGGCTTCCTCGATCGGTTCTTCATGACGGGCGGATGAGGTGTCGGCTTCCTTGCTCTCCTTTTTTGCTTCTTCAAAGGACAGGCCGTCGCCTTTTTTCTTCACCCGAATGTGCGCCCCATCCGTAAAGGTTCCTTTGAGCAGCTCTTCAGCAATTGAATCTTCAACATGTTTTTGGATCGTGCGTTTGAGCGGGCGCGCGCCATAGATCGGATCAAATCCCTGCTCGGTGATGAATTCTTTGGCGCTTTTTGTCAGCTCGATGGTGATGTTGCGATTTGCCACTTTGCTCAACATGTCCTGCATGACGATGTCGATGATTTTCACCATGTCCTCTCGAACCAACTGTCGGAATACGACAATTTCATCCACCCGGTTGAGGAATTCCGGATTGAACAGATGCTTGACCTCCTCGATGATTCGATCTCGCATGCTCTCATAGTTGCTCTCTTCACTCTGCTGTGAAAAACCGATGCCGCCGCTGCGCTGCACGGTGCGAGCGCCGACATTCGAGGTCATGATGAGCACCGTGTTTTTGAAATCAATCTTGCGACCCAATCCGTCCGTGACATGACCTTCGTCCAGAATTTGCAATAGAATGTTAAAGACATCGGGGTGCGCTTTTTCGAGTTCGTCGAACAAAACCACGGCATACGGATGTCGACGGACCTTTTCTGTCAATTGTCCACCTTCTTCGTAACCCACATATCCCGGCGGAGCACCGGTCAGGCGCGATACAGAAAATTTTTCCATATACTCGGACATGTCGATGCGAATGAGCGCATCTTCGTCGTTGAACAGGTATTGCGCCAATTCTTTGGCGAGATAGGTTTTGCCGACGCCGGTCGGGCCGAGAAAAATGAAGGAGCCGATCGGACGATTGGGATCTTTCAAACCGGCACGCGTGCGCTGAATGGCGCGCGAGAGCATTTCGATGACCGTGTCCTGCCCAACGACGCGTTTTTTTAGTTCCTGGGGCATGAGGAGCAGCTTGTCGGATTCGGATTGCGCCACCCGGGTGACGGGAATTTTGGTCATGAGCGACACCACTTCCGATACATCATCAGCATCAGCGACGGCATAATGCTCATCCTGCTCGGCATTCCAGCGGCGCTTGGTCTCTTCGAGCTCATGCAGCAACTGTTTTTCGCGATCGCGCAAAATCGCGGCCTTTTCAAAGTTCTGCGAACGAACAACTGCATCCTTTTCCGCCCGAACTTTTTTGACGTCCTCTTCAATTTCCGTGATCTCTTTCGGGACCACCACATTGGCCAAATGAACGCGCGCGCCAGTCTCATCCATCACATCAATGGACTTGTCCGGTTGAAAACGATCGGAGATGTATCTGTCGGATAAATGGACAATTTCTTTTATCGCCTCTTCCGTGAAGCGAACGCGGTGATGCATTTCGTAACGGCTCTGCAGGCCTTTGACGATTTGAAAAGTCTCTTCTAATGATGGCGGATCGACCATCACTTTTTGAAAACGTCGTTCGAGGGCGCCGTCTTTTTCAATATACTGTCGGTATTCATCGAGGGTCGTGGCGCCGATGCACTGCAGTTCGCCGCGCGACAGCGCCGGCTTGAACATATTGGATGCATCCAGTGAGCCGGATGCACCGCCGGCGCCAACGATGGTGTGCAGCTCGTCAATGAAGAGGATGATATCCGGCTGTTTGATCAATTCGTTCATGATCGCTTTCATGCGCTCTTCAAACTGGCCGCGATATTTTGTCCCGGCGACAATGGCGCCCAGATCGAGCGTGACGATGCGCTTGTTATGCAGATTGCGCGGCACCTTTTTTTCGATGATGCGCAATGCCAGTCCTTCTGCGATAGCTGTTTTGCCCACGCCCGGTTCGCCGATGAGCACCGGATTGTTTTTTTTGCGGCGACTGAGGATCTGCGCGACGCGCTGAATTTCATCATCTCGACCGATGATGGGATCGAGCTTGTCTTCGCGCGCCATTTTGGTGAGGTCGCGACCAAAATGATCGAGTGCCGGCGTCTGCGATTTGCCCTGATTCGATTCGGCTGCGCCGGCCGGCGGCGTGCCCGGTGAAGCGCCGCTGGATGAGGACGGACCGTCCAGAATGCGCCCCAGCTCGGTCGCCACGGAATCATAGGTCACGTTGAAGCTGTTCAGGATCTGCGAGGCCACACCCTCCCGTTCCTTCACCAGCGCCAACAGCAGATGCTCGGTTCCGATGATGTCGGATTTATATCTTTCAGCTTCAACGTAAGCGCTTTTCAGGATTTTTTCCGCCCGCTTTGTGAAGGGAATATTGCCCAGCGTCATCGTGTCGCTGCTGACGCGACCGGCTTCTTCGATTGCCTGTTTGATGTCATCGAGGTCGCACCCCAGCGAGTGCAATATTTCAACGGCAATGCCCTCGCCCTCGCGAATGAGACCGAGCAGCAGATGTTCAGTGCCAATGTAGTCATGTCCAAGCCGGAGTGCCTCGTCTCTCGCGAATTGAATCACCATTTGAACTCGACTCGAAAAGTTGTTTTTCATGCAAAAACTCCGACGGTAAAATAATACCTCATAATCTATATAACCATTCCAGCCTGCACATGTTTCCAATTAATTTTAGACTCTGCCAGAATGTAATAAATTATGACAAAATGGGAAAGCACTTTATTTCCGCCCGTGCAATTAAATTGAAAAATATAGAGTTAGCTTTGCAGTGTAGCTGCCGCCCTTACTTGTACAATTATTATGCCATCGATGACGTGTGGTTGCGGAGAGATCTTTTGATGCGGCCGTCAAAGAGTTCGATGACGCGGTCGGCGCGAGCTGCCAAGTCGTGGTTGTGCGTGACAATGATGAGCGTTTGGCGATGTTCGCGGCTGAGGTTCCAGAGGGTGGCGTGCAGAGCCTCGGCGGTCTTCATGTCGAGATTGCCCGACGGCTCATCCGCTAAAAGCAGCCGTGGTCGGTTGATGAGCGCGCGTGCGACCGCCACGCGCTGTTGCTCGCCGCCGGACAGCTCTTTTGGACGGTGCTCCAGGCGCTGCTTCAATCCCGCCTCCTGCAACAGCTTGACAGCCTCTCCGCACAATTCTGCTTTGCCATGGCCGGCGATGAGCCCCGGCATCATGACATTTTCCAGAGCTGAGAACTCGGGCAGCAGATGATGCGCCTGAAAGACAAATCCCGCCGTTTTATTGCGGATCTGCGCCAGCTTGTTGTCATCGTACGAAAATACATCCTGACCATCAATTTCGACCTGACCGGTCGTGGGCCGGTCCAGAATGCCGATGATGTGCAGGAGCGTGCTTTTCCCCACACCCGATGGGCCGACGACGGCAATGATCTCGCCTTCCTGCACCTCCATGTCGATGCCTTTGAGAACCGGCAATATATCCGTTCTCCCCATGCGATAACTCTTGTGCACATTTTTGACGCGCAGAATGGGGTGATTTTCCATTGATCAATATCCTTTTTTTGATGCGCACTGCGAAGAGTCGAGGCCGCCCGTCATTCATATCGGATCGAAGTGACGGGATCAAGTCTCGCTGCCCGCGCCGCCGGATAAACCGCGGCACAAAAGGTGATGGCGACCGCAGCGATGGCGATGATGACAAAGTCCGTCCATTTCATCATAATTGGCAGCCAGTCGATGATGTAAACATCGTTCGGCAGCGACAAGAATTTATACCTGAGCTGAGCCCAGCACAGGCCAAAGCCGATCAGGCATCCCAGGATGGTGCCCAGAACGCCGACAAAAAGTCCTTCGAAGGTGAAGATGCGGCGCACGCTGCCGTTTGTCGCTCCCATGGATTTCAATATGCCGATCTCGCGCGTCTTTTCCATGGTCACCATGATCATCGTGCTGATGATGTTGAACGCTGCGACCATGATGATCAAACTGAGAATGATAAAAGCGGCCCACTTTTCGATTTTCATCCAGGCGAACAGATTCTGATTGAGATCGAACCAGGTCAAAATTCGATAGGGGTAACCGAGCTTTTCATCGAGGAGGCTTCTCACTGCATTGGCATTTTCATAATCATCGAGCTTGATGCCGATGCCGGACACCTTGCTGCCCATGCGGAACAGCTTTTGCGCTGATTCGTTCGCTATATAGGCCATATTGTCATCGAATTCGAATAATCCGGTCTCAAAATAGCCAGTGACGACAAATTGCATCATTTGCGGCATTTGCCCGACGCGGGTGACGTCCTCAAAACTGGCGAGAATGACCTGGTCTCCGAGCGTCACCATGAGGCGGTCCGCCAGATTGAAGCCGAGGACGATGCCTGGCAATTGCCGCGGCGCGTCATCTTCGCCGACCTCGACCACGCCGACGTTCATCTCGCCATAGTTGATGCTCTCCTGAATATCGGTGACATTGTTGATCGTCGCCGCATCGATGCCGCGAATGATGAGACCGGTGGTTTCGGTCTTGGATTTGATCAACCCCTTTTTATGCACATAGGACGTCATGGCGACGATGTGGGGGGTGTCCTTGATCTGCTGCATGATTTTTTCGGGCTCGTCCACACCTTTATCGTGAAAGGTTCGGACTTTAACGTGCGCATCCACACCGATGAAGCGGGAGCGCACTTCGGATTCAAAGCCGTTCATCACCGACAAGACGATGATCAATGCCGCCACGCCGATGGTCACGCCGGTAATGGAAATATAGGAGATGAGCGAAATAAATCCGGTCTTGCGTTTCGATTTGAGATAACGAAAAGCGACGAATAGTTCATAGGACATGGCGGTCTCGCTTTCAGAGGTTCATTGCTTTTCCGGCCGCATGGTCGGGAAAAAGATCACGTCGCGAATCGATGCCTGATCCGTCAGCAACATGATCAGCCGGTCAATCCCCATTCCGAGTCCCGCTGTCGGTGGCATGCCGTATTCGAGGGCGCGGAGAAAATCGTCATCCAGCACCTGCGCCTCTTCGTCTCCCGCTTCCTTGAGCTTCATCTGGCTGTCAAAACGGTCGCGTTGATCGAGCGGATCGTTCAGCTCCGAGAAGGCGTTGCCAATTTCGCGTCCCGCAATGTAGGGTTCGAAGCGTTCAACAAGCTTGGGATTTTCCCGATGACGTTTTGCCAGAGGAGACAATTCAACAGGATAATCGCAGATGAATACGGGTTGTATCAAATGCGCTTCCACTTTATTGGCGAAAATTTCGTCAATGATCTTGCCGGCGCCCCAGAAATCTTCAATCTCCACATGCAGCTCTTTGGCCGTGGCCTTCAGTTCATCGACGGCCATGCCATAGAGGTTGATGCCGGCGTATTTTTCGATGGCTGCAAAGAGTGGCAGTCGCGGCCAGGGCGGGGTGAGATCGATCTCGCTGCCCTGATAGGTGATGCGGCTCGTGCCGAGCACCTTTTGCGCGATGACATTCACCATCTCTTCGACGAGCTGCATCATAAAGTTATAATCTTTATACGCCACATAAAGTTCCATCATGGTGAATTCGGGATTGTGCGTCCGATCAATGCCTTCATTGCGAAAATCTTTGCTTATTTCGTAGACGCCATCGTAGCCGCCGACAATGAGCCGTTTCAGGTAGAGCTCGTCGGCAATGCGCATATAAAGCCTCATATCGAGAGCATTATGATGGGTGATGAAAGGCCGCGCCGTGGCGCCGCCGTAAATGGGTTGCAGCACCGGCGTCTCGACTTCGAGGTAGCCGCGTCCATCAAGATAGTCGCGCATGGCACTGATGATCTGCGATCTCTTGCGGAACACATCCATCACCGCGCGATTGACGACGAGATCGACGTAGCGTTGGCGATAACGCGCCTCTGTATCGGCAAAGGCATCATAGGTGATTTTTTGGCCGTCCTCTTCCTTTTCTTTGACGATGGGAAGCGGCCGAAGATTTTTTGTCAGCAGCTCCAGCCTGGCGACGACGATGGTGATCTCACCGGTCTTGGTCGTCATCACCTCGCCTTCGACGCCGATGATGTCGCCGATATCGAGCAACTTGAAAACGGCATAGGCGTCTTCGCCCACCTGGTCGAGCCGGACATAGATCTGAATGCGCGCGGTGGCGTCCATGATGTGCGCGAAAGAAGCCTTGCCCATCTTGCGGATAGCCATCAGTCGACCGGCGAGGGAGACCGAGGCATTGGCAAATTTTTCATAATTGT
>JAFGJB010000133.1 GCA_016929295.1 Candidatus Zhuqueibacterota bacterium | reverse complement strand
GAAAAGTTTTTAATGCCTCGGCACATCCATTTTTCTTTGCGAACCTCTGCGGTTCTTTGCGCCTTTGCGTTTAGTTTTTCGTAATTGCTACATTGTTTGGTTACGGCCAAAGGCCGCGCCAAGTATGACTCGGATTCATTTAATATCGAATGGCGATGCTCGTCGCCACCCCAAAACCTTTTGATGCCCATGAAGTGATGCCGCCGTAGGTTCGAAAGGCAATGTCCCAGCAAAATCGGTCGAAGGCAAGCCCCATGCCGCCTGAATAATGATTTTCGTAATTGCCGCCGAACGAGGCGCCGATGCGGAAGCGAAACACCCGGTTCGGTAGAAATTCGACACCGAGGACAAAACGCCGCTTGACCGCTGAAAATTCCGTTTCATCAAAAGCCTGTTCATATTCGTAATTCAGGTACCATCTATTCGCCTGTAAAGGAAGCATCAACCCGAGGCGCAAAACACTCGGCAGGGACGTGGTGAATTTATCGACCGCGATGGAGCTGTCCTGGGTAAAAATCAGAGAATCAACCGTGCCGTTCGCTTCCAGTATAGACTCTATCCTTTCTTCATTGATATCAAATAGAAAAGAGAGCTCCCGGGATCTTTTATCCCAGTCCATTGTCGAATAAATATTTTCAACGACGACTGAGGCGCGAAAATCGTTGTACAAGGCGACCGTCGTCCCCACGGTCACACCGTAACCGGCGCCGCCCTCGGAGTACTCCGCTTTTATCGAACCAGCGCCATCCATGGAGGAATAGGTTGTTTGGGCGAAAAATGACGATTCAGTGACCCGCGTATATGACAGACCGTAGAGGTATCTGAAATTGGCGCCAAAGCCAAAGTTTTTGATGACGGAATTTTCAAAATAGAAACTATGGCCCAACGCCACTCCGGCGGACACGACGGATAGTCCATCCCCTTTCACCGGATCGAACCTGTAAATCCGATTGATTTCATTTCCTTTAAAGGCCAATTCGAACAGCTCGCGGGCAAAGAGACTGGAATAGGTTGAAAAACCGCGAATGCCGATGGCGACGGGGCCGTAGCCGATGCTGAATGCCTGCAGCTTGGCATCAGAACGCAAACTCACGCCCTCTTTGGGAATCCTGCTCAAAAGGTAGTCTATTTCCTCCGGATCCAGATAATCCCCAACGTAGCGCTGATAGGTGACGTGTGAGATCGAATTGTTGGACAATTCGGCGCCGATCCCGAGTATATTCATGGAAAATTTACGCTTATGGTTCAAGTAAAGATTGGCCGGATTGCTGAAAAGGGCATCAGCGCCCTGCGCCATGGCGGAATAGGCGCCACCGAGAGCATACTGACGCGCATTGCTGAATATTTCGGACGCAGTGAGGGGAATGGCAAGAAAAACAAAAGCGTTTAATATACACTTTCTCATATCCACACCCAAAATAGCATTCACCATCCCAAAATAACGCCACGAGACCGGCAAGGAGATGCCGGTCTCTTAATATAAGCATTAAGTGCCCATTTGCCAAGAAGAAAGATATTCTTTTTGCTCTTCCGTGAGCTCATCAATTGTGATCCCCATACTCTGCAGCTTGAGGCGCGAAACCCAGTCCCCGATGGCATCCGGCACATCATGGACGCGAACATCCAGACCGGCGCCCTGCTGAACAGCCCATTCGGTGGTGAGTGCCTGGGTGGCAAAACTCATATCCATGACAGAAGCCGGGTGACCCTCGGCAGCGGCGAGGTTTATCAGTCGTCCCTCAGCGAGAATATAAATTCGTCGGCCATTCGGCAAAATGTACTCATCCACGAGGTGGCGAACCTGCGTCGGGCCGGATGTGGCGATTTTTTGCAGACCATCGAGATCGATTTCCACATTAAAGTGGCCAGAATTGGCGACAATTGCGCCGTCTTTCATCGACATCATGTGCTCGGGCCGGATGACGTGAATATCGCCCGTGAGCGTGCAAAAGAGATCGCCGACGTTGGCCGCTTCCATCATCGTCAGCACGCGAAAGCCATCCATCGCCGCTTCGAGGGCGCGAATCGGATCAACCTCAGTGACGATCACGTTGGCGCCCATGCCCCGGCAACGCGTGGCAAAGCCGCGACCGCACCAGCCGTAGCCGGCGACAATGACATTTTTTCCGGCCAATAATATATCGGTCGCGCGTATGATGCCGTCCACTGTGGATTGACCGGTGCCGTATCGATTGTCGAACAGATTTTTCGTGATCGCATCATTCACAGCAATTACCGGGAATTTCAGCGCACCGTCATTGGCCATCGCCCGCAGGCGAATGACGCCCGTCGTCGTCTCCTCCATGGATGCGATGATCTGCTTGGCGATATCCGGATAGCTGTGATGAATTTCAGAGACCAGGTCGGCGCCATCATCCATAGTCACCACCGGAGCATGTCCGATGGCAGCATGCACATGCTGATAATAGGTTTTATTATCTTCGCCATTGATGGCAAAAACCGGAACATCAAAATCGCGCACCAGGGCGGCGGCGACATCGTCTTGTGTTGACAGGGGATTCGAGGCGCACAGCACCACGTCAGCGCCGCCGGCCTTCAACGTGCGAGCCAGGTTGGCGGTCTCGGCCGTCACGTGCAAACAGGCGGACATCTTTTTGCCGGCCAGCGGCTTTTCCTTTGCAAAACGGTCACGCACCAATCTGAGCACAGGCATATCGCGCTCCGCC
This sequence comes from Candidatus Zhuqueibacterota bacterium, assembly GCA_016929295.1. Classification (GTDB taxonomy): domain Bacteria; phylum Zhuqueibacterota; class Zhuqueibacteria; order Residuimicrobiales; family Krinioviventaceae; genus Kriniovivens. The sequence continues at coordinate 15,965 of JAFGJB010000133.1, read as the reverse complement.
CAACCAATGCGCATCTTGCCTTTATCCGCCAGGTTAATATCTTTGATATCGTAATTCACATATCCTCCGTTTTTTCGGTCATTTTATTTTTTCAACGCCTGAACTTTATCGAGTTTTTCCCAGGTGAAAGCGTCACCCTCGCGGCCAAAGTGACCATAAGCAGCTGTCTGTTTGTAGATCGGGCGACGAAGGTTCAGCATTGTAATAATGCCTTTGGGTGTCAGATCAAAAGTATTCAGAATTAATTTGACTATTTCCTCTCCGGGCAACTCGCCGGTGCCGAATGTATCCACGCAGATAGAAACCGGCTCTGCCACCCCGATCGCATAGGCCAGTTGAATTTCGCACTTTTTTGCCAGGCCGGCGGCGACAATATTTTTGGCAATATAGCGCGCCGCATAGGCAGCCGAGCGATCGACTTTGGTCGGATCTTTGCCGGAAAAGGCGCCGCCGCCATGGCGCGCATAGCCGCCGTATGTATCGACAATAATTTTACGTCCGGTCAATCCGGCATCGCCCTGCGGACCGCCGGTGACGAAACGGCCGGTCGGATTAATATGATATTTCGGCCCGTTGGCGCGCAACAAATCTTTCGGCATCACGGGATAGATCACCTTTTCAATCATATCACGGCGAATAGTCTCGTTATCGACATCCGGGGCGTGCTGGGTCGAGACGACGACCGTGCTGATTTCTGCCGGGACGCCGTCGATATATTTGACAGTCACCTGAGACTTGCCATCCGGCCGCAGATAATCGAGCTCGCCGGTTTTTCGCACCTTTGCCAGTCGTTGCGTCAATTTATGCGCCAACATGATCGGCAGAGGCATTAATTCTTTGGTCTCATCGCACGCGAAACCAAACATCATGCCTTGATCGCCGGCGCCGTCACGATTCACTCCCATGGCAATATCGGGCGACTGCTGGTCAATGGTGGTCAGCACCGAACAGGTCTCATAATCAAAGCCATAATGAGCGTTGGTGTAGCCGATCTCCTCCACCGTGCTGCGCACAATAGTAGGGATATCCACATAGGTCTCGGTGGTGATTTCACCGCCAACCAGTACAAGACCTGTCGTCACGAATGTCTCACAAGCAACTCGGCCGTACGGATCTTTTTCAAAAACAGCATCGAGCACAGCGTCCGAGATCTGATCGGCAACTTTGTCGGGATGACCTTCGGTCACCGATTCTGATGTAAAGAGCATTTCTGCCATATTTATTTTCTCCCTTTGATCATGTGTGAAGATTAAGCAATTTATATGCAGGTTTTATTCCGATTTTAGCGCAAACGTATTGCCCGCAGCAACGCTGAGCTGCGTTCATGATTTACATCGTCAGAGCCGCCAATTCTTGCTTCAAATAGTCGATGTTGGATATATCCGTCGGATCGACTCCATTCAGAATAGCCAGATAAAAGCTCGCATAGTCGATGAGCACAAGCAAAGAGAACAATCTGGCGAGCTTTGAACGACCCTTCGACGATAGGGTGAGCGATGCCGCACCCTGTCCTGTAACAATCCGTCTAGTAATATCGATACGAGCCAGCATTCGTTCTGATAGCTCGTCGTCCAATAAAAAAATGACCAACGCGCGATCGAGAAACGCGGAGGCGGGATGCCATCCGACAATATCGTTGTGATTCATTTCCGGCAAAATATTTGAAAACGCCAGTACTTTGGCATTTTCAGACAACTGGTTTCGCCATCGAATCGGCAACGCGCTGCTGGGTTCAGCAGCACCATAAATGATGGGAATGCGTCCCTGCAATTCTCGGGCAAGCGATAACGCCGGATTATCCGGATTGGCATAATCTATATATTGCTGTCCCAGGAGGCCTGTCAGGGCGATAGTCTCCTCAACAAAATCATCCTGTTCATCCAGCAGACCATAATACTGCAAAATGGCCAGCATGGAGAAAAACATATATGCAAGCGCTGTTCGGGGTGGCTGACCGCCCGAAACCGGCATAAAATCGATCTTGTATTGAACAGCCCTTTTTTGCAATTCCCCATTCGAGCTGATGCAGATAATATTTTTCGTTCGTCCAATAGCGCTGTGCAGCGCGGACAGGGTTTCTTCCGTATCGCCAGAATAGCTGCTCACCAATAAAAGTGTCCGAGCGTTTATGTAATTGGGCAGTGCATAGTCACGATGAACCAAAAGAGGGACGCGGAGCTGATCGAGGTACAATCCCGCCAGCAACTCACCGCCGATGGCGGATCCGCCCATGCCGGCAACGACAATTTTATCGACAGGTTCATCGATGCGGGCGAATGATCTGCTTTTTGCCCGCTGCCACGCCGATTCAATCTGTTGTGCGCAAGTGCGTATCAACTCAAACATATTGGAGCGATCGTGCTCCTGTATCTCATCATATAACATGAAAAGACTCGTAATCGGTTTAAGAACGCAGGAGATCGGGAAAATTTTCATAACACAGATTTTTCAGATAGGTCTGGACCTGATCGGTGCTGCTGAAATCAAGAGCTGTTTCAGCGCTGCGTTCGCACGCGTGAAAATCGACCAGCCGGATAATTTGCTTGATGAGCAGGTGCGATACCGGGCTCACGCTGAACTCATCCAAGCCCATGCCTATCAGGACCATCGTCATGAGCGGGTCACTCGCCATTTCGCCGCACATGCCCACCCATGTACCTTGTTGATGCCCTTTTTTTATGGTTTGATGAATGAGACGCAGGACAGCGGGATTGTAAGGCTGATACAGGTAGTCAAGATTCTTGTTGCCGCGATCCACTGCCGTTGTATACTGAATGAGGTCATTGGTGCCGATGCTTAAAAAATCGCATTCTTTGGCGATTATGTCCGCTGTCGCGGCCGCCGAGGGCACCTCGATCATGGCGCCGATTGGAATGTTTTCCTTGAAAGGAATCCCTTCTTGATCCAGTTCGGCCTGAATCTCTTTGACGACGTTTTTGCAGTAGTGAACTTCGGAGACGCAAGCGATCATCGGAAACATGATCCGTACATCGCCAAAGATGCTGGCCCGAACAATAGCGCGAATCTGCGTGCGGAAGAGTTCATGGCCGCTGTCCCGATAGAGCCGAACCCCGCGAACACCGAGGAACGGATTATCTTCAACCGGTAAAGAGAGCGACACCGGCGGCTTGTCGCCGCCAAGGTCGAATGTCCGAATGATGACCGGTTTGCCGCCCACCTGCTCGGCAATGTGCTTATAGTCATTCAGTTGCTGTTCTTCCGTAGGTTCCGTTGGTCCGGCCAGATAGAGATATTCTGTTCGAAACAATCCGATGCCGTCACCATGCAATTCTCGAATATGATCGGCCTCTTCGGGAAATTCAATGTTGGAAGCGAGCGCCAAATCCTTGCCGTCCAGCGTGCGAGCCGGCAATGCTTTAATGCTTTCCAGCCTTTTCTCGAGCGAAATATAGGCATCGTAACGCTTTTTGTACAGCGCCAGACTCTTTTTGCTCGGATTGATGACGCACAAGCCCTCATCGCCATCCAGGATGACGGTGATGCCGTCGCGCATCACTTTAGCCGCGCTGTTGAGTCCAACGACAGCGGGAACACCGATGGATCGCGCCAGAATAGTGGCATGCGACGTGCGGGCGCCATAGTCCGTGGCAAAACCGAGAATGTTGGATTTTTCCAGCTGGACAGTGTCCGATGGCGTCAGTTCCGTAGCAAAAATGACCACAGGTGCGCCGATTCTGGCAAGTTGTCGCTGCGATTCGCCTCGAATATAGCGAATGACTCGGCGTTTCAAATCCTGAACATCGACGGCCCGCGCCTTGAACAATTCGTCCTGGAAACCTTGCAGAATAGTGATATATTTATCCATCACAAACGAGAAAGCATAATCGGCATTCGTCTTGTCGTTTTTGATTATTTTTCTTGTCTCTTCGACCAGCATGGGATCGCTGAGCATCGCTTTATGAACATTAAAAATTTGCGCGGCCTCTTCTCCATGTGTAACAGCGGCCATATCGTATATCTTTTCGACATCTGACATGGACTTTGCCAGGGCGGTGTCGAATTTGTCGAGCTCGGCTGACACTGCTTTTGCCGGAATTGTTTTTTTCTCAACTTTCAGCATCTCTGTGCCGATGACGAGCACCGCACCAATGGCGACACCTGGCGATGCAGCGATGCCGTACAATCGAATCTCGCTCTCTGTTTGCCCCATGGACACTCCTAGGCCTCTTCCCATTCCTTCAATTGTGCGATTGTCTCAAATACCTGCGCCATCTGCTGCAAAGCTGCCGATTCATCCTCGCCATTGCACTTTATCACCAGATCTGTTCCTTTGCTGGCTTCGAGCATTAAAATTCCCATGATGCTTTTTGCATTGATTTCGTCGTTGTTTTTAAGCAAAAAAATATCCGATTGAAATTTCACGGCCGTCTCGACAATGAGACGCGCTGGTCTTGCATGAATGCCATATTTATTTTTTACGGTAATTTTTTTTGATACCATTATCTTGCTCTGATTATTCCTTATCTCTTAGAGTGTCAACAATCCAACCAATATTCCGAGGCATGTGACAGCCAGAATGATAAATTTCACCGCCACTTTCAGCCTGATGAGCGCCATCGTCAATGCGGCGGAGAGGCAGAACGACGCGAGAACAGCAAAGTTTTGTTCATAACTCCACCAGGCCGCCGTGCTGATCAGCGCCCCCGCAGCTGCTAATCCGAGAATCGATATTTTGTCGCCGATGGCCTGAAATCTTCTCGTTGATAAGACGGAGACGATATCAAATCCCATGCGATAACTCAAGCGCCATCCCTTGATCCGGATATAAAAGTGCGGAATATTGTAAATGAGCAAAAAGACCGGCAAAGCGATCCGGCCGAGCGTCAAACCGACAACCATACCGATGGCAATAGTCATGGGCTTGATTCGATTCCAGAAGAGCTGATCGCCCTGAACACCCAGCGGACCGGTCAGTCTCTCTTTAAAGATGGAGATCGGTCGCCAGTCCGGCCACTGCTGCTGTTGCGCTTGTTCTTCCAATTTTGTCACCGCGCCAAGACAGTAAGTGACAAAATAGGGGTGAGAATTAAAAAAATCAAGATGACGCCGCAGAAATTCCGAACGATCCTTGGGCGAATCATATAAACGTCGCGCCAATGGTATAACACAAAAACAAAAGCCCATGCCAATGAGCGCTTTGAAACTCCAGGATGCCTGGATGAAAAAGCAACGGATAAAAATGTTGAACCGGTCAATTTTTCGCGTTCGCACTGCCATCAGAGATACTTTACAAAAAGAATCAAGCCAAGTCCCAAGCCGATAAAAAGCACCCACTTCTTGCGATGCTGTTTCCAAAACAGATGCGCCAAAAAGACGCATCCGGCCGCCAGCACACCGCCCATTGCAGGTTGAAAAATTTTATCGTATGTTGCAGGTATGCGCGACAACAACCACGTTGCACCAGATACAAAAAGAATGGATGAAATAGTCAAGGTGATGAAACCAACCAGAAAGCTTAACAGGATGCCATAAAGTTGCGCTGCATTGATCTGCCGAGGAGCGAGCAGGTCTCGATAGATCAACCGCTCATAAATGACGCCATTGATTTTTCGTTTGAGCAGGACGAGTCGGCCGCCCAACGAACTGAGTGGGACAAACAAGATCAAAGCCAACGCAATGCTCATGAAATAGTGCTGCGGCAGTTGCCGGGTTGTCAGGATCGCAAGTGTAGCGGCAGCGGTTGAGCCGACATTGCCTTCGGCAAATTTGGCAGCGCCGATGGGCAGTTCGCTGATGTACAGCAGCTCGACAAGAAAACCCATCACAAAACCGAGCGGAAAATTTCCCAGCAAGAGTCCGACGACCGAGCAGGCCATCATCGGACGGGAAATCATAATCTGCATCAGAGCTGTGGTATCAATCGCCACGATACCACCCCATAAACTGGCAATGAAAATATCGGCCCACATAGGCTGTGCTCCAAGGTTTTAGATTCTATTATAATTAATTTCAATCAAAGAATCAACGAAAATTACCATACAACATGATGATAAATATGCAAGTTAACATGCCACTAATGTGAAAGGCGCCACCATGGATCATATTTACCTGGATTACAATGCCAGCACGCCGCTCCTTCCGGAGGTGAAAAATGCGATGCTGCCATATTTTGAAAAATTCGGCAATCCATCGAGTACGCACTGGTACGGTGTGCAGACGAGAATGGCGATAGAGAATGCCAGAGCACAGGTGGCTCGCTGCCTCGGATGTGAGAGCGACGAAATTTATTTCACCAGCGGCGGCAGTGAGTCAAACAATCTGGCTATCAAAGGATATGCCTACGCCCATCAGACAAAAGGTCGTCATATCATCACCTCAGCCATCGAACATCCGGCCGTTCATGAGGTGTGCCATTTTTTACAAAGAAACGGTTTCAGCATAACTTTCCTCACGGTGGATGAATTCGGTCTCGTTCATCTCGACGATGTCGAGAAGGCAATTCGACCCGACACCATTCTCATCTCCATCATGCATGCCAATAATGAAGTGGGCGCCCTACAGCCCATCGCCGAAATCAGCGAAATCGCTCGAAAACAGGGCATTGTGCTGCACACGGACGCCGCACAATCCGTGGGGAAAATAGCCGTGCGCGTGTATGAGCTGGGCGTCGACATGCTCTCCCTGGCCGGGCACAAACTCTATGCCCCGAAAGGAATCGGCGCCCTCTATGTTCGGCGCGGCATCGAACTGGAAAAACAGATACACGGAGCGGATCATGAGCGCAGTTTGAGGGCCGGCACCGAAAATGTTCTTGAAATCGTCGGCCTTGGACAAGCCTGTGAGGTCGTCCAGCGCGATTTGCCCGTCATCCAGGCGACGCTGAAAAAACAGGCGGATCGTTTGCTGAACGGACTGCAAAAGAAAGTTGACAAGATACGACTGAATGGCCCGGCAGAAAAACGGTTACCCAACACTCTCAGCATCAGCTTTTACGGTCTGCAGGCCAACACGATTCTCTCCGAGCTGGATATGATCGCCGCCTCCGCAGGAGCGGCCTGCCACGCCGATCAAATCAGCCTGTCGCACGTCCTCGAAGCCATGAATGTGCCGAGCGAATGGGCCATGGGGACGATTCGATTTTCAGTCGGCGCCCTGACGACATCTGAAGAGATCGATATCGCTATCGATCGGATCGCGTCAACCATCCGAAATTTGCGCGGCGAGAACGTTCAGGCGCAAGAGGAGGATAAAGTCATAAAGCTGACCCATTTCACTCACGGACTTGGCTGTGCCTGCAAGCTTCGTCCGCAAGCGCTGGAAGAGGTGTTGCAATCTTTGCCCACCTCGCACGATGTCAACATCCTCGTCGATGCAGCATCGGCGGATGATGCGGCCGTCTACAAAATCGAGGCACATCTAGCGCTCGTCGAGACGGTCGATTTCTTCACTCCCATTGTTGACGATCCGTACCACTTTGGCGCCATAGCGGCGGCCAACTCTCTCAGTGACATCTATGCCATGGGCGCCGAGCCATTGTTCGCCCTGAATATTGTCGGATTTCCGGCAAACAGATTGCCAATGACAGTTTTGCAAGCCATCCTGCGCGGAGCAAGCGACAAGGCGGCCCAAGCCGGCATAGCGATCATCGGTGGTCACACGGTCGATGATACGGAGCCCAAATTCGGCCTGGCCGTGACCGGCAAGGTCGATCCGCGCAAAATCTGGCGAAACGGCGGTGCGCAACCCGGCGACGTCCTGATTCTCACCAAGCCAGTGGGGCTGGGCATCATCACGACCGCGTTGAAACGAGGCATGACATCGGCCGCAACAGAACAGGAAGTAATCCGCATCATGAGCGCGTTGAACCGCGAGGCGGCCGAGGCAGCGAAAAGATTCGATATTCACGCCTGCACGGACATCACCGGCTTTGGTCTGCTGGGACATATGCGGGAAATGACGCGAGCCAGCCAGGTCGACGCTGTCCTTTTTTATGACCAGGTGCGATTGATCGATGGCGTCGTGGAGATGGCAAATGCCGGCGCCGTGCCCGGCGGCACGATCGACAATCTTGATTACGTCGCGCAGCATGTTCACTTTGAAGCGAGCTTGCCGCCTGTTTACAAACTCGTACTAGCCGATGCCCAAACATCCGGAGGCCTGCTTTTTGCGGTTTCCGCACAGCATGCCGATCCTCTGCTGGCAGCATTGCAGAGCACATGCACCACGCCCTGTGCGATCATTGGCGCAATAGAACAGCGAGGATCGGGTCTCATTCGGGTGACGGCAAAAAGACCTTGATTTTCATAGCTTTTTACGTTATATTTTTTGGTTTTATTTTTCATAAATCAATCCTGTAGATCAACTCAAGACGAGGGTCATCGGCATGGCGGTTATGAACAAAATGCGCGAGAGCATGAAAACAATCCTGTTGATTCTGGTTCTCGCATTTATTGCTACCATCATATTTGACTGGGGCATGGGAGGATTTCAGGGCAGGCGTCCGCAAGGCGTCATCGCCCAGGTGAACGGCAATGATATCAGCTATGATGAATTCAACCGGGCCTATCAGCAGGAGCTCAAGACGCAGCGGGAGCAGAGCGGTGCGGATCCCGAAGGCTATCAGCTGCAGCAAATCGAAAACCAGGTGTTTGAGCGGCTCGTGCAGCAGCGGCTGCTGAGCGAGGTTGTCGGCAAGCTGAATCTCATCCCCGGCGACGAAGAAATTACCGCCGAACTGTGGAACAATCCTCCCCAGCTCATCCGGGATACGCCCGCTTTTCAGGATTCAAACGGCGTATTTGATATGGCGCGCTATGAGGCGGCCCTGAATGACGCGGAACTGGATCAGCAGTGGGATGGCGTGATCTATTACCTGCGCAACACTTTACCGTTTCAAAAACTCAGCAACCTGCTCAATTCAACGACCGTTGTGACGGACGACGATGCTCGCCTCGAATTCATGAAAAATAATATGAGAGCGAACGTCAACTATATCTTTTATAATGCCGCCAATTACTCCGATATTGCTGAACCAACCGAGGCGGAGATCAAGGCCTATTATGAGAAGAACAAGGACGACTATTTTGAGAATGAAAAACGCATTGTCGATTATGTCCTCTTTGAACTGAAACCGACGCCGACCGACAGCAACGCCGCGTTTCAGCAAGCCTTGGAACTCTTGCAAGATGCAAAGGACGGCAAAGATTTCGCCCAGTTGGCAGAGATCTATTCCCAGGATCCGGGGTCAGCGGCAAGCGGCGGCGATCTGGGATTTTTTAAACGAACGGCCATGGTCAAACCGTTCGCGGATGCGGCATTTGCCGCCAGGATCGGCGACATCGTCGGGCCTGTCGAGTCGCAGTACGGATTGCATATCATCCAGGTGGAGGACAAACGCACCAGCGATGGCGAAGAGGAAGTCAAGGCTCGTCATATTCTGATCAAAATTGAAGCGTCGAACGCGACGCGCGAGAGCCTGCAGGGCGAAGCGGCGTTTATAGCCGAGTCGGCCAAAGACTCGCGCCTGCGAACCGTAGCAGAAGCCGAAAGTTTGCAGGTGAATACAACGCAGCCATTTGAGATCGAAGGCTTTGTTCCCGGCATTGGCATGGAGCAACGCGTCAATCGTTTCGCCTTTCGAGCGAAAATCGGCGATGTGAGCGATGTCTTTTATACTGACCGAGGTTACCTTGTCGTGGAGCTGACGGAAATCATCGCCGAACGGACCCAACCGCTGGACGAAGTCACGCCCCGCATCAAGAGCGCGATGCAGTCCGGGAAACGCATGGAAGCGGCCAAAGCTGCCGCGCAAGCTGCCTATAACAACCTCGCTGCCGGCACGATGCTCGAACAGGTCGCGGCAATGGACAGCCTCGAAGTCAAGCAGACTGAAGAATTCACCCTCGGCGGCACCATTCCGGGAGTCGGACGGGAACCGTCCGTCGCCGCCACTGCCTTCAAGCTGAATGTGGGAGACTATTCAGAGCCCGTCGAAGGAACGCGCGGCTATTATATTCTTCAGCTAGTGAGCAAATCTGATTTTGATGAGGCGGCATTTCAGAATCAGAAAGAGAGCCTGAAGATGCAGTTGAATGTTCGACAGCGAAACCAGATTTTTGCGCAATGGTACACCAAACTGAAAGAGGAAGCGGACATCAGGGATTTTCGCAATGATTATTTTTAAGGTTCTATAACGAATCGAGTGGGTAAAAGAAAACCACCGAGATACTTTATCGGGCGAGCCAGCGATGGCTCGCCTTTTTTTTGACAAATTTCAGTTGCATCCTGTCGCCCCTTTTGTTATTTTAGCCCCGAACTTTGAGGGTCACAATATGCCCGGCACATCTCTCAAACAGCTCATCCTCTGCCTCTTCACTTCTGGGCTCATCCTGCTGTCGAACTGTGACTCCTCGTCACCGACAGTGCCGGCGGACGAACCATCCTGTACGCTCGTCTGGGAAGAGACATTCGACGAAGGGCTCGGCGGACGATGGCGGATTGCCGACTGGACATTCGACAACAACTTGTGTGAATTCAGCTCGCGGATGGTTAATATCGAGGATGACCAGCTTGTCCTGGCAATCAGCAAAAAAGAGAGAGGTGGCAGCTTCGCCGACAAACCTTATTGGGGCGCCGAAATTTACACCACCGCAAAGTATCAGTACGGCCTATTTAAAACGTTGCTCAAGCCGAACAGCCCTCCGGGAGTGATCACCTCCTTTTTTCTCATGGATGGCGTCTATGAGCAGGATGTACTCGTCGACTGGTTTGAAATCGATATCGAATTCCCCGGCAGCACGACAACCATTTCGTATGCCCTGCACTGGATGGTCAATGGTGAGTTGAAATCGACCTCCACGTCTGTGAGCCTTGGCTTCGATGCCGCCGTCGCACTGCATGAGTATGCGATCGAATGGACGGCAAGCTCGATCAGGTTTCTCGTCGACGGCACTGTATCCGCCACTTTTAATGATGCGACAATTATGCGGGAATTGCAGCATCCGATGAGCATTCACATGAATTACTGGGTATCGGCCAGCCCGGCATGGGCCGGCGCCTTTGACGAGAGAAAACTTCCCCTGCGCACCATCTACGATTCCGTCTCGTACTACAAACTGACAAACACCTGAAACTGACCGTCCTTCCGGTGCGGAAGGCGTGCAATTTTCAACCGTCTCCGGTCTCCCTTTACAACACCGACATCGGATCCACATCAATGATGATCTCCACCCTGGTTGCCCGGTGTTTTTTCCTGAACTCTTGCAGCGCCGCGCGCAGGGCGTTCTTCATCTCCTTACCCCCGGCGTCGTTCTGCTTGTCGCTCATCAACAGAATCTGCCAGCGATAGTAATTCTGAATTTTAGAGATGCGCGCCTGCGTCGGACCGAGCAGGCGATAGGTTGTGCTCAGCGGTATCAGTTGTGCCAGCTGCGTCGCGACTTCCTGCACCCGCTTCTCATCCGGCCCGCGGAAAAGCACACTGATCAGCCGGCTGTAAGGCGGATACATCAATCCCTTGCGGTCGAACAGCTCGGCTTTGAAGAAATTCTCGTAATCATGCTTTCTGGCGTACTGCAGACTGTAATGCTCCGGCGTGAACGTCTGAATGATCACCTCACCCAACTTTTCTTTTCGGCCGGCGCGACCGGCCACCTGCGTGAGCAGCTGAAAGGTGCGCTCGGCCGAACGAAAGTCCGGCAGCAACAGCTCGGTGTCGGCGTTGATGACGCCGACCAGAGTGACGTTGGGAAAATCCAGGCCTTTTGCCACCATTTGCGTGCCCAATAAAATCGAGTACTCGCCGCTGGCAAATTTCGACAACACCCGATCGTGCGCCATGCGGCCTTTGGTGGTGTCCATATCCATGCGCAATGCCTTGACGCCGGGAAAGAGCAGTTTCAGCTCCTCTTCGACTCGTTGGGTGCCGATGCCGCGCAGCATCACGTCGCGTCCGGAACATTCGGGACAAACGTCCGGGGCGCGGCGCGTGTAGCCGCAATAGTGACATCTGAGCAGATGGCCGCGCAGGTGAAAGGTGAGCGATATATCGCAATGCTCGCAGGTGGCCAAATAGCCGCAATCATGGCATTTGAACATGGTGGCAAATCCGCGGCGATTGAGAAAGAGGATGATCTGCTCGCCCTTGCTCAGCTTTTCGTCGATCTTGACGCGCAGACGTCGGGAGAAAATGATCGGCTCGACGCGCCCGGGGATTTTAGGCTCGTGTTTCATATCGACGATTTCCACCGCGGGCATGGGAACATTGTCGATCCGGCTCGGCATGGTGATAAATTTGTACTTTTCAATGCTGGCGTTGAAATAGGACTCGATGGCCGGCGTCGCCGAGCCGAGGACAACGACCGCTTTTTCGGTGTGGCCGCGCACCACGGCGATGTCACGGCCGTTATAGCGCGGCGTCAGATCAGACTGTTTATAAGAATGCTCATGCTCTTCATCGACGACGATGAGGCCGATGTTTTTCAATGGCGAGAATATCGCCGAGCGGGGTCCGATGACGATGCGGTGCTTGCCCTCCCAGGTTTTGCGCCACGAATCATAGCGTTCACCCGGTGACATTCGGCTGTGGAAAACAGCCACCTGCTCGGCAAAATGGGCACGGAATCGCCGCACGGTCTGCGGGGTCAGGGCAATTTCGGGCACCAGAACGATGGCGGTCTTGTTTTTGGCGAGGACATGATAGATCGCTTCGATATAAACCTGCGTCTTGCCGCTGCCGGTGACGCCATGCAGAAGCAGGGTGTCGGCGTGACCACTGTCCAGTGAGCTCTTGATCACCGCAAGGGCGGCCTGCTGGTCCGGATTCAACAGCAGTTTTGGCGGTGGTTCGATGGGGAGATCGCTGTAATAGTCGCGAATGACTTCGCGCTTCTCCAGTCGGATATATTCCCTCTCCGCCAACGCATTGATGACAGTACTTTTCGCACCAGTGAAACGGCAGACTTCGGGACGCGTTACGGTCGAGCCGACGGACGAGAGCAACAAAGACAACACCGCTGCCTGCTTGGGCGCCGGCGTCTGCAAATCGTGAATGAGCTGCCCGAAATCGTCATGCGAATATTTATCCGCCAGATGCACGACCGTCTCATACTTGGGCCTGACCCTGGCTTCCGGCAATTCGAGTTCGATTCGGACATATCGCTTGTCGCGAAGCTGCTTCAGCGGACCGTAAATATTTGTCCCCATGGCCTTGATCAGTTTGCTCATCCGCATGGGATTTTCCGTTGCGACGCGCAGCACAATATCCGCCTGCCGCGGTGAATGCGCCAAAAACGCTGCCAGTTCCGGCGGACTTGGATGCAGCAGTCGCACCACGCGCTCGGAGTCGATATTGATGCCGGCAGGCAGCGCCGCTTTCAACACTTCGCCCCACCCGCAGATGTAATAATCCGCTAACCAGCGGGCCAACTCTAAAACCTGCGGCGTGAACAACGGCACCGGATCGAGCACCTGTTCAATGTCGCGCAGTTTTTCAATGTCCGTCGTTGCCGTGCGACTGACGACAAATCCCGTCGTCTTGCGCGGGCCAAAGGGACAGAGCACGCGCACCCCGGGCACGATATCATCGCTTAAATGCTCGGGCACCCGGTAGGTGAAAGCATGCTCGACCGGCACCGGGAATACAACCTGCGCGTAGGGTTGTTCTAACACTGCAATCTGCATACGGACAAATTAGGCAAAATTCCCAACTATTAAAAGGTGATATTTTCACCGGAAAAAGCGATGCCATTCGAATTAACCATTCCCCAACCCTTCAACCTGGAAGCCACCCTTAAAACGCATGGCTGGTTCCAACTGCCGCCATATTATTGGCATGATGATGAAAAGACGCTGACGTGGGTGCTGCGGCTGAAGGGCGAGTTGTCGCTCGTCCGGATTCAAACAGCGGAGGAGACACAAACATACAGTCACCTCAGGTTCGACGGTCGATTCTCAAAGAGCGCCGCGAAAATCATCGAGAGCAAATTTCGTTATATTTTGAATCTGGATCTCGATCTGAGCGAATTCTACGCCCTGTGCAGGCGTGAGCCGGCGCTGCGCCACGTGCCAAAACGCGGCATTGGCCGCCTCATGCGCGCCGAGTCGTTGTGGGAGGATATCTTTAAAAGCATTTGCGGCACCAATGTGCAGTGGCGACAGGCCGTCAAAATGATCCGCTCCATTGCGACCCTCGGCGCAGCGGTCCCGGACACTGGCTATTTTCTCTTTCCGACACCACAGCAAATTCTGCAGGCCGGCGACGCTTTTCTCAAAAATGTCGGCCGCGTCGGCTATCGCAGTGGCTACCTCCTCGAGCTGGCGAAGCGCTTTGCCGACGGCGAGCCGACCTCAGCGCTCGTCGAACGGGGTGACTTGTCGCTGGCGGAAATGAAAAAGTATTTTCTCGGCTTCAAGGGCATCGGCAAAACAACGGCGCATTATCTGCTGGCGCTGCACGGCCATTTCGAAGAGATGGCGGTGGACAGTCTGGTCATCAAATACATGAAGGAGCGTCATTTTGCCGGTCAAACGCCGACGGAAAAACAGATCGTCGATTATTACGACCGTTTCGGGCGCTGGCGCTATCTCGCCTATTGGATGGAGTTCATCGTCAATGAAGGCTGGAGTCCCGATGCCTGAGAAAAATGGCCTTTTAAAGCTCATTCACTGGCATTTACGCTCTCATCAGCATCTCTCCATTCAGGATGTTTACAAATTACTATATCAGGGCGTCTTTGGCGCCGAACATCTGTTAAAAGACGCGGCGCGAGCCAGGTCGGCGCTCGAGGATGAATGGCAGAAACTGGACGAAGGCGCGGTTGAGTCCTTGCTGGAGCTGGTGAGTGCGGATGGAGCTATTGTACGCGCCAATCTTCAACCCTGCAAAACAGCCGGGCTATCGTCCGAGAGGCTGTGGCAGATAATTCTTCGTTCAGCCGCGCAGGTCAACGGATCAGCGGGCGAATTCGAAGCCATTTGGCGCCAGTTCGAAGAGTTATGCGCTGAAGGGGAGCTGCCTTTTGCGACCGACTCGGTCACGCAGTTCGGCAGAGCGGCAAAAAAGCACGGCTGGCCGGCACAGCATCACTCGCAGCGCTATCGGCAAGCCAACAGTCCGGCCTATCGCGTACTCCTGCACCGGGAATTTGCCAGGTACGTTGCCGCGAGCCCAATCATGAATCAAATGGAGAACAGATGAGCAAAACCGAATCCTACAAATGGGCTGCCAAACGCATCCGCGCCCAGGTTTTGCGTCATCTCGATGTGACCGCGACGCTGGCCAACGCCGCCGCCATACTCAAAGAGTCTTTCCCGCACTTTTTTTGGGTTGGATTC
Source organism: Candidatus Zhuqueibacterota bacterium (assembly GCA_016929295.1). Classification (GTDB taxonomy): domain Bacteria; phylum Zhuqueibacterota; class Zhuqueibacteria; order Residuimicrobiales; family Krinioviventaceae; genus Kriniovivens. Next base: position 671 of record JAFGJB010000133.1, on the reverse strand, counting down.
TATCATGTGCGCAGCGATTGTCTGCTGCTGGGGCCGTTTCAGGGTCCACCGGCGTGCGTCAAGCTGGCGCTCGACCGCGGCGTCTGCGCTACGGCGGCGCGGACGCGCCAGATCGTACGGGTGCCGAATGTGCACGAGTTCCCCGGCCACGTCGCCTGCGACGCGCGCGCCAATTCGGAGATCGTCCTCCCCGTCTTTGCGCAGGACGGCTCGTTGCGAGCTGTGCTCGATGTGGACTCGCAAGATCTCAATGCCTTTGATGACGAGGATGCGGCAGGACTGCAAGTCGTCGCAGAATTGCTCAAAAATATCTGGAACAGGTAGGGCTGAGGTAAAAGGCCAGTTTCTGGTAGCTGCGATTTCCAGGAAACTGTTGAGAAGAATAAGGTCGAAAGATGAAAATAAGGTATAAAGACAATGTCGCCTCAGTTTTCATCGCAGGACATTTTGGTGCGCCAGATTGCAAAACTTGAGATTCGGCAAAATCCTTTGGTTTGTTCCGGCATTATCTAAAGCATTTATTCGAAAAGATTTCGTCGAGATTTGAGAAACCTTATTTTGTCTTTTCAACCTTAATAGCACGGACATCCGGCAAATACGCGCATAATCTTTCAATATTTTTCAACGCAGGCGCAGAGAACGCAAAGATTCGCGAAGAAATGATATTGATT
>JAFGJB010000132.1 GCA_016929295.1 Candidatus Zhuqueibacterota bacterium | reverse complement strand
GGCAAGCCATTGTTCTTCGCCCATTCGTGGGGCCATGATTTCGTCGAGTTCGGCTACCCCATCGCGCTCATCAAAGAATACTTTATGAACAAGACCGGCCAGGAATTCCTCAAGGACGGCGATGTCATCGCCATTTGCGGTTTCACCGAAACGCCCGCTGATGACTGGGGTTGCGACATGTCCACGCGCGGAACCGTTCAGATCGGTGCCGGTTCCCGTGTGGCGGAGAATGGCAGTGTAGTCGTCGACTACTCGCTGAGCGACAACTATCCCAATCCGTTCAATCCGACGACGTCGATCACCTACACGACGCCGATCAAGGGGCAGGTCAGGCTCGTCGTCTATAACACGCTCGGCCAGGCCATCCATACGCTGGTTGACGAGATCGTCGCCGCCGGCAAACACACAGTAACCTGGAATGGCGCGAACGACCTGGGCCAGCAGATGGCGTCCGGCGTTTACTTTTACACCCTGGAGACAGAGTCGTTTTACCAGACGAAAAAGATGATGTTGATCAAGTAGCTGTTTCTTAAAGTGGGATTGCCAGATCGGCAATCCCATTTTTTTAAGCTTTTTCCAGAAATGAGCACTTGGAATCGCCGAGTGCATGGCGCGGCCTTTGGCCGCAACCCAAAATGTAACAATTACGAAAAGCTAAACGCAAAGGCGCAAAGGACCGCAGAGGTTCGCAGAGATAAATGGATGTGCCGCGGCATAAAAACTTTTCGAGATAATCGATGTGCAAAAACTTTGCAAAAAAACACGATGTTGCCGCCTTGTATTGCAGAAAAACGCAGAGAAAATATCAAATTAGCGTCACCACTCGGCGGTTCTCGGCGTCCTTGGCGGTTAAAAGTACCTATTATGCGGAAGGAACTTGGTAAAATCAATGGCCCATTCGTTTATGTGAGCAAGTTTGCCAGTTCTTTCAGCCGCAGCCGGATTTTATAGTGAGCCATTCATGAAAAGTCAGCGATACATCAAAATCTTTCTGTTTCTTTCAGCAATCGTTCTATTGTCAAACCATTGCAGCCAAAAAAGCGATTCGTCTGCCCTCGCCACATTCAAGGGCGGTGATGTGCGCACGAACGAATATGTCGACTATTTTCTCTCCAGCACCCGCTATAAACCGGATGTACTGCCGGATGAAGCGAATCTGCAGGAGGTCGTCACGCTCAAGGCATTGGAAAAAATGGCCGTCCTCGAAGCAGTGGCGCAAGGCATTGAGGACGACTCGCTCTATATCGAATCGATCGAAAACAACCTGCGTAAAACCCTGTTTCATAAATACATGCGCCAGGAACTCATCGACAGGGTGATCACCGACAGTCTCATTCAGGCATTTTATCATAATTTCACCCCGCAATATCACATGTCCTACATCCTGCGCCCGGTGCTGAGTACCTCGGCGCCGGAATTCGAAAAATCACAAAGAGACACCATCGAGTATGTCCATGATCTCTTGCGCTCCGGCCGGGATTTCAAAGAGCTGGCGGCGAGATACTCGCAAGATGTCACCACCAAAGATAAAGGCGGCAGCCTGGGATTCGTCATCCGCGAATCAATGGGCGATGCAGCCCTGCGCGCGGCAATGGACACATTGCGGGATTTCAACTGGTCAGAGCCCATTCGCGGTTACGAAGGCTATTACATTCTCTACAAAGGCGAAAAACGCGATGTGACCGTTCCGCCGTTCGCGGACTTGCGCGATCAGATCTGGAGGACGTTGTACAGGACACGGCGCCACGATATCGAGAGCAAGCTGAACGACCGGTTTGATGATCTGGCCGATCGCTATCATTTTCACATGGATGAAGCCGGCATCGCCGAGATAGTGGCTCGAGCGGGCCTAACGACCGCCTCCTTCGTGATGGCGCCGCTCGATTTTGCCGAACTGGAGACGGAGATGGGGCGAGTCCTCGCCACCTATGACGGCGGCCAGATCAAGTTGTATGAGCTCTTTGAAGAAAAGAACAGAGAACCGGGCAACAAGCTGGAATTCGATGAACGACTGCAAGCGATCTCGCAGCGCCATCTGCTGGCAAAGCATTCGGTTGAATTGGGCTATCAGGAGGCGCCGGACATTGTGGAAAAGATGAGCGATGTTCGCCAGTCGTTGTTGCGGAGCTTTCTGCATCGCCGGCAGGTCCTCGACAAGGCAAAAGCGCAGATGGACGCCATCGAAGAGCAGGAACGACTGACGGGTAGCAAGCAGGAGACGGATCAATTCCGCCGCGTGACCCTCGAACGCCAGTTGAAAGAGGATTTTGAAGAAGAAATGAAAGTCAAGTACCATTTCGAGTTTGTGAAGAAAAACTTTGCCGCCGCACTGGAGCGGGCGCGACAGAAAAAGAATGAACAGAATTCCTATAAAGGTGAAACGTCAAACATCAAACGTGAAACGTAAACATTCCGATCACGTTTCACGTTTGACGTTTCACGTCTCACTTGGAGTTATAATGAAGAAAACAATCTCAACATCCAAAGCGCCGGCGCCGATCCAGAACTTGTACAGCCAGGGAGTTTTGGCGGAGGGCACATTCCTGTTCATCGCCGGCCAGGTCGGCCTGGATCCGAAGAGCGGGAAACTGGTCGACGGCTTGCCGGCGCAAACGCGGCAGGTGCTGGAGAATATCAGCGCCGTACTCGAGGCAGCCGGATCATATATGTCGCGCGTCGTCAAAGTGACGGTGCTGTTGCAAAATATTGCAGATTTTCCCGCCATGAATGAGGTGTATCGAACATTTTTTCCGCATAATCCGCCAGCGCGCACCGCCTTCGAAGTGAGCCACTTGCCCATCGGCGCATTGGTGGAGATCGAGGCGATCGCCGTGGTGGATTAGACAGGGAGGTATAGTGCGGCTAATGGTCTGTTGTTTTCTTTTACTGTTGTCTTTAACAGTGATCTCTCAACACAACATTGTCATTGACGGCCATTTCGACGACTGGCAGCCGATCACGACCGTCGTCGTAGATCCGGCAAACGACGAACACGACACCGACTGGTACAGCGACGGCAAACCGCAACCCGAGCCGCGAAAGTATGGCGACGTCGACCTGCTGGAAGCGCGCTTCACCCACGATCGCGACAATCTGTACGGCTATGTGCGGGCGCACGGCATCATTGGTCGCACGTCAAAATCCGCCGACGGCCACAAAGCAGGGCGCTATTATTTCATCATCACCATCGATATGGACAATGACGATATCACCGGCTATCCCATCCAGGAGGGCAACTATTGGCCCAATTCTGTGGGATATGACATGAACATGGAGATTGAATTTTACGATGGCGCGTTCAACACCGGCCATTATTTGCATCACGGCTTCCTCGCCGAAAGCGAGCTGGTGCAGGGACGGATCGATCTCTATAACTATATCGTGCGTCTGGCGCCGGCGAATTACGATGACTATCTGCAGTGGGTCGTTTTCGAAGATTCAACCTTTATCGAAGTGAGCGACAAAGGCCCGGTTCATCAGGGCATCATCGAGGTGGCTTTGTCGCAGGACGGCCATGAGGCCGAGATGAAAGCGCCCATGTGGGGCTTTTTCTGGGATGAAAACCGCGTCCCGATCTGTCAGCTCGGCAATACAGTTGATGTCTCTTTCAGTCTGGAAGGCAGCGGCGAGTTGTCCGAGTCGGCGCAGCAAGCCGGCTATGACGGCACGACCTCCATGTGGGGCTCGGACACGGCGACGCCGATCGAGGATTATCTGCTGGAGGATTTGTCGACTGTGCGTGGCGAGGCAACCCTGCCACCACTTCATTTTCAGCTTTATCAGAATTTCCCAAATCCCTTCAATTCAGGTACAACGATCGAATTCTTTCTGCCATTTTCCGAGAAGGTCGTTCTGACCATTGATGATGCTTTGGGACGGACTGTTTGCATTCTCCAGAACGATGAGTTGCCGGCAGGCGCCCACGCGCTGAAATGGGATGGCCGTGATCAAGCCGGACGTGATGTGGCGTCCGGCCTCTATTTCGCGCGACTGATACATGGCAGCCGGACGAAAACGATCAAAATGGTGCTCGTGCGATAGAGCAGGCGATTCGGTGAGCGGGGAGGCTTTCTTGAAAATAATAGTCTGTGCAACGATACTTTTTTTCATCAGCGGCTGTTCGCAAAACCGTGTCGACGACCTGTTTTCCCTGGCACAATCGCGCCAAAGCGATCTGCGACTCGGCGTTTACATCACCTCCCATTCGGTCGAGCTGCTCTCGACTCAGGCGGGTCGACGGGAAGCGCTCTCGCTGCTGCGCTGCAATGGCATCACGCACATCTATCTCGAAGTCTATCGCAGCGGTCTGGTCGTCCCCGTGCCGCTGTTGCGGGAGGTGCGCGATTTTTTTCAGAAAAACAGTATTGAGGTCACCGGCGGCATTGCCACGGTGCCGGGGGGTGACTTTGGCGTGCGTCAGAGTGGTCGACTCGACTGGTTCAACTGGCAGAATGAAAAAACACAACGCGATTTGAAAAAAGTCATGCGGGATGTCGCGCCTATCTTTGATACTTTCATCGTCGATGACTTTCTCTGCACCGCGGATACGAGC
>JAFGJB010000131.1 GCA_016929295.1 Candidatus Zhuqueibacterota bacterium | reverse complement strand
ATTTTGGCCAGATGGGCTTCGGCGATGGCCATGCCGACAGAGTTGGCAATGCCCTGTCCCAACGGGCCGGTCGTCGTCTCGACGCCCGGCAGGTCGCTCTCCGGGTGTCCCGGCGTCTTGCTGCCGAGCTGGCGGAAGTTTTTCAGATCCTCCAGCGAGATGTCATAACCCGACAGATGCAGGATGGCGTACAGCAGCATCGAGGCATGGCCGGCGGACAGGACAAAGCGGTCGCGGTCAAACCAGTCCGGATGCGCCGGATTGTGTCTCAAGATTTTTTTGTAGAGCAGATAGGCCAGCGGCGCCATGGCCATCGGCGTGCCCGGGTGGCCCGAGTTGGCTTTTTGCACCGCATCGATGGCGAGGGTGCGCAGGGTGGTTATGGTCAAATCTTCGATTTTCCATGCATCAAAATTCATCACTCCCTCATCCTCTGTATGGTTCATTTTTTCAAGATTATTTTATAAAGTATTAAATAATTTCGTTTTTATCAACAGTCTGTTGCATCACAGAGTAAAACGTCATTTTCTGGCATAGTCGAGAAAAAATAAACACAAAACCACAAAAACACGAAGGCTCACGAAGAAAAATACAGGCCGTGGATTCTTGGCGAGCTTAATAGCAAAATAGCCTACTATTCATTTTCACCTTATTACCTTATTCTTGTCCACGATTTCCCGGCAATGGAAGATATCTTGCTCTTCAGCGAATATCACTCTTTTATGATGCTTCTTGTTTTCTGTTTTAATAAAGTAATCATTTGATGATAAATTTTTATCATTGCAGCTACCTATAACTGACCTTTTACTCACCTGCAAAGAAAATCATTCCAAATCATTGTCAAAATTATTACATTGCAAGTTCGTAAATTTGTTTCGCCGTACTGAGAAAGAGGAATAACATGACATTGACGCTAAATAAACTGGCACATTTCCAAGGCCGCCAAGGCCCGCTCCTGTTGATGATCCTGGACGGCGTCGGCATCGGCAGAGAGTACGAGGGCAATGCCGTCTATATGGCGCGGACGCCGGTGCTGGATGAGCTGATGAAAGGGCCGCTGGTCACCCAGCTCAAGGCGCACGGTCCGGCCGTTGGATTGCCGTCCGAGGATGATATGGGCAACAGCGAGGTCGGCCATAATGCCATCGGCGCGGGACGCGTCTTCGCCCAGGGCGCCAAGCTCGTCGGACTCTCCATCCGGTCGGGCGATATTTTCAAAACCGACGTTTGGTCGACCATCATCGAACGCGGCCGAGCCGGCGACGCCGTCCATTTCATCGGCCTGCTCTCCGACGGCAACGTCCATTCGCACATCGACCAGCTTTATGCGCTGATCAATAGATGCGCGGACGAGGGTATCGAAAAGGTGCGGGTGCACGCCCTGCTCGATGGCCGCGATGTGGGCGAAAAATCGGCGCTGGACTATATCAAGCCGACGCAGGAACTGTTGAAGCGAATTTCCGTTGAAAAGAACTATGATTACGTCATCGCTTCCGGCGGCGGGCGCATGGTGACGACCATGGATCGTTATGAAGCGGACTGGACGATCGTCGAGCGCGGCTGGAATGCGCACGTGCACGGCATTGGCCGTGGCTTCCCGTCCGCTGCGCAGGCGGTGCAGACGCTCTACGATGAGGACCCAAAGATCACCGATCAATATCTCGGCCATTTTGTCATCGTCGATCATGATGGCGAGCCGGTCGGCCGAGTGCAGGACGGCGACAGCGTCATCAATTTCAATTTCCGCGGCGACCGCGCCATCGAGATCTCGCGCGCCTTCACCGAGGAAAACTTTAGCAAATTTGATCGCGGCGCAGTGCCCGACGTCTTTTACGCCGGCATGATGGAATACGATGGCGATCTGCATATCCCCAGGAACTATCTCGTCAACCCGCCGGAAATCGACCGCACCCTGTCGGAATATCTGTGCGGCTGCGGCATGAGGATGTTCGCCATCAGCGAGACGCAAAAATTCGGTCATGTCACCTATTTCTGGAACGGCAACCGCTCCGGCTATATTGACAAGACGCTTGAGACCTATGTAGAGATTCCATCCGACAAGATTGCGTTCGATCGGGCGCCGAAAATGAAAGCGATGGAAATCACCGACAAGACGATCGAGCTGCTCAGGTCCGGCCGCTACCGCTTCGGCCGCCTCAACTTTGCCAACGGCGATATGGTCGGGCACACGGGCGTCATGGAGGCGGCGATCGTCGCCATGGAGACGGTCGATGCCTGCGTCGGGCGGTTACTGAAAGTGGTCGCGGAGCTGGACGGCATCGCCATCATCACCGCCGATCACGGCAATCTGGATGAGATGTGGACCGAGAAGAATGGCGTGCGGACACCCAAGACGGCGCACACGTTGAATCCGGTGCCGTTCATCATCGTCGATAAGAACTATCGCGGCGAGTACAAAATGGCGCAGTTGGACGATCCCGGTCTTGCCAACATCGCCGCGACCATTTTCAATCTGCTTGGCTTTGAGAACGCAGCGGATTACAACCCATCGTTGATAACTTTTGTCTAAATCCGTCCGAAGCGGTACTTTCAGAGGGTGGACAGCGTGTTCGCCTTTTTTTTGAATAGAAGGAGACGATGAATGCGACGACAGATCGTGCACGAGGGAGCGGAACAGCTCACCTATGAGATTCGTGAAATTGTCGCCGTCGCGCACGAGTTCGAAAAGCTCGGCGTCAATATCATCTGGGAGAACATTGGCGATCCGATCCAAAAAGGCGAACGGATGCCGGCGTGGATCAAGGATATTGTCGCCGGCCTCGCCATGCAGGACTGTTCCTACAGCTATTGCGACACGCAGGGAGTGCGCACGACGCGTCGGTTTCTCGCCGACGAGGTGAACAAGCGCGGCGGCTGTCAGGTCACGGCCGACGACATTATCTTTTTCAATGGCCTCGGCGACGCGGTGGCGCGCATCTTTGGCGCGTTGCGCCGCGAAGCGCGCGTCATCGGCCCATCGCCCGCCTATTCGACCTATTCCTCCGCAGAAGCGGCGCATTCGGGGTATGAACATCTGACCTATCAACTCGATCCGACCCATCGATGGATGCCGGATTTGGGCGACCTTGAAAACAAAGTGAAATACAACGATTCCATCGCCGGTATTTTGCTCATCAATCCTGACAATCCAACCGGCACCGTCTACCCGCGCGAATTCCTGCAAAAGATTGTCAGGATCGCCAAGGACAATCGGGTGTTCATCATGTGCGATGAGATTTACATCCACATCGTCTACAATGGAGCCGCGACCTGTCATTTGAGCGAGGTGATCGAGGATCTGCCGGGCATCTCTCTGCGTGGTATATCGAAAGAGTTTCCGTGGCCCGGCTCCCGCTGCGGCTGGCTGGAAGTATTTAATCAGAATAAGTATCCGGCCTTTCAACGTTATATCAGTAGTCTGATCAACGCCAAACGGCTCGAAGTGTGCTCGACCAGTCTGCCGCAGTATGTGATTCCGCAAGTCATCGGTGATCCGCGCTACCGCGATCACCTCGAAAAACGTCGTCGCCTGTTTGAAGCGCGCGCGAACGAAGCGTGCGATATCCTGGAGCAGGTCGATGAGATATATGTCAATCGACCGCAGGGAGCGTTCTATTTGTCGGTGTTGTTCAACGAGGGCGTGCTGAATTTCCAGCAAGAATTGCAGATTCAAAATCACGCCATACGCCGGGCGGTGGAAGAAAAGGTGCAAAATGTCGCCATCGACAAGAGATTTGTCTATTATCTGCTCGGCGCTACCGGCATCTGCGTTGTGCCACTGAGCGGATTTTGCACCGGCCGTCACGGCTTCCGTGTGACGCTTTTGGAAACAGATGATGGCAAGCGTCGCTGGACCTGGGAGACACTGGTACGCGCCATCAAAGAATATGTTCATTCGGCGCCGAGCGAATAGAGAAAGGCGCATGGCCGCGCACGATGTAAAAGGGGTGCAAAGAAAATGAAAGAAATGCACGATATTGAATTTTTCGATCACACGGCCGACATCGGCATCCGGCTGCAGCGATCGTCAAAAAAAGAGCTCTTTCGCGATGCGGCTTTTGCCATGTTCCATATCATCGAGCCGGAGACGAAATATCGCGACCTGGTGAATTATGAGATCACCGTCGATGGCCAGGACCTCGAGGAGCTCATGGTGAACTGGTTGTCCGATCTCAACTTTTACTTTCAGATCGAGGGATATGTGCCGTTGAACATCCGACTCACCTTGGCGGCGAACGGCTTGACAGCTCAGATTCAGGGTTATGCGCTGAATCGCTCCGTCCATAATAGTCAAGTTGAAATCAAGGCTGTGACATATCACAAAATTTACGTCAGGCAGGAGGACGGCGCCTGGAAGACGCAGGTCATTTTTGATATTTGAAAACGAAAACGTGATTCCAGAGATCGACATATCGCTGCATGAGATTCGCAGCTATTTTTCCAGCGCTATCTTTAACCGCGGTGCGGCCTATTATCGTAACAGACGCGTTAAAATCATCGAGTTTGACGAAAGCCATTTGATCGCCCATGTGCGAGGTTCGAGACTGTATACCGTGACGGTGGTATTTGCTGATCACGACTGGGCAATGGACTGCGACTGTCCCTGCTGGTATGGCTGCAAGCATATGGTCGCGGCGCTGTTGCAGGCGCGCGATTATATCGAGGACGCGAACAAAATGCCCCGTTCGATGAGCGAACAGTCGTGGAAAAAGCAGTTCACGGCGGTGCTGCAAAACCGCTCAAAAGATTTTGTCAGCGACAAGCCGGCATGGCAGGTCGGTTTTATCATCGGCGCCTCGGCGTGGTCCTGGCAGATCTCGGCGAAAAAATTCTATCAGAAAAAGGACGGTTCGCTGGGTCGATACGAAAATCTGGATGTCTGGTCGCTGAGCGGTGTGTGGGGCGGACCGAATGCTTTTCGCGCCCTCGAAATTCTGAGTAGTATGGAAAAACAGTCTCACTATAGCAGCTATTATCACTCAACCTATGAAGCGACGCTGAATTTTGGCCAGGATGTCGGGCCATTGTTAGCATACATTCAGGAGTGTCCGGTTTGCACGCTGAACCGAGGAATACCCACCAGGGTGAAATTCAGCGAGGAGGAATGCACTGTTCATTTCCTCCATGAAGAATCGGGCGACGCCTATTTGCTGACAGCAAAAATAGTACTGGCCGGGCAGGAGCAGGAGGACCTGGAGAATTTCTGTCTGCTGTCGCGAAACCCGGCCTACATCCTGCGCCGGCAGACCATTTATAAGGTGGGGAATACCGATGATGCCGAGCTGCTGCTGCCGTTCCTGAAAAACGCGACGTCGATCTCCATCCCTAAAAAAGAGTTCACGGATTTTCTCACAACCACCTATCCCAAGCTCAGACAGCGCAGCGAGGTGCCGCTGCCGAATTCGCTGCAGCAATCGACGATCTGCCAATTCAGCGCCAAACAAATTGTCCTGGAGGAAGAGCCGGAGCAGCTGCGCATTCGCATGCAGTTTCAGTACGGCGATCACACGATCGACCTCGAAGATGATCGATCGACCATCGTTTACGCCACTGACGACAAGGTCACCACTGTCCGGCGCGATCTGACGGCAGAAAAGAGTGCGGCCGACGAGATGATGGAAACGCGTGCCAAAAAGATGCCGGAAGGCGGCTGGCGCGTGCTCGATTCCCGGGCCATGACCTGGCTGTTTAAAAATATTCCGGCGTTTTTGCAGCAGGGATTTGACATCGTGGGACGGGAAAATCTCACCAAATACAAAGTACGCACCAGTGCTCCCAACGTCAGCGTCGGCATCAGCTCGGACATCGACTGGTTCGACATCCATCTGCAGATAAGCATCGAGGGCATCCAGTTATCGATCAAGGAGCTGAAAAAGGCGGTGCGCTCCAAGGATCGCTACGTCAAATTGATGGATAACAGCATTGCCCAGCTGCCGGAAGACTGGTTTGTGCGTTTCAGACATCTCTTTCATTTCGCCGATGTTGAGGAGAACAGGATTCGAACATCGTCCACCCAGGCGATACTCCTCGACGCTCTTTTTGAAGATGTCACCGACAAAAAGACTGATGACGGCTTTCGGCAGAATCTTGAACGGCTGCAAAAATTCACGCGCATCGAAAAACAGCCATTGCCGGCCGGATTGCAGGGAACTTTGCGTCCCTATCAGAGCACAGGTTTTGATTGGCTCTGCTTTTTACGGGAATATCACTTTGGCGGCTGTCTGGCCGATGACATGGGATTAGGAAAGACGATTCAGGCGCTGGCGCTGCTGCAGCGGGAAAAAGAGGCGGGCGTGCGAACGCCCAGCCTGGTCGTGTGCCCGACCTCCGTGGTTTACAACTGGCAGATGGAAGCGAACAAATTCACGCCCGAGCTGCGCACCTGCATACACGCCGGTGTGGGCAGGGACAAATCCGGCGACGCCTTTGCAGACGTTGATCTGGTGCTGACGACCTATGGCATCATGATGCGCGATGCGGAATTCCTGCGCGAGACGACTTTTCATTATCTCATATTGGACGAATCACAAAAGATCAAGAATCCGCATTCCCAGTCGGCTTATGTGGCCTGTCACCTGAAATCTCGCCACCGCCTGGTGTTGACCGGCACGCCGGTTGAAAACAACACCCTCGAGTTGTGGTCGCAGTTCCAGTTCATCAATCCCGGTATGTTGGGAACGCTCAACTATTTTCGCCAGGCATTTGCGACGCCGATTGAGAAATATAAAAAGCAAGAGACCGCAACGCTGCTGCAAAAGATGATCTATCCCTTCCTGCTGCGGCGCAGCAAGGAGATGGTAGCCAGGGATCTGCCGGACAAGAGTGAACAGACGCTGCTGTGCGATTTGAGCGACGGGCAACGAAAGGCGTATGAGATGTGGCGCGATGGCTATCGCGCCAGGCTGCTCAAGCTGATAGATGAACAGGGCTTGAATAAATCGAAAATGAACGTTCTGGAGGGCCTGACAAAGCTGCGCCAGATCGCCAATCATCCGGCGCTTATCGATGCCGCCGTCGAGGAAGAGTCCGGCAAGTTTGAGGTGCTGTTTGATCTGGTCGAGGATATTGTCCAGGAAGGTCACAAACTCTTGCTGTTCTCGCAATTTGTCAAAATGCTGACCCTCGTGCGCCAGCGGTTCGACAAGCTCGGCATACCCTATGAATATCTCGACGGCAGGACGCGTAACCGTCAGGAGAGGGTGGATAATTTTCAAACAAATGATCAGGTGCGCGCCTTTCTGATCAGTCTGCGGGCGGGGGGCACCGGCCTGAATCTGACAGCGGCTGATTATGTCATACACGTCGATCCCTGGTGGAATCCGGCGGTGGAAATGCAGGCGAGCGATCGCGCGCATCGCATCGGACAGGACAAGAAGGTCTTTATCTATAAATTGATCACCAAAGATACGGTGGAAGAGAAAATTCTCCAGCTCCAGGAGCGCAAGAAGAAACTGGTTGCGGATCTGGTGACGACGGAGAGCGGCTTTTTCAAGAGTTTGGACCGAGATGATATTGAGGTGCTGTTCAGTTAGGGGAACGTCATGAAACACGATGTGAAGAAAATTCACGATTATCTGTTCGAAATCCCGGCCTCCGGAAAAATGCGGGTGCCGGCGCGAATCTATGCGTCGGAAAAAATGCTGGATGCAGTATTCAGCGACGATGCGCCGCAACAGGCGGCGAATGTGGCCTGGCTGCCAGGCATCATCAATTATTCCATGGCCATGCCGGACATTCACTGGGGTTACGGCTTTCCGATTGGCGGCGTGGCGGCCTTTGACTATGAGACCGGCGTCGTCTCGCCGGGCGGCGTCGGCTATGATATAAACTGCGGCGTTCGTCTGCTAAAAACTGATTTGCGGCTGGACGAGGTGCGACCAAAAATGAAGCAGCTCGTCGATCAACTGTTCCGCGATATCCCCAGCGGCGTGGGCTCAACCGGCGTGACCAAATTGACGCACAAAGAGGAAAAGCAGGTGCTGCTGGACGGCGCCGGCTGGGCAGTGCAGCGGGGCTATGGCGATGCCGCAGATCTGGACAAGATCGAGGAGAACGGCGTCATGCCGGGGGCTGATCCCGATCTGGTCAGCGAGCGCGCCCTGACGCGCGGCAGAGAGCAGCTCGGCACCCTCGGCTCGGGCAATCATTTCGTCGAGGTGGGCGTCGTCGACGAGGTCTACCATCCCGGCATTGCCGAGGTGTTAGGTCTGGCCAAAGGCCAGATCACCGTGACCATTCACACTGGCTCGCGCGGCCTGGGTCACCAGGTGTGCGATGATGCGATCAAGGTGATGCTGCGCGCCGTGGAAAAGTATGGCATCGCGCTACCGGATCGACAGCTTTGCTGCGCGCCCATCCAGTCGCCGGAGGGTCGCGCCTATCTGGCGCAGATGGCCGGCGCCGTCAATTTCGCCTTTGCCAATCGCCAGATGATCACCCATTGGGCGCGCGGCGCTTTCGCGCACGCCCTGGACATGAGCGAGCGGGCGGTCAATATGCAGGTCGTCTATGAAGTGGCGCACAATATCGCCAAGATTGAAGAACATGTCGTGGACGGGCAAAAGCGGCGCGTCTGCGTGCACCGCAAGGGCGCCACGCGCGCCTTTGCGCCGAACCATCCGGCCATTCCGGAGGATTATCGCGACATCGGCCAGCCGGTGCTGATCCCGGGCGACATGGGCCGCTACTCGTATGTGCTCGTCGGCACGGAGCGGGCGATGACGGAGACGTTTGGCTCGACCTGCCACGGCGCCGGACGGATCATGAGCCGGACAAAGGCCAAGCAGGCCGGCCGCGGCCGCGATCTGCGCGCCGAGATGGCGCAGCGCGGTATCGTGGTGCGCGCCTCGAGCTATGCCACCAT
>JAFGJB010000130.1 GCA_016929295.1 Candidatus Zhuqueibacterota bacterium | reverse complement strand
CTGGGCGGACTGGTGCAACAGCGACAACTCGTGGCGAGAGGCCATCGAGTTCGAGGGCAGCCGCACTGTCGGTTGGATCAGCCGCGCACCGGCCAGTTTGCCGCGGGAGGTGTGGCCGGCACAAAGAAATTGACCGCGCCGTCAGAGGAGCCGTGGGTGCTGCTGGTGGGGAGAAAGAGTGATGAAACCCATCCGTAAGCCAGGAGTTGAGAGGCTCGATTCACATTTTCTTGTGCAAGCGCGTCGGAGAACGAAAGTGAAAGGGAGATCACCTCTTCTGTTTTCCCGGCATGTCGTCCACGTGGCCCAGATCATTTTATGTTGCGCGTCGCTCCTGATGGCTCTTCCGCATGACGGCCACGCGGATGCGGCTGAAAAGCCCCGTCTGCTGGTTCTGACTGACATCGGCGGCGATGCGCATCGCTGCATTTATCCAAACGCTATAAAGCCCAATTTCAAAAATAGAAAGGAAACCCTTCGCAGTTTTTTCATTTTTTCGTTTTCATTTGAATGACAGCGTCGAGCGACAATTTTCCGGCACCCGTCAGTAACAGATAGATCGAGCCGAGCAGCATTGACCAGTCCGTGCGCGCGGCGTGCGCCATACTCCAAAAGCCGTCGTTCAGCAAAATGGGAATTTTGGTGGAGACAATCGCCACCAGCATGATGATCACCAACGGTATCGACGCATAACGCGTGCACAATCCCAGCAAAACCAGCACACCGCAACCCACTTCGAAAGAGGCGACAAAAGTTCCCAAAAACTCCGACGCCGGCAATCCGATCTCGGTAAACCGTCCTGCGCCGCAAATGGCTGGAAACAGGAATTTCTGAACTCCCTCGGAAAGAAAAACCAGGCCGACCATGAGCCGGATGAGCAGCGGGGCGTATAAGTTCGATTTCTCGACGAATTTTGATTTCAATTGTGACATTCCCTCTTTTATGTCCGTTGTGTAAAATATAGCTGCTAATACAATTCCCAAATCACTACTATTCCGAGCAATCCGGCTCGTGCCGTAACTGCCAGATCGAAGAATTTTGTAGCGTCATCACTTTTCGATTGACAATTTCCCCGCGATTTGCCATTATTAGATGAAATGGGCGGTGGTAGACAAAACGGGTATTCTCGTGAAAATGGTGTCGAAAGGTACAATGCAGTCGTTGCTCCAGGTCGCTTTGTGCCTTTTTTATTATAGCCTTCACCTGATGTAAAAAAACAGGCGCACCGAACTCGCGAACCAGTGTATTCTAAAAAGTGGGAGGAATTATGCCAAATACGATCTATACAAGTCACGTCCGCCGCGAACTTGAATTCAGCGGCCCCATTCAACGGGGCGCGCGCGGCATGAAAGCGCGCCGAGTGCAGGAGTGGGTCACCTTTCATGGCTATGCCACACCGGTCGATGCGGACTTTGGTCCGGCGACGGAAAACGCTGTGCAATTTTTTCAGCAGGCTGCAAGCCTGCCGGTCACGGGCATCGTGGATGAGGCAACGTGGAACGAAATGATCGTTCCTCTGGTGCGTGCGCTTGCACCTATCCCGATCAATGCTGATGACACGCCGGCAAAAGTGCTGCTCCGCGTGGCTCAGCAGCATCTCGCACAACACCCGCTGGAGCTGGGAGGTCCAAATCGCGGCGTCTGGGTGCGACTGTACATGGGCGGCAATGATGGGCCGGAATGGCTATGGTGCGCCGGATTTGTCACTTTTCTGCTGAAACAGACGTGCAGCTTGCTGGAGCGCCCGATGCCGATCCCGGGTTCCTATTCATGTGACTCGCTCGCCTATCAGGCGCGAGAAGCCGGACTTTTTGTCTACGGCACACAGCTCGCCAACGGCGCGGTCAACTGGGGAGCGCTGGGCGATTCGCAGTTCTTTCTCGTCCGCCGGACATCGACCGATTGGACCCATACGGGCCTCTCGTTCGCCGGCGTCCACGACACCTTCTCCACCATTGAAGGCAACACCAACGACGAAGGATACAACAACGGCTACGAGGTCTGCCAAAGAACGCGCGGCATCAGTTCGAAAGACTTTATTCGCATGCCGGCGTAACGGATCGACGGTAAACAGAAAGAAAATTAATAAATGGATAAATGCAGCGGAACAAGGGAGAATCATGGCAGCAGCAAAGAAAACCTGGCAGGAGAAACTGGCCGACAAGAAAGACTGGCCCAAGTTTCTGCAACTGGAAGAGAGGTTTCCATGCTATCATGCGGTTCATAAAATGGGCGCCGAGATCGGTGATGAAATCGTCCTGGCGAATCCGAGCGAGGTCATTGAGTTCATGCGCGTTCCGTACGGCAAACTGACGACGATTGTCGAGATCTGCAAAAGCCTCGCTAAAAAGCATCAGGTACAAGGCTGCTGCTCTCTGACGACCGGAATTTTCATCACGATCGCGGCGAACGCCCTTGCTGAAGCAGAGCGAGAAAAGAGAGCGTTGGATATACCGTATTGGCGGACATTGAAAGCCGACGGTTCTCTCAATGAAAAATACCCGGGTGGTGCTCTGTCGCAGAAAGGCCGGCTGGAAAAAGAGGGCTTGCAGATCGTACAAAGAGGAAAAAGGTATTTTGTCGTCGATTACCAACGCTACTTGTAGGAGAACAGAAATCAGACATCAACTTGTTTGTGCGACGATAGCCAACTGGCTAGTGATCATGCTCGGCATGCAGGCGGATCTGCCATGCCGGCAAAAAAACGCTGCTGATCATGAGCAAATCCTTTTCTGCAGTTTTAATCTGTCAACCCTGTTGCGCCAGGATGAGATGGAATGGTATCTGCCAATCCAGGCGCCCGATCGCCAATCGCTGGATAATGTTGAATTGACTCGCATCGGACCGTATGGTCTGCTGCGTGCCGCCCGGCCGGGCATTCCGGCGCATCTGCACACAGGAGTCGATCTGAAAAGACCGCATGACAACTATGTGGATGAGCCGATATTTGCCGCCACCAAAGGCCAGGTCATCAGCCTGCGAGACGACGGACCCTATGCGCAAATCATCATCCAGCATACCTTGGCGGATTCGACGCGCCTGTGGACCGTCTACGAGCACGTCGCCGGAATTCAGGTCACGTTGCATGAATCGGTCGAGCCCCGACGACCCATTGCCAGATTTATGATGCGAGATGAGCTGGACAGATATGGCTGGCAATTCGATCATGTTCATTTTGAAGTGATGCGGGTCAAACCCAAACCGCGCATGCCGGATCAAACAAGGCCTTTTCTTCACTACGGCACCTATTGTCTTGTGTGCTACACTCAGGCTGACCTGGATGAGAAATATTATGATCCACTGCAATTCTTGCAGCGCCAATGGCGGGAGGGGCTTTAGAATTTCGATGAACGCTTTATTGACTCGGCAGATTAGCGAGTCATGGACTCACGCAAAGCCGCAGAGACGCAAAGGATACGCAAAGAAAAATTACATGAACTTGGTGAATCTTTGCGTCTCTACGTGAGGTTGATATAAAATGCAAATTTTTCAACTAGTTACTCTGCGACAGCCGGGAAGCCAGGCATCCATTTTATGACGACATCATTGTTCCTGGCTATCATACTTTCCGAAAAGTCGATTGTACTATTCTTGTCTTCAATTCCGCCAGGCTGCATTCGTTCCATAAAAGCTGGCGGCTCTTTTCCACCGCGATCCCTTTCTCGCTGCTCCACTTGACGAGGCGGATGACGCCGTTCTCGATCTCAATGCAGGTGATGCCGCGTCGATAGAGAGCGCTGCCGATGTTAAAGTAGCAGGGGATGACCTCGGCGTCGTTTTCTTCCAGCGCCGCATAGTCGCGGCCGCGCTTCTTTTCCGTGCGCCACTCGGACTCATAATTAACCAACAATTTTTGCAGCTCAAAGATGTCGGGATGATCGTCGGGAAGAGCCTGCAGTTTTGCGGCGAGATCGCGAATCTGTTCCTCCAGCCAGCGGACATAGTGTCGCGCGGCAAAGATGGCCCGGTGGGTGTGACCGCAGATGACCAGTTTGCGGTTCTTTTTCGCCCATTTGTAAATGGCTTTTTCCCGGTCACGGGGAATTTGCGATTGCGGCGCCGTTATATTTCCCCAGCCCAGCGCCAGCGCCAGCGGTTCAACGAGTCGAAAGGCTCGCACCAGCATCGTTTTCAGCAGCACCAGTAACAACCTGGCGCCGCACCCCTGATGCCCATGGGTGATGATTATCCAGTCATCCAGTCTGATCCCTTCGTAGGCCGTGTCATCCATCACTTTGAGAGGAAAATTGCTGTTCTTTCGCCAGCGGATATCGTGATTGCCGTAAATCCGCATTAACCGCTGCGGACCAAATGCATTGAGCCGTTCGATGATGGTGTCGCCATAGCGGCCGAGGATGCTCTTGAGCGAAAACTGCCACAGGTCCTCGACATCGCCCGCTAAAATGACGCTGAACCCGAGTTTGTGATAATACTGTAGAGCCAGCGCCAGCACCTCTTCATTATTGGCGATATTATCGCAGCGCTTGCCATTGCCGAGATGCAGGTCGCTGAGAAGCACAAACTTGCTGTCAGGTGTCAATGCGAGCTGTTTGACCCTGGAATTATCAAGCAGTGCATCCAGGCCAGCGTGGATATCTTTATACATTATCATCCCCAAGGATCATCGAGTGGCTTGTATAATCTGAACCTATATCTTTTTCTTCCAGCCTTGCTTCAGTACTCGCAGGACGTTCTCACCCAAAATCTTGCGGATGTGCGGGACGGAATAGCCGTCGGCGATCAATCGTTGCGTCAGGCGCGGCAGCTCGGCGGCATTCGGCAAATCATCGGGCCTGTCGGTGAAACCATCGAAATCTGTGCCGATGGCAACGTGATCAATGCCGCCCGCGTGGATGAAATGCTCGATGGTGCGCGAGATGAAATTGAGGCCGCGATTCGTCGCGTGCGGCATCAACCAGTAGTTCATAAAGATGACCGCGGTCACGCCGCCAGAGTCAGAGATTTTTTTTATCTCCTCATTGCGCAGATTGTATGGATTGGGATTCACCGCGTACGCGCCGACATGTGAGGCGATGATCGGCGCGCGCTGGCCGACGATATCGTAAATTCTGCAGCGCGCCATTGGTGTGCAGTGGGTGATGTCGAGTATCATCCCCAGCTCGATCATTTTTTCAATGACCTCTTCGCCGAATGTGGTCAGACCCAGCACCAGGTTACGGTCGCCCTTGAAGCAACCGACCTTCTGGACGCTCTCGGGATAGGGAAAGCAGGGATGCACGGCCTCATTTGCATAAAAATGGGCGAGGGTCATATAGGCGACGCCGCGCTGAAAAAATTTATCCAGATTGTCGATTTTGCCCTCCAGACAGTGCGCCCCTTCCATATTGTGAATGATGCCAATCGGACGATCTTTTTCCTGCTGCAGGAAAGCCTCCAGCTCGGTGACCGATGTGATCATTGTGGCTATCGGCTCACCGCTTTCGTCATCGACAGCGGCGCTGACCGCATTTTCCATGATATCGAGCATCTCCATGGCCACGTCAAAATAGGGGCGGCCATACACTTTTTTCCATTTACGCGGCATGAGATATTTCAACGCTTTGATGTATTTGCATTCTTGCAGAATTCCGTGCTCGGGTGCATAGGCTGCCGACAGCAAAAGATCGACGCCGCCTTTTTTCAGGCTGTTGAAATCGGTGTGGATGCTGAACGGATCAAATGATCGACTCGCCTGAAGGCGCGCCGTCAGAATGCGGTTAAAAAGCGAGACTTTTAACGACGGATGCGCGTGCATATCCACGACCATCGCATCGCGGTGTATCTGCTGCCAATCGATATTTGTGTTGGACATGGTGTCCTCCGGCTGATTATGTCTGGTCGTCATCGCAAAAAAGGCCTGCCCTGTCTCGAGCTGAGCGCAGCGATCCCGATGGCCAGGTCAGCTGCAAAAATTGATCCCTGGACGCCAAATTTACGGCGGGGATGACTATTGCGACGAAGCATTGTCCACGTGGCTGCGCTCGGCGAGCGGCGTCGCGTTAGTCGGGCTGTCCGGGCGCGCGGGAGCTGATGCGGCTCTGCCATCCGCAAAGAGCTCGGCTCTGAACGCCTCCTTCAGCTCGCGTTGCAGGGGAAAGAGGATGATGTCGGCTGCCTGCGTCTCGGTGATGCGTCGCTCCAGGATGTCATCCAGCTCGTGCGCCATCTCGCTGTACATGCGGCAGATGTAGATGGCCTCGCGCAGCTTTTTCGGCGCCCCTCTCTTCATGGTGAGGGCCAGGTTCAAATTTTCCAGGTCATCGTCGCGGCAGAGAAAGCAGAGCGTCCGTTTGTCCTTGCCGCTCAAGCGCGAGGCGAGCGCGTCCCACGATTTCGGATTATCCATATCCGCGTTCACCAGCTGGTGGATGGTGCAGCATCGCGGCGTCTGCTTTGTCAGCATGTAATTGAGCTGATCGAGCGTATCGGTCGTGCAGCGAGTCAGAATGATGACCTCATCCTCCATGGTTCGGCGCGGATCGCTGACGATGTGCGCCAGGAGCATGCGGCCAAATTTGCCAAAGCCGAAAATGATAAAGATGGTGGCTGCCGACAGATAACCCTTTTCGACGATCCAGTTTTCGTACAATCGCTTGGTCACACTTTGATAGCCGTTGAAAAACGACACGTGGCTGAATTTCTGCTCTTTCAACAGAGTGGCGCGCATGTTGGCATGCAGGTTCACATCGTCGATGTGGCAGTAGACGCGCGTCTGCGTCTCCGTCCCCAGGATCTCCAGGACATTGATGAGGGCGTTCAG
>JAFGJB010000129.1 GCA_016929295.1 Candidatus Zhuqueibacterota bacterium | reverse complement strand
TGCGCCCTGATGGTAACCCAGATAATGATAAGAACCGATTAAGGCGTTGTATAAACTCTCGTTGCTGCTGCCCCGAACCATCTCTATATCTATTGATGAAAAATGCTGTAGAGATTGTATGACAGGTGTGGATGTAAAATCCTGTGGCAGAATAGTTTTGTTCTTATAGCCCGGTTTTCTCGCGGCACGAATAGGCGGCGGCAGTTGAATTAATCCGCGCCTTTCAAGCCTCCGCAATAAATCGCGACCGGCGATATCGCGTAATTGACCGTTCGGAAGCCGCCAGTCCCACAAACGGCACAACTCTTTGGATATATAGGTCCGGCCACGATGACCAAACCGCTTTATGAGACCTTGTATGAACTCCAGATCAGCTGAGCCAATTTCCCTCTTTAATATCGTGACTCCTCTTTCCATAAGGAAAGATAATAACTCTTTTTGCGAGATATCAGTCCTTTTTTTACCCGTAACTGACGTTTTACGTTTTCCTCATCATTTCTGCTTGTAAATTTCTATTTTCTTCCCTATAATATGCCATCCAAAACTAACAACATGACGCGGGGTTGATGATGACGAATTTCTGAAAGCACGCTATAATTCATCGACAACCGAACCGTGCTTTTTTTCCATTCAGCATTATCTTTGATTTATCCTAATATTAAAGGAACAGACGAGAGGCACAACCATGAAAGACTTTCTCGA
Organism: Candidatus Zhuqueibacterota bacterium; assembly: GCA_016929295.1. Taxonomy (GTDB): domain Bacteria; phylum Zhuqueibacterota; class Zhuqueibacteria; order Residuimicrobiales; family Krinioviventaceae; genus Kriniovivens. The sequence goes on along the minus strand of JAFGJB010000129.1, from coordinate 43,711 downwards.
TAAACTGTCATCCTACAATCTCTTTAACTACCTGTTCCCCGGCGTCCACAAAACATCATGCATATCTCATTACTATTCTAATTATAAAAAGAGAACTATCAAAATCAGGATCATAACAATTTGAAATAAATAAATTTGTGGAGAATGAATTTGAACAATAATGAAGAATTCGAATGGACAGATCCAGAAGAAGGTGACACATCGGCTGAGGATATTAGCTTTACCGAGTATGATATTTCTGCGTCCCCAAATGATTTTAATATTAAAACCCTTTTTGATTTCATTGGCTCAGGCGTGGTAAAAATTCCGGGTTTTCAAAGAAACTATGTTTGGGATATTAAAAGGGCTTCAAAATTAATAGAGTCAATAATCATTGGTATCCCTATCCCTCAAATATTCTTGTATGAAGAAGCCAAGAATAAATTTATTGTCATCGATGGACAGCAACGGTATATGACTATTTATTATTTCATGAAGGAAAGATTTCCAAAGAAAGAAAAGCGATTAGAACTGAGAGTTATTTTCGATGAACATGGCAGTATTCCTGATGAGACTTTAGAGAATGACGATTACTTTACAGATTTTAAATTAAAGCTACCTACTTTGCAACCTCAGCAAGTCAATAAATTTAGCAATCTTAGTTATTCAACTCTTGATAACGAAGATCAAGTTTCTTTTAATCTTAGAACTATTAGAAATATTATAATCAAGCAAAACTATCCTGATGACGAGCATTCGGTCGTCTTTGAAATCTTTAATAGATTGAATTCTGGTGGAGTAAATCTTAAACCACAAGAAATTCGAACAAGTCTGTTTCATTCTGACTTTTACGATATGCTTTACAGAATTAATCTAAACGAAAACTGGCGCAATTTAACTCCCTTTAAAATCCCGAACCTAAACATGAAGGACATCGAGATATTGCTGAGGGGTTTTGCTATGTTGATCGATCACGACGAATACAAGCCATCTATGACCAAGTTTTTAAATAAGTTTTCCTTAAAGGCAAAACAATTTGAAAATTCAAATATTGAATATCTCGAAAAATTATTTATCAAGTTTTTAGAAAAAGTTATACAAACCGAATCTGATGGAAAATTATTTTATAGTAAGACAGGTAGATTCAATATATCCGTTTATGAATCAATATTTGTTGCTATTTGCGCTGAGGCATTCGCCGAAAAAAATCTTTCGGTCAAGAATATCGATATCAAAAAAGTTGATTTATTAAAAGAGGATTCAGATTTCTTTAATGCAACCCAATATGACACAGCAAGCGCTGCAAACGTAAGTACGCGTCTGCAAAGTGCAATTAGGATCCTGAACCAGTGAATGTCGTTGATTTCGTAAATAAAGAATATCAGTCGATTGTCGCTTTTTTAGATGAGAGCCAACAACCCTCGCTTTCCAGTGATGTCAACAAACATTTTAAAAAGGTTTTGGTTCTTTCATCTGCAAGCTATTTTGAGCATCAAATTCAGTCGATTCTTGTTGATTTTATCACCAAAGAGACAAATAATAATGTGAAAGCTGTCAATTTCTTCAAGAAGAAAGCAATCAGCCTGCAATTCCATACTTATTTTTATTGGGGAGAAAAAAATAACCCGCATAGTCCTGGAAAAAATGCGAACCAATTTTTCTCCTTATTTGGTGATGAATTTAAAAAAGAAATGGAAAAATTAATAAAAGAAAACGATGATCTTAAAAAAGCAGTCGAGTCATTTATCGAAATTGGTCACCTCCGAAATATTTTAGTTCATAGTAACTTTGCAGCATACGACTTGGAAAACAAGACCACTGAAGAAGTTTACCAATTATATAAAGAGGGGCTTGTCTTTGTCGATTTTATAAAAATGAAACTTCAAGAGTAGTTTTTTACCAATTGTCACACTGATTATTTTGATCAGTTAATTTGAAATAGTAAATTGAAGCAAAGCCGTATAGGTCCACCATGCCACGCCTAACCGAACAAGAACAACAGGACATCCTCCGCTACCTCGAAGCGGACAAACCTCTCCCCGAAAAATACCGTTTCCTCCTCTTTGAAGACAAACGTGAAGTCGAACTCGTCTGGAACGGCAAAACCAACGAAGTCACCAACATCGTCCTGCCGTTTCAGATCATCGAACAGGTCGACGAACCCCGCGCCGAAAAACCCGAGGACACCGCCGCTCAGTTTGAACTTTTTGACGAGCGCGGCCGCCAGCTCAAAGGCTGGACCAACAAACTTATTTGGGGGGACAACAAGCTCATTCTCTCCAGCCTTAAAAACGGACCTATGCGAGACGAAATCGAAAAGCAGGGCGGCCTCAAACTCATCTACATCGATCCGCCCTTTGATGTCGGCGCCGACTTTTCCATGGATATTAAAATCGGTGAAGATTCCTTTACCAAAAAACCCAACATTCTCGAAGAAATTGCCTACCGCGATACATGGGGAAAAGGCGCGGATTCATTTATTGCCATGATTTACGAGCGGCTCGTTTTAATGCGGGACTTATTATCGGAAGATGGAAGTATTTATGTTCATTGTGATTGGCGAGTAAATAGTTATCTCAGGAATGTTTTAGATGAAGTATTTGGAAAACAATCGTTTTCAACGGAAATTATTTGGAAAAGGACTACATCTCATGCACAAAAACAATCCTTTGCAGTTATTCATGACTACCTATTGAACTATAGAAAAAATCCAGATTCTTTCCTTTGGAATCCGCAATTTGAAGAACATTCTAAAGAGTACGTTGAAAAATATTATTCGAATATTGATGAAGACGGTCGAAGATATACGCTTGACAACCTAACTGCTGCTGGTACGGGACCTGCACGTACTTTCTTTGGTAAGATTCTTGATCCACCAGCTGGCACTCACTGGAGATATTCACAGGAAAATATTGATAAGCTGAGCAATCAAGGTTTGATCGTAATGACCTCAAATGATAGACCAAGGTTTAAACGATACCTTGATACACTCAAAGGCAGAATTGTAGATGCTTTGTGGGAGGATTTGCCAAATGTCAATTCTCAGGCAATAGAAGCCGTTGGCTATCCTACTCAAAAACCAATAGCTTTGCTCGAACGTGTACTTAAAGCATCCTCAAACAAAGGCGACCTCATCGCTGATTTTTTCTGTGGTTCCGGCACCTCTGCTGTCGTCGCCGAAAAACTCGGCCGCAAATGGATCGTCAGCGACCTTGGAAAATTTGCCATTCACACCACCCGCAAACGAATGATCGGCGTCCAGCGTGAGCTCAAAGCGCAAGGAAAAGACTTTCGCGCCTTTGAAATCCTCAACCTTGGCAAATACGAGCGCCAGCACTATATCGGCGTCAATCCCAATCTGCGTCAGGCCGAACAGCAAAAACAGCTTGAGGACAAGGAAAACGCTTTTCTTGAACTTATCTTAAAAGCCTACCACGCCGAAGCGGTCACCGGCTTTAAAGCCTTTCACGGTAAAAAATCCGGTCGTCTCGTCGCCATCGGCCCGGTCAATCTGCCCGTCACCCGCCTCTTTGTTGAAGAGATCATTCTTGAATGCCGCCAGAAACATATAACTCGCGTTGACATCCTCGGTTTTGAATTTGAAATGGGCCTGTTCCCCAACGTCCTCGATGAAGCCCGCGCCAAGGGCATTGACATCGCCCCCAAATACATCCCCGCCGAGGTGTTTGACAAACGCGCCGTCGACAAGAACCAGGTTGTCTTCCACGACGTCGCCTTTATTGAAGTTACGCCGCACGTTAAAAAGAACAGCGTTGCCGTAGAACTCACCGACTTTTCCGTCTTTTACTCGCAGGACTCCGTTGCCGCTGCCGAAGCCAACCTGAAAGACAAAGCCAGCAAAATTGTCGTCGAAAGAGGTCAGATCGTTAAGGTCAGTAAAGACAAACACAGCATTGTCACTCGCGACATCCTCACCAAACACTGGACCGACTGGATTGATTATTGGGCCGTCGATTTTAATTTCGAGAGCAAACGCGAGATTGTGCGTGTCAAAAACGAAGACACCGGTGAATACGAAGAACGCTGGACAGGAGATTTTGTCTTCGAAAACGAGTGGCAATCCTTCCGCACCAAAAAAGACCGAACCCTGGAGCTGACAAGCGTCTACCACGAGTGCCCGGCCGGCCGCCGTAAACTCGCCGCCAAGGTGGTGGACATTTTCGGCAACGACACCATGACCATTGTTGAGGTGGATGTATGAGCACAACCAGAAAAATAGAGGTGCTGAGCCGCACGGTCACCCTTTATCAGCATCGACAGGAAGATTTTATTTCCCTCACTGATATAGCCCGCCACCGGGATGCCGAACGCGGCGATTATATCATTCAAAACTGGATGCGCAACCGCAACACCATCGAATTTCTCGGCATTTGGGAACAGCTCAACAATCCGGATTTTAATTCCATCGAATTCGATGGAATTAGAAATCAGGCCGGACTCAACAGCTTTTCTCTCACGCCAAAGCGCTGGATTACCCAAACCGGCGCCATCGGCATTATCGCCAAAACCGGCCGTTACGGCGGTACCTTTGCCCACAAGGACATCGCCTTCGAGTTTGCCTCATGGGTGTCGGTGGAATTCAAACTCTATCTGATCAAAGAATTCCAGCGGCTGAAAGAGTCGGAGCAAGCGCAGCTTGGCTGGGACATCAAGCGCAACCTGGCAAAAATCAACTACCGGATTCACACCGACGCCATCAAAACCAATCTGATCCCGCCGGAGCTGAGCGGACAACAGGTCAACCAGGTGTATGCCGGCGAGGCGGATGTCCTGAATATGGCGCTTTTCGGCAAAACAGCGAAACAGTGGCGCGAGGCCAATCCCGACGAAAAAGGCAATATTCGCGATTTTGCCAATGCCTCGCAATTGGTCTGCCTCTCAAATCTGGAAAACCTCAACGCGTTGTTTATAAACGAAGGACTGCCGCAATCGGAGCGTTTGGAAAAATTGAACCGAATTGCCATTGAGCAAATGAAGCTGCTGACGAACGAGAGTGTTATCAAACGACTGAAGAAAGGACAATAATGGCGCTTCATCCCGACTTTCCCGAATCCCCGCACGCGATTCTCGATCCGACCATTCGCTGGTTCCCCGCGGATGAAGCCCTGCGCGATACCAGCATGGACAAACTCATGCCACCGCTCGTCTCGCAAATCCGTCGCAAGATCAAAGAGTGGCGCGAGGGCGGTTACGTTGGCGCCGCCGACACCAGTGTCAGCCTGCTCAACTGGTGGTTCAACAGACCACATCTTTTGCCGCAAGCGGATGGAACCATGTTTGAGTTTCAATACTACTTTGCCCAGCGCGAAGCTGTTGAGACCATCATCTACCTGTATGACGTTGTTGGCGTCAAGGACAAATTTGATCTCATGCGTTTTGACAGTTCCGACCTCGTCTCCACCGGTATGTTTGACGAAACCTGGCGACGCTTTGTCATCAAGATGGCCACCGGCTCCGGCAAAACCAAAGTGCTCAGCCTGATCCTCGCCTGGAGCTTTTACCACAAACTGTACGAGCCCGACTCGGAACTCTCGCGAAACATTCTCGTCATCACGCCAAACATCATTGTCCTCGATCGCATCTATAAAGACTTTCAGGGCTTGCGCATTTTCTTTCACGATCTGGTCATCCCGGACAATGGCCACGACGGCCACAACTGGCGCGACGATTTCCAGCTCACCCTGCACCTGCAGGATAATGTGCGCATCACCCGCTCAACCGGCAACATCTTTTTGACCAACATCCACCGCGTCTACGCCGGCGACGACACCATTCCTTCATCTGATGATGACGATCTGCGTGACTATTTCCTCGGCAAACGTCCAACCGGCGCGACCACCGATTCCAAGGTTGATTTGGGAATGATCGTCCGAGATATTGATGAATTGCTGGTCCTCAACGACGAAGCGCATCACATTCACGATCCCCGCATGGCCTGGTTCAAATCCATTCAGGATATTCACAACCGCCTCAAACAAAAAGGCGCTGCGCTTTCCATGCAGGTGGATGTCACGGCCACGCCAAAACACAACAACGGCGCTATTTTTATCCAAACCGTCGCCGATTATCCGCTTGTCGAAGCAATCTCGCAAAACGTCGTCAAGCATCCCGTGTTACCCGACGCCGCCAGCCGCGCCAAACTTGAAGAACGCCAGAGCGCCAAATATACTGAAAAATACGCCGATTATATCCACCTTGGTGTCATCGAGTGGCGTAAAGCCTACGCCGAACATGAAAAGATGAACAAAAAAGCCATTCTCTTTGTCATGACCGATGACACCCGCAACTGCGATGATGTGGCCGAATATCTTGAAGGCAATTATCCGGATTTAAAAGATGCCGTGCTCGTCATTCACACAAAAAACAACGGCGAAATTTCAGAATCGCAGTCCGGCAAAGCCAAAGAAGAGCTGGAAAAACTGCGCCAACAGGCCAATGACATTGACGGACTCGACAGCCCGTACAAAGCCATCGTCTCTGTGATGATGCTCAAGGAAGGGTGGGATGTTAAAAATGTGACCACCATCGTCGGATTGCGCGCCTACGCCGCTGCCAGCAACATTCTTCCCGAGCAAACGCTTGGCCGTGGACTGCGAAAAATGTATCCCGGCGGTATTGAAGAATATGTCAGCGTCGTCGGCACCGATGCGTTTATGGATTTTGTCGAATCCATTCAAGCCGAGGGCGTCATTCTCGAACGTAAGGCCATGGGCGAAGGCACCAAACCCAAAACGCCGCTGGTTGTTGAGGTCGATTTTGAAAACGACAAAAAAGATATGGATGCCCTCGAAATTGAAATTCCCGTTTTGACGCCGCGCGTTTACCGTGAGTATAAAAACCTGTCGGATTTAAACGTGTCTTCTTTCGGGCATCAAAAGATCGCTTATCTGCGATTCACCGAAGAAGAGCAGCGGGAAATTATTTTCAAAGACATCACCACCGGCGAGATCGCTCACACAAGCATTCTCGACACCGCCGGCATTGCCGACTATCGCAGCGTCATCGCCTACTTTACCCAAACCATGATGAAAGACCTGCGACTCGTCAGCGGCTACGATGTGCTTTATGGCAAAGTTAAAGCCTTTGTCCGTGATGAGCTTTTTGACCGCCCCATCGATCTTGAATCACCCAACACCATTCGCAATCGCTCGGAACTCAAAGCAACCAAGACCATCATCGAATCATTTAAAAAAGCCATCAACGATCTGACCGTCCAGGACAAAGGTGACGCCGAGATCCGCGACACCATCAAACTCCGCCAGACGCGCCCGTTTGTCGCCAAAGACCAGGGCTACATCGTTCCCAAAAAGAGTCTCTTCAACCGCATCATCGGCGATAGCCGTTTTGAGCTTGAATTCGCCGCCTTTCTCGAAAATTGCGACGACGTCATCTCATTCGCCAAAAACTATCTCGCCGTCCACTTCAAACTCGACTATGTCAACGCCGACGGCGACATCTCCAACTACTACCCGGATTTCTTTGTCAAGCTGTCCCCCAAACACATTGTCATCGTCGAAACCAAAGGCCAGGAGGACCTCGATGTCCCCCTAAAAATGGCCCGCCTCGCCCAATGGTGCGACGACATCAACCGCGTCCAATCCGACGTCACCTACGACTATGTTTTTGTCGATCAGGAGAGCTTTGAAAAGTATAATCCAATGACGTTTAAGCAAATTTTTGAGGGATTTGGAGAGTATAAAAGCCAATGGGAACAATGAGTAAAATAGAAAAAACTGTTTTTATCAGCTATCGCCATGCTAATTATTCTTGGGCATTGTCAATCTATCAATATCTTACTCAGCACGGTTTTAACGTATTTTCTGATTTTCAGAAAATTGATAGTGGAGATTTTGAGAGAATCATCCTTGCAAACATTGAATCACGGGCCCATTTCATTGTTTTATTAACACCATCTGCACTCAAAGGTTGTTCGAATTCGCAAGACTGGCTTCATCGAGAAATCGAATTCGCCCTCAAAAAGAAACGAAATATTGTTCCTATAATGCTTGATGGTTTCAAGTTTAATAAACGTCTGATAAAAAGGCATTTAAAGGGTGAATTATCCGCATTACATAATTACAACGGAGTAGAGATTCATTGGGGATATTTTGAAGCAGGTATGCAAAAATTGGTGGATAAATATTTAAATAAGTCAATAGATTCTGTAATTCATCCATTATCCTTAGATGTTCAACAAATTACAAAATTAGCCCAAATCAGGGTAAGTGAAGAATCTCGAGTGTCAAAACAACAATTAACAGCACAAGAGTGGTTTGAAAAAGGTTGCGAGGCTACTCATTTTAAGGAAAAAATAAAGTGTTTTGACGAAGCTATTCGGAATGATCCTAAATTTGCAGAAGCATACCTTAACAGATGTATTAGCTATTATAAAAAAGGTAAAATCAATTATGCAATTATGGATTATAATAATGCTATCCAATTTCGTCCTGATCTTGCATCTCAAGAACAAAAAGAGGTTGAAGAGTTTAGAGAGCATTTGCAATCCGCAAAATCTAAAAATGAGCTAAACAATATTAAAATACAAGTCAAAGAAATACTGTCGAAATCTCCAGACTCTATTGCCGCTAAATTGTTGTATGCTGAAATTATAAAAGTAATTAAGCGTCCTAAAAAAATGTGGTGGAAAAAATGTTCGATAATAATTATAGGTATTATCGTATTTCTTATTCTCACAATAGGAATTCTTTCCCTAACTAAAAAAATAGTGGAAAGCATACAAGACAAACACAATTCAATAAAAACAAGTACCTTAAGTGGATTTGTTGTGGATATGAAGACTCGTGAATCAATCCAGAGAGCAATTGTAAAGCTTGATAAACTTCCCAATGACTCAACTACATCTGCAAACGACGGCAGCTTTTCATTTTTACATGTTCCAGGGAAAGAAAATGATACAGTCTCTTTGGATTTATGCGCCCATGGGTATAACCGTTTAACAAAAAAAACAACACTACCAGGCCCAGTAACGATTGAATTAGTCAAAATCTCAGAGCAAACATTGAATGGTATTGTCACAGACCAGACAAATGGTAGGCCGATCAAAAACGCTACAATATCGATTTCCAATCTTCCTGGTGGAAGGACGAGCACAACGACTGCCGTGGATGGTACATTTATATTAGAAGTTCACACACAAATCAACGCCCCGTTTCAATGCAATGTGCAGGCTCCCGGATACCAAAATTTCTCAGCCAGCTACATGAATTTGCCTAACTTTTTTGAGATCAAATTAAGGCCCAGCTCGCAGCCACTGCCTAAAGTTCCAAGAAGGGATATTCAGATAGGCGAGATAATCGATCTGTCAAAAGAAAATTCTGAAAGAGTAATGGAAGTTTTATATGAATTTTTCCAGACATTAGACAAAAATGAAGATGTAACAGATGACCTAAACAAATTCATTAGAACTGATAAAATTTCTTCGATTATGAAGAATATCAAAAACGCTTACCCAAATAACAGGATAATTAGAGACAAGAGTGCTGCAATTAAAGTAAAAATTGGCGGATATTTCAACGAGCTGAACAGGTTCTTTGTGGTTAAAATTGAAGCCATTACGGTAAGTAGCGGTTATATCACAATCCATTTTGATGATATAGATGGAAGACTATTGATTTCAGATTTTTTATTTCAATAATCTAAGAAGAGGAATCTACCAAAAATGAAGTATATAATTCTTTTTTGGCTTTCGTTATTCACGGTATGCATGTCTTCTGACTGGACGGAGATAAATAGTTATTATGAGTATCGAATGAACTATGCCAATGGCAGAGGTAAGTTTAATATTAGTGATAGTTTAAAAGTTCTTCACCTTGCATTTTTTACAAATGATTCAATCCCATTCATTATGCCAGAACTAGAAATGCATATCGATAGCTTACAAAACTCGCTTCCTGATTCTGCAGAAATGTGTTTTCAAGGGCATTACATGATAGAGTTGGATTTCATTGAATGGGATCATTATAATTCTAGTCGTAATATTCAAAAAATAATTGAATTTCGATTTGGTCAGCGACGATTCACTTCAATAAAATTTGATTTTCAAAAAGAACTTGACCAATTTGGTATTTTTAAACCCCACAAAATAGAAATACGACGCAATAAACAACTAAAGCCAAACTTTCTCGACAATCCAAAAGTAAAACAGGTCTCGAAAAGTGCCAAATTCCAATGTCGAATCAAGGATAGTCTTTATTCAACTTGCAGCGTCTACATCAAAGAGAAGGGAGCTTCAGATTGTGACGAACATCAAATGGAAAAAGTCCCTACTACGGATGATCTTTTTGAATTGTCATATGCACCTGCTCAGGATACGCTTCTGTATTATTTTGAAATCACAACGATATTTGGGGACACAGTTCATTTTGCAAAGGACTCGCCTTTACAGTTTGTTTTGGATCTTGCCGGCCCTAAGATAACTAAATTCGGCTTTAGAAAACTAAGGCCCAGGTTATGTATAATCAAAGTCAATGATGAAAGCGGTGTCAAGAATGTATATCTCCACTCCTCTTTATCGAATTATGATTCCATGAAATGTCAAAAAGTAAAAAATGGAAAATATAAATTCAAGGTAGAAAAGAGCATGTCTCCAAAAGACTCTTTTCTTTATTACGTCACGGCAATTGATTCCTTCGACAATCCAAGTGATGCGGGTGGTGTAAAAAAATCGCATCGAGTTAGTTTTAAATATGTGAATGGCTCATTTTTTACCGGAGCTGCCATATTGGTTGGAACAGGTTTTATAATAAAAAACAATTGTTGCAAGGATAAAAAAAACCTGCCGCCTCCCAGTGGAGAGCCGCCTGTCAAGTGAACAAGTAAAGCCAAGGTCTGAGTTAAAAATTGGATTCAACTATGAATAAAAAGATATCTAAATCACTTTTTATCGTTTTCTCAGCTGCCTGCTATAGCTTAATTCAATCGAGTACGCCAAAATTGGCCTCCCCATCTATTACAAAAATTGAAAATGAGAAAATGTGGCATGTAAAAGCCAGCATCGCACTCGATTCAAACGAAAGTTGTGCATTCTGGGGTGATGGTGAAATCTTGCGTAGTTATAGCTTTGATGACAAAATCCTAACTTCCACTGTTTTGGGTTCCCAAATCAACGACATTGAAGCAACAAAAAATGTAATTTTTATTGCGACGGAGAAAAATGGAATTTATCAATATCAACCTGCAAACAACACTTTGAATCCCATTCCAGGCTGTATTTCTGGCGCTGTATCGGTACTTGCAGAACACGAAGGCTCTATATACTTTGTAAGCGGGCATAATCTGTATAAACTACAAAATGTTGACAGCACATCCCCCTTTGATCTTGGCATATTGGATTATGGATTTTATCCTACTGACATAGATATTTATGAGGGTGAATACGAGAGAGAAACCACAAACTTTGTAATATTATCCAGCAAACAAATAACGGACAATGACTCAACACCAAAAACCGGAATTTTTGAAATTTTTAGAACGTTTTCAGAAGATGAAGCACTCAAATGCCAGACATATTCAATTAGTACAGCCCAAATTAATTTTGATATATACAATTTTAGCATTTATTCTGTTAGTGGCATTCTCAACTCAAATTGGGTAGGTACAACCCCTGATCGTAATCCGAATCCCTGCAACGCAAATTTTCAAATTGACAACTCTCTCAAAGGAAAATTTTACGACATTTGTTTTCATGAACAAGCTAAATACCTCTTCTTGGCTGGTTCTGACGGAATCACAATTAAACCGGCCCCTAAGTCTAATGCTACGATTAGTTCAGTATATAAAAAGGACGGATATTTTGACCTAGTTGCTCTTTCTCAAAAGAATAGCAAATCTGACACGTTCCAGGTCGCAGCTGTGAAAATTGCTGATAAGATTTTTAGATACTATAAAATAGTGGTAAAAGATGAAATCACAGTTGCTAAAGCAGACAGCATAGATTATAGAACTGTTCCTCATTCTGTGGTATCTATCAAAAAGGACAGTGTATATCTAGCAAATGGCAGAGGGGGTATAAAAATTTACGATAATGAACTAAATCTAAAAAGACAAATTGACGTTCCAAAAGATACTGATGAATCGATTAACTTTTCTACAACAAGTCAAAATATGCTCTATTTTGCCTCAAACAATACCGTGTATGGTGGGTATCGAGAAGGCCAGATAAATCTGTCGGTTTTTAGGAAAAACAAATTTGATGAGCATATTTTTACATCAATTGATCGAATTATTGCGAATGAAAAGTTCCTCTTTATCAAAGAAAAAGATCATCTTTACTCCTATGATATTGAAAATAACAAAGATGTAGGCAGTCTCTCATTTAAAATAAATGATCTTTCAATCAAGAGCTTTGCTGAAGATTCCGTCTACATTTCAAATAATGAAGGGATTTTTCGGTTTGACAATTCTCTTTCTCTTGATGATAGCACAGTAATTTGCAGCTATGACAGTATTCAGCACATTGCAGTCGATGGTGATTATATATTATTTTCCAAAAGCAACAATTCAGTTTATTTATTTTCCTTAATTGATAATGCTATTGTTGATGTAATTGATTTTCAATTTATCTCTATCAAAGACCTCTCTATGCGAGGTTTATTTGCTTACATTGCAGATACTCTTGCTGTCTATACATATGATCTCTTGCATAAAGGAAATCCCCAATTAATAGGATCGTTACCAATTCCCAACAGTTCCTACATATATTCTTCAAATAGGCATGGAAACGTTCTTGGCTGCACTAACAATTGTCTTTGGAGTTTTCCAAATGACAAAGCTCTCAAGCAAGAAATTGCCCAGCCTACGCTTACTTTTCTGGAGAACACGCCAACAGGAGGATTTGTGAGGGATAAATTACAATTAACTGTAATGCCAAACCGTCTCAGGAAACATGAGAGTTTAAGCGTCGAAAATTTAATATCGATTAATTCGCTCTTTAGCGCTCAAAATCCGAATTTTTTAACGGAGATTACTCTTGATAAACAGGGGACAGCTTCCGCATATGCAACGGTTCGAGCAGAACCATCACAACAAACTGCAAATTCCGATACACTCTCTTTTGAAATTGGCAACTTGGGCTTATCTTTGAGTGGTTCACTAAACAGCCAGCAATTTCCAACAATATACGTTGAAAACAAGGCCCCCATCACAGGCACTGTCACGTCGCAATACGAAATTAACCACTACAAATCAGATCAAGAGACTGTTTTAATGCGAATATTTGATTGGAAGGATTCAGATAGAAGCTCTCCGCTAAAAAGTTTTCAAAATGATGCTACTCTCAGTTATGATGATAATTATTGTTCTCAAGGGGCTATAACGTTACCCGAGGCATGTGATTCAAGCTACATTGCATATCTTATTTGCGAAAAAGAATATCAAAACGATATTGAAAATGTAGAGTTTTCAAATCTCTTCGATTCTGAATTTCAACAGATCAATGAGCAGGGATATTTGAATTACGCAATTGATAGCACAAAGACTATTCCAATTCGTGCAATTCAATTAATAAAGCTCATTCATAATTTGCCTGGTCCGGAGCGAGCAATGGGAGATACATTAATCTTTACAGACTATTGCTCCAGTTTCTCAACACAATGGGATCTCAGCGCCGACTTTATGCAATTTTATTTCGATTTTGGTGATGGTGAGAATAGTGGTTGGATTAATGATAGTGTATCATGTCATCCATATGCGGGTGAAAGTATAATTAATTATGTGAAGGTAAAGGGCCGTTATAAAAGTCAAGCCGATAACGATTGGCACGAGGTTGGATCAAATGATTCAGTGAGAGTTTATGTCGGCAGTATAGAGTTAAATTTAAATTCAGTAAAGTTTAACCAAGATTCGATTATTGATATCCACGATCGACCCTCGCTTGATATAGTATCAAATTCGAAATTTTCATTGACGTTTGAACTCGAATGGAATAACAAGTTTAGCCAACTTCCGGAAACTCACCAAGCAATACTGGCGTCAACTGATGGGAGCGATATTCATAAAAATTTAAAACAATCAAATAGCAATACTAAGTTATACATAGACAATTACGAGATCAATCAGGATTTCACATCTAAAGCTGCCAAAAAGTATATTTGGTTTTTTTCTGACGTGATTGATTTTACTGATACTAATCTTGCTTTTAAACAATTAATGTTTCGCGAAAGTATACCCGATTCGTTGGATTTTGATAATATTTCAAATTTAGTCACAAATGATTTTAGTGCATTTGACAGTCTCTATGAAAATTATATTCCAAACTTCATATGGTGGTGGGACGATATTAAGACTTATGTAATAGACTCTCGTCAAATACAGGCTTTTGAGATTAGCATTCACAAAATTCCAGATATATCAGGTACATTTAAAAAAGATGAAAGTGACGACTTGGTATATGTTTTTGAGCCCAATTCTAATTACCGTTGCGGGCTCGAGCACGAACTTATATATTGGATTAAAGCCGATACTGCTTCTGATTCTCTATGGAAAAAAATGAATGATAATAATCTCAAGATTAGATATAGTGCCTCAGGGATATATCATCCCCAGGTTTACGCTTGCTGCAAAGTATTCACTTCAGCAAAATCCAATATTTTTTTTGCAGATCCAATTATTATTGAACCCGATGTAGATAATATTACAATTCCGGATACCCTCGAAACGTCACTTGGGCACTATAAAGTTTCGATTGAAACTGATAGCCACTTAAGGCCGATCTTTCATGCCCGCATCCCGGGTAATTCCCAATATCATGCAATGGAACTTTTAAATGAAAATAATTCTAGATTACACGAGAGAAATGTTCCATCGGATTTGATTTCTTCAAGTGGTCTTGAAGCCTATATTGAGATACTTGATCAGGATGGAGAATATATCTGTCTCGCCGATTTGGGAATAGATAGTCTGAAGCCTAAAAGTATCCTGGCCCTATTTGAAACAATGGATAGTACTTTGTGTATTGCCCCCAACAAATACTGTCCAATCTCATTCCCATTTTTACCATCAGACTCTAATTTTAATGATGTCTACAAGGGCGTTTCTGTAAAGTCGGATAATAAGGATAAGGTTCGAGTTTTTACTTATTCCGAAAATGATTTTAAGGAGTTTGATAAATACAGTGATGCTTTCAAATTCAGACCAGGTATGGCATATTGGATAATCTCTAAAGATCAAAAGAGCATAAAGTCTGGAGCAGGGATTTCTTTAGATACGAGCACCCCGTTTCCATTAACTCTTAGCGATAAATGGAATTTTATAAGCAATCCATTCACATTTCCGATTTCAATTAATGACCTTATTTCTGTGCAAGATGCTGAAGATATCGAACCAGTCCTATGGCAATGGTCGCTGGATAGGGGAGGCTATATTGCATCCGAGTCATTTGATCCATTTACCGGCTATTTCATTTATTGTAAAAATAAAACCGCGCAGTTAAAGGTCCCGAGTACACGTGACTTGCGTAAAACTGTCGTGACTGAAATATCATTGCCTAGAATGCTGGAATCTGAAATAAATGATGATGCAAAAGAGTGGTACTTGACAATAAAGGCATCTTCAGAAAATTATTCTGATGAGTTTAATTATCTCGGACATATTGAAAATACTTCTCCTCTTTCAATGTTTAATTACCTGCACGAACCTCCATACCCTGACAACTTCATTTCATTATATTTAAAGGAAGAGACTGGTAACTTTACAACTAGTTTCAAGAATTTAAGTTCAGAAATTGAAGAATCATGGTATATAACTGTACGGCATAAAGCCCCAAAGGAGACCGTCACTTTATCAGTATGTGAAGAGATGCCACTTCCGGCGAATATTTATTATAAGATATATCCTCTTGAAGTAGAACCTCACAATGATCACTTTACGGATTCCACATACTCTTTTGTTTGCACAGATGCACTATTCCAAAGAGAATTTATCCTAAAAGTCGGAATAAAGGATTTTGTTGATATTCTTCCGGACCAACTGAAACCAGCGAAAGAAGTGGAATTGGAAAACAACTATCCCAATCCTTTTAATTCCAAGACAACATTTAGTTTTTCTATCCCCGCTCAATCCAATGTTGAATTGATAATTACCGATTTACTGGGTCGCGAAGTTTATAAATATAGTTCATTTCTGGATGCCGGAAAGCACAAATTAGTATGGGCTGGCGTTGATAAAAATGATAAAAAATTATCTTCGGGATTATATTTGTATCGCTTAAAAGTTGGAAAAATTGCAAAAACTGGAAAGGTCGTTTTTGTAAAATAGTATTTCTCCAAAAATAAATGAAGCATCTGAAAAATTAAGATGAGCAAAGGGTATTCGCCAAATTTACTTGATTTTTTTAAAAACTTCGTCTCTTATTGACGCTTTTCAGCTACGAACTCATATGCACGCTGCTCTTTGTGATGCCGAACAGGCCTCAATCCCAGCTCCGATTTTAGTGAACGAAAGGCATCATCCAGATTGGTCAACATGGTATAAATTGAATAAATCTGCTGTTCGTCCAAATCCATGCGACTTGCGCAGAAAATAGCAGCCGGAGATAGGAAATTGAATCGGCACATTCAAATGAATATTGAGATTTGTTTGCAAATTACAAGTATAGTAATTCCGCGCAGTATGTCAATTGATTCAATTCGTTGACAAGAATCACGTTCTATTTTATTAGCTCCTTACGATTTTGCCCCCACTTTTTTGCCGGCATAGTTACGGCTGAGGCGCTGGCGCGTTTTGTGCGCGAATCGCCTCAAGCCCAGGGTGTGGACAGCAACGTTACGCGTTGTCGCCTCACTGCTATGATTCAGCAGTCAGTTGGTAGACGACCGGATTATCGGCATCCGGACAACAGACGCGGGCTAACGGCTCCTCACGCCATGGGAATCGTCCATCGAAGCGCAGCGTGGTGATGAACGGGAGTATGGCATTGAACGCCCACGCGCACATGCCCGCAGGACAGAGTCCGTCCGATATCAGCCAGGTGCGCCCGACCTCGAAGCCAGAGGGGCACTTGCCACCACCCATTATGTCGACGATCTCGACTCGTACCGCAGTGCCAATTTTATCCGCCACATTGCCTCCTTTTCGCATATATGTTCTTCCAACTTTGCTGGGCCAGGGAATATGACCGTTCTATGACTGAAAAGCAACCTTCTTATTCTTGGCGCGGCCTTTGGCCACAACCAAAAACATCCAAACCGCAGAGAGCGCCGAGAATCACAGAGGAAAAGAAGTGAAATCGGGCAATCTCTCTGCAAATCTCGGCGTCCTCTGCGGTTGGCTTTAAAACTTTGTAAAAATAAAAGATGTTGCTGATTTGTATCGCAGATTTATACTCTCCTATGGTCATATGATACTATCGGACAAGCACCATCTTCTTTGCCATGATAAAATGCGGCGTCTGCATCTTGAAAAAGTACACGCCGCTTTCAACTCTCTTTCCATGATCGTTGTTGCCGTCCCACATTACGGAATAATGACCCGGCGCCTGCTTTTCATCGACCAAGGTTCGAACGGACTGGCCGAGGAGATTGTAGATATTGAGATAAACCTTGGCGCTTTCAGCCAGACGGTAGGCGATAGTGGTTGTCGGATTGAAGGGATTTGGATAGTTTTGCTCAAGCGCAAAATCCTTGGGCGGCAGTAAGAGTTCTTTGTCAACTGTGGTGATCATTTCTGATAACGGGCGACGCCATACACCGCCTTGATTTGATATAAAGAGGTACAAGCCATGTGCAGCCATATACCAAACCTCAAAATCCGAATCATCCACCAAACCGGTGTTGACTTCTGTCCAGTTTTGTCCGTAATTTTTTGAATAAAATACGCCGTTGCCGAAAGTTGCTGCAAAAAGATCCGTGCCGCAGACAGCAAACGCCGTTATTTTAACATTCTTCAAGCCGGAATTGAGCGCAGTCCAGTTTTCACCATTGTTTAAGGAATAAAAGATACCTCCAAATTGTGTCGCAGCAAAGAGATAGGGATTTTGGACGGCAAGGACGTTAATATGCGTATCAATCAATCCGGCATTGACCGGGGTCCAGCTGTCGCCGTTGTTTGCGGAACGGAACACGCCGTTTTCTTCAATTCCGGCAAAGAGATACTGGTCTTTCACTACTATTGAGCTAATCACGTCCCAGGATTCCGGCAAACCGGAATTGACCGCAGTCCAGCTTTCTCCGTTGTCTGCAGAACGAGACACGCCGCCGCCTCTGGTTCCCACAAAGAGATAAGAATCGTTTGCTATTAAAGTCTGGGGGGTATAATCGGTAAAGCCATCATAGACTACTTTCCAGGTTTCGCCGTGGTCTGCGGAACGAAAGATGCCGTTACCTGCACAAAAGAGATAAGAACCGCTTACGGCGGATGAATTGAAACCCCAAGACGTCGAATCGATGGTGATTTCGGTCCAACTTGAGCCGTCGTCTGTTGAACGATAGACGCCCAATTCGGTCGACGCAAGCAGCGCGGAGCCGCTTGCTGCAAAAGCAGCAGCGCCAACAATTCTGGCGCCGGAAAAGACCTGTTTCCAGCTATTGCCGTTGTCGGTGGAACAGAACACGCCGTCGTCAATCGTTCCGACAAATAGATCAGAGCCGTTTATGGCAAAAGCCATGACACTGTTATAATCCAAGCCGGTTCTGAGAAAGGTCCAGGTATTACCATTGTCTTGAGAGCGGCAGACACCGCCGCAGAAAATTCCCGCAAAGAGCGTGGAACCGCTGACAACGAGAGCCCTGATATCCAAGTCTGTCAAACCATTATTGACTTGAGTCCAGCTATCACCTTTATTTTCGGAACGATATACACCGCCGTGCGAAGTTCCAGCAAAAAGCATCGAACCGCTCACGTCAAGCGTATGAATAGAAGCCGGCACGTCGGTTTTCGCCTTGCTCCAGTTCTCTCCGTTGTCTTCGGAGCGGAATACAAAACCGTACCAACTTCCGGCAAAGAGCGTAGAGCCGCTTACGGCAAGGCTTTGAATTTGAATACGAGTATCCGTCAAACCTTGATTGATCAGGGTCCAACTGACGCCAAAGTCTGTGGAACGGATCACACCCCTATTCGTAGCGGCAAACAGCGTCTCGCCGATAACAGCAAAATCTTTAACGGAGTAAGTGTTTGGCCGGGTATCGATTTGCGACCAATTGGTTCCGTAGTCATTGGAGAGAAACATACCATCAGAGGTCCCGACAATGAGCGTCCGGCCCATCACGGTAATAGCTTCGACCGCCTTTTTGGTCAAACCGGGAGTGACCTTCATCCAGCTTGCGCCGTTGTCTTGAGAACGGAACAAGCCATCGTAGCGTTCGCCAGAGGTGCCCGCAAAGAGATAGGAGTCGCACGCAGCAAGAGAAGCGACGTGTCCAAAATAGGTATCGCCCATTTGAATCCACTGCGCCTTGATGTTGTATGCCGTCAGCAGAAGGATAATTGCGAAAGAGAGCAAACGCTTCATGATTGTTCTCCATCTGTTTGGTCGGTTAAATTTTCCGTTATTAGGATCTTTATAGCCAAATAATAACAAGATGAATTAAAGAGTGATTAACTTCAAGTTAATCAATGTAGTATGATTTCCTTTTGTAGTCTGATATCGCCGGCAGAAGCGCCGACCAGCAGCTCGATATCACAAAGGTCATCAGCCCAGGCATGAGCAGCCTCATTCCAGTACTGAAGATTTTTTATCGGAATGTCCAGCGTCACCCAATTGCTTTCGCCCGCATCAAGTGACACACGAGAAAATGCCTTGAGCTCTTTAGAGGGCCACTCGACCGACGGATTGATTCGATGCACGTAAACCTGAACGACTTCATCGGCCGCCACTGCACCTGTATTTTTCAACTCAAAGGAGAGGGCGATCACATCGTTCTTGCCGTACTTTTCTCTGTCGGTTTTGAGGCCGGCGTACTCGAAAGTTGTGTAGGTGAGGCCATGACCGAACGAGTACATCACCGGCATATCTTTCGTATCAAACCAGCGATAACCCACCAGGGATCCCTCTGAATAAATGGCAGTATTGGGATCACCCTGCATCGCCTGCATTGCATTTTCTCCTGCTTTTCCTGCTGATTCGCTTTCTGCAACCAGGTTGGCAAAGATATCGGAATGCTCTCTTCCCGTCATATAGTTGCCCAAAGCAAAAGCCGGCGAGTCTTCCAGCTGTATCGGAAGTGTAAAAGGCAAACGTCCGCTCGGCGACATATTCCCAAGCAGAACATCGGCCAATGCATTTCCGCCTTCTGAGCCGTTGAACCATGAGATGAGCAGAGCCTTTGACAGCGGTTTTACGATATTCAGATCGTTCGGCCCGCCGCTCACGAGTACTGTGACGATATTTTGATTGACCTGCGCAATGGCGCGCATCAGATCATCCTGGCCGGAAGGGAGCGCGATGTCATCTCTGTCTCTGCCTTCGGTTTCTACAGCCCGGTTGTTGCCACCGATGAAAAGAACAATATCAGCCTCTGATGCGACGGCGACAGCTTCTTTTGTTAATTTTTGCGCAACCGCTTCCTTTTCGCGAGCTCTTTTTTCAAGTTCTTCCGCTGTCTTTCTTCTGAACATATCGGCAAAACTAAAGGTGGCCGGTTCATAACCCTGGGCATAAAGGATCTCCGCTTTGTCTCCCACCCGGTTTTTCAGCCCCTCCAAAGGAGTCACTTCGTACAAAGTTTTGACGCCGGCGCCCATGCCGCCGAGTCCCATCGTCTCGACAGCATTAGCCCCAATGACCGCAATGACCGGTTTTGCACTCAGATCCAAAGGAAGAACGCCTTCGTTCTTCAACAAAACAATCGATTTTACCGCCACATCATAAGCAATTTTTTGCTGCGGCGGCTGCGAAGTCATTTCTTTATTCGCCTCCTCTTTCGGAACCGGCTTTATAGCCATTCTGACCCGCAGGATTTCACGCACCCGGCGGTTGATGAGTTCTTCGGCTACCAATCCCGCCTTGGCTGAATCGAGCAAGGCCTGCCCGAAATATCGTTTGCCGGGCATTTCAACATTCAGGCCGTTCGTTATCGCATCCACTGTGCTGTGGGTGCCATTCCAGTCGGAGACAACCATGCCGGCAAAGCCCCATTCATCGCGCAGTATTTTATTCAGCAGCCTGTCATTTTCTGCACACCACCACCCTCCAACCTTATTATAGGCGGCCATCACACCATACGCATCCGCCTCGACGACGGCCGCTCGAAACGGCGTCAGGTAAATCTCCCGCAGGGGCCGTTCCTCGACAATCACATTGACGGTCCCGCGATTATTCTCCTGATTGTTGAGGGCATAATGTTTTAGACAAACAGCCACGCCATTGTCCTGTACACCTTTGCTATATCCGACCGCCAGCCTGGAACTCAGAAACGGATCTTCGCTGAGATATTCATAGGTGCGTCCGCCGGTGGGAATACGTTGAATATTGATGGCTGGTCCCAGAAGCATATCCTTGCCCCGCAAACGGGCTTCGCGAGCCATGGCGGCGCCATAGGCATAAGCCAGCTCAGGGCTCCATGTGGCAGCCAATGCCGAACCGGTGGGGAAAAAGGTGGCTTTGTCGGTCTCCCAGCCCAACGAGGCCCAGCCATCCGGCTGCATTTCTTCCCGGATGCCAAATGGCCCGTCGACGTAATTCATAT
This sequence comes from Candidatus Zhuqueibacterota bacterium, assembly GCA_016929295.1. Taxonomy (GTDB): domain Bacteria; phylum Zhuqueibacterota; class Zhuqueibacteria; order Residuimicrobiales; family Krinioviventaceae; genus Kriniovivens. The sequence continues at coordinate 22,073 of JAFGJB010000129.1, read as the reverse complement.
CGGCGACGCCCAAACGTTCTACGCCCGCTGAAACAAACATATGTTTCCCATGCAGCATTTCTACCTTTTCCGCAAGCGTCATTTGTGCAATGATGCCGTCAACCTGTTGGTCGTAATCGAGTAAAGACGAACGGTGAACCATTTTGGGGGCGCATCCTGTTAAAAGAAGGACAATAATAGCGGCCTGAATAAATCCTCGTTCAGTCATAGTTCATAACCTTCATTGATAAAAATTCATCACCACTCTCAACGAGTTGAATGATTAAAGCCATCCATTGGCTAAAGATCATTTATTTGTACCACCGAAACTCGGCAAGTTCATCAATGGCACCATATTCTGTGGCAGCACGCCCCACTGAATGTTCGGCGCCAGTTTCTGCACAAACTCCCATTGAATGATCGTCGGGTTTTTGGTGAGTGCAGCCTGGCGGATTTCGATGCTCTTGGCATCTCCCTCAGCGGCCACGATCTTTTGTTCCTTGCGGATTTTTTCCTGTTCCAGCTTGTTTTTCTCGGTGGTGATGTTTTCCAAGGCGATCTGTTTCTCTTCCAGGGTTCGGGCGTATTCCGCGGTGAACACGATGTTGCGCAGCACGAGCTCGTCCAGGATCAGGCCATTTTCATCGAATTTGGGAGCGATTTCATCGAACAGAGCCTGCTGCGCGGCATAGCTGTTCTTGGTGTATAGATCAAAGGCGGCGAACTTGGTCGGCACACGGCGGCCAGATCCGCGGATCTCCGTCTTGACGACTTTTTCCACAAAATCGCGTTCCGAACCCAGATTCTGCAATATCCAGGCGGCCTTTCCCGGCTGGATCATAAACCGTGCGGTTATGCCAACCTGGATTTGCTGTCCATCAGAGGTGAGCGCCGAGATGATGACATCCGGAAAGTCTGCCATGCTGGCTTCCGGCGATTCCGAGGCTTCATAGGTCTTTTTCACAGTCGGGAAAATGACCACGCTGTCTATGAAGGGAATGATGAGATGCAGGCCCGGGGCCAGCTCACCCTGTACGGCGCCAAATCGTTTGACCACACCCACAGTCCCGGCCTCGATCACCACAAATGCCTGCGCCAACAGAGCTATTAAAATGACGGCCGCAATCACGATGACGACCAGCCTGCCGCTGCCATGCAGCAACCCTTTCATTTGGCCTGCATTCATTTTTCCTTTTCTCGTCATTATAAAAGCCAGGGCCAAAATTCCCAGAAGAAATGCAAAGATATAACCGAACATAGCGCCTCCTTTTGTGATAGTATCTCTATTTAGGAAATCTTGTATTCTCACATGAAAAAAGCCGCATGATCTGTATCCACTCTATGGATAGAATGACCGTGTTATATTCATCTTTTGATCGATGACTATTGAAGAAGCAATCGAGCTGTTCAAAAAAGATGAGGATATTGCCCATGACGTTGAATAGTAGACAGGTGCACGTCTGTCTTCTGCACGCCTGGCCCGATTTACCTACAGCGGACGATCCGCCATCTCCCGGCCAAACGACTCATTCGGTTCGGCGCCCATGACGAATTCGATCTCGCCGCCTTGCACAATGTCTTGATGCGTGATATAACTCTTTGAATACGCTTGTCCGTTGAGCTTGACAGCTTGAATGTAGATATTTTCGGGACTGTTGTTTTTCACAACGATTTTTAAAGTCTTGTCCGACATTTTAATTTCCGCTGCATGGACGAGCGGACTGCCCAAGACATAAACGCCGTTCGCCGGATTGACCGGATAAAAGCCCAGCGCTGAGAAAATGTACCACGCCGACATTTGTCCGCAATCCTCGTTGCCGCACAGGCCGTCCGGCTGGTCGTTGTAAAAAGTATCCATGATCTGGCGCACCTTCTCGGCTGTCTTCCACTGCTGGCCGGCAAAGGCATAGAGGTACGGCGTATGGTGCCCGGGCTCATTGCCGTGCGCGTACTGGCCGATGAGTCCCGAGATATCGGGCGATGCGCCCTCGACCTGCCTGGAATCGACAGTGAACAGACTATCGAGTTTGCGCACAAAAGCGTCGTCGCCTTCAAACAGCCGGATCAAACCCGCGACATCGTGCGGCACCAGCCAGGTGTACTGCCAGGCATTGCCTTCGCAATAGTCGTCATTGCGGTGGCTAGCCGATATCGGATCAAAAGGTTGCCGCCAGCTGCCGTCTCCCATAACGCCGCGCATGAACTGCGTAGTCGGATCAAAGTACTTTTCATAGGCTCTGGCGCGCTGCCGGAAATAATCATAATCCGCGGTTTTTGCCAACGACAGCGCCAATTGCGCAATGCACCAGTCATCGATGGCATATTCGAGGGCTTTGGCCACCGATTCGACCTCCTTTTCCGCCGGGATATATCCCAGTTCTTGCAGAAATTGCAGTCCCTCTTCGTCGAGCATGGCCGATCTTTTGGCCGCCTCCAGCGCCCGTTCCTTTTCAACGCCCGCGATGCCTTTAAAAACAGCATCGACGATGACCGGCACCGCGTGGTAGCCGACCATGGTGTTGGTTTCGCTGCCCATGAGGTGCCAGACCGGCAGCTTGCCCTGCTGCGCATCGATGGCCAACATGGACTGCACCATGTCCGCCACTCGCTCCGCCTGGATAATGGTGTAAAGCGGGTGCGCCGCCCGATAGGTGTCCCACAGTGAAAAAACCGTATAATTCTCAAAAGGAGCGCTTTCATAGACATTTTTATCCGTGCCGCGATAATCGCCGTTCGCATCGTTGAAAAGAGCCGGCGCGATCATCGCGTGATAGAGGGCGGTGTAAAATGTGCGCGCCTGCGCCTCGGATGGTGCAGTGATGGCAATTTTAGCCAATTCGGCATTCCAGGCCTCGCGCGCCTCGTCGACGACCTGATCAAAATCCCAGCCCGGAATTTCCGCCCGAATATTCGCCAGCGCGTTCGCCGAGTTCACCGGCGAGATGCCGACTTTGATCATCAGCACGTCGTTCGCTGCGGTGCTGAAATTGAGCCCCGCCGTGAGCCCCCCGCTTCCGGGCGCGGAAGCAGCGTCGTCGGTAAAAACTTGCAACGGCGCAAGCGGTTTGGACAACAGCATGGCGAACCAGACGCGCTGATCGCTGCACCAGCCTTTTGAAAAGCGATAGCCGACGATCGTCGTGTCATCGACCTGCTCGATGAACGATTCAACCGGACTGTCCCAGCCAATGCCATGATCCAGATCGATTGCCAGGTGCGCCTCATCCGATTGGGGAAAGGTGTAGCGGTGCATGCCGACGCGTTCGGAGGCGGTGAGCTCGGCATGGATGCCATAGTCCTGCAGATGAACTGCATAAAAGCCGGGCGCGGCTTTCTCCAGCGCATGGCTATACCTGGAGCCAAAGCCGATCTCAGGATTGTCAATCGTGCCGCGCGTACGTTTCAGCGGCCCAGTATACGGCATGACCAGCACATCGCCGAGATCGCCGATGCCGGTGCCGCTCAAATGCAGGTGCGAAAAGCCGATGAGCAGACTGTCGGAATAGTGGTAACCGGAACACCAGTCCCAGCCATGGGTGAAATTCGTCGGTCCCAGCTGCACAGCGCCAAAGGGGACGCTGGCGCCTATAAAAACATGCCCATGATAATCGGTGCCGATGAAAGGATCAACGTAAGCGGCGAGGTCATCATCCTTGCCCGGCTGAAAAGTGGTGCAGAGCAGCACAACCAGAGCTGCGAGGACGAAACTAAAGACAAAGATTTTCATAGCTCTCTCTCTAAAAGTGTTAGATGTCATACGTATTGATCAACAATTCGCCAAATAATGTGTTCGCCCAGGCAAACCATTTGCGGGTGAATTTTTCCGGATTGTCCTTGTGAAAAGATTCGTGCATAAAACCGGTGCCGGCATGGGTGGCGAGCAGCATGTCGATGCACTGCTTGATTTCCTTGTCGTCCGCACTGGTCATGGCGCGCATGATGATGCTCAAGGGCCAAATCTGATCGTGCCAGCCAGTGTGCGGGCCGCCGATGCCCTCGGCGTATGTGCCTTTGTAGAAGAAGGGATTGTTATCCGAAAGGACGAAATTGCGCGTGTTGAGATAGAGCGGATCATCGGGAGCGATGCAGCCGAGATACGGCAGGGAGAGCAGACTGGGGATGTTGGCATCGTCCATGAACAACTTGTTGCCGAATCCATCCACCTCATAGGCGATGACCGGGCCGAAATGGAGATGCTCGGCAATGGCATACTTTTGCAGCGCCGTCTCGACTTCATCAGCCAGAGCGCCGCACTCTTGGACAAATGCGGCATCAGCAAAGAGGGAATTGACCATCTCCGCCAGTTGGCGCACGGAGGTGACGAGGAAATAGTTCGACGGTATCAGAAATGGCAGGACGGTCGCATCGTCGGATGGCCGGAAAGAGGAGACGACCAGACCGACCGGATTGACATCATAGCCGTAACCGGACATGTGCAGCGTGTCGCCCGGACGCGTGGTATTTCGCATGAAACTGTAGGGCCCCAGACCGGTTTTGCGCTGCTGTTCTCTGAACGTCTTGACGACCAGCTTCATCGTCGCCAGCCAGTCGTTGTCAAAGCAAGCGGTGTCGCCGGTTGTTCGCCAAAAATGAAAAGCCAGGCGGATGGGATAACAGAGTGAATCGATCTCCCATTTTCTCTCGTGCAATTCGGGCTTCATCTCGGTGAAATCACTTTGCCATTCGCTGCCGGTCGGGCCATCGTTGAACGCGTTGGCATACGGATCAATAGCAATGCATTTGGCCTGACGGTTGATCACGCCCTGAAACAGCTTTATTAATTTTTCTTCTTCTTTGGCAAAGCGCAGATAAGGCCAGACCTGCGCGGTCGAATCGCGCAGCCACATGGCATGGATATCGCCGGTGATGATGAAGGTGTCCGGCTTGCCATCTTTTTCGCTATAGGTGACGGTGGTGTCCAGGGTGTTGGGAAAACAGTTCTCGAACATCCAGGCCAGCTCCGGCTGCGGGATTTTGGCCTTGACGCGCTCTATGGTCGTCTCAATGATGTCGCTGCTGAACTTGCGGTCGTGCGGTGCGGGTCGCCGGCTCTTGAGCGCCCCGGCAGACTGTGTCGCCATCATGGCAGATGGGCCGGCCAGCAGCGCGGCTGCAGTGAGTCCGCTCCTTTTCATAAAGGTCCTTCTCGATTCCATGGGAAACCTCGCACTCTGGAAATTTAGATAGATCGAATTGATCGGCGAATGACCACTGATCAATTTACGCTTCAATTTTCAATGCTTTCAAGAAATACTTTGCCAGCTTTTTCGAATGCCTGGGGTCTAAAATGATTTCTCTTTGCGCGATTACATTCTGTTCACTCGCATCAGCAAGTTGGCCATCGCCTGTCATGATTGTTGATATCTCTATTGGCGTGTCGTGCGCATTCTCCTTAAAATAAAAGATCACCCGTGTTTCTTGCCAATCGCGCGTCGCATCAGCCGGATAGATTTTAACGCCGCATTCACCGACCGACAGACAATCATCGGGAACAGCCGCAGGCGGCAACTGTTTCGCTTGCCAATCTCTGCTAAATATTGTTTTCATTTGTCATCCCAACTTTCACCTGTGAATCAGCGCCATGCAGTAGGTGCGCAGCTCGCCGATTATACTGCCACCCACTGCATAAGGTATGGTAATAAAAAAATCTGATTTTGTCAAGTAACTCCGGATGACAAGGGTAACTTGCATCACAGCAAATAGATAATTATCAAGCCAAATATCCCGACAACCGTCGTATAATACAACGTCGGAATGATCGTTTTGCGCAACGTGCTTCCCTCCTGTCCCAACACCCCCGCTGTCGCCGAGGCGGCGACGACATTGTGAATCGCGATCATGTTGCCCGCCGCGGCGCCGACGGCTTGCAGGGCGACGACGATGCTGCCGGAGATCATCAGATGATCGGCGACGCTGTGCTGGAACAGGCTGAACATCAGGTTCGAGACCGTGTTGCTGCCGGCGATGAACGCGCCAAGTGCGCCAATCAGAGGTGCAAACAGCGGCCAGACACGGCCGACACCCTCCGCAACCCATTGCGCCAGCGCCACCGGCATGCTCGGCAATCCCAGGTTGTTGACGCCGGAATTCATATAGATACGCACCATCGGCACCGTGAAAATCAGCACAAATCCGGCACCGAGCAAGATTTTTCCGGACTCTATAGTCGCGGCCGCCAGCTCAGCCGGCTTGAGCTGATGCAGCAAACAGGTCATTGCCGCCGCGAGCAGAAGTATTGTGCCAGGCAAATAGAGCGGCGTCGATGCAGCCGAAATATCGGTCCCCAAAACGTTGGGCCACCTGACGACCAGGTATTTCAGCCATCCTCCGACCGGCAGTTGCGGCAATCGGCTGATGACCAGCATCAGCGCCACCAGAGCGTAGGGAGTCCATGCGAGCCAGGTCGGCATGGATTTGACGTTTTCAGCATCCTGGCTGATATCAATGCTGCCTCTCCAATCAGTCTCCCATTCGACAACCGGTTGAAAGTCCCAGCTGTCTTTCGGCAGCAGGAATCGCTTTTTCGCCGCAAAAGTGACCAGAGCGAGGCCGATCAAGGCGCCCAGCAGCGAGGGAAATTCCGGACCGAGAAAGAGGCCGGTCAGGGTGTAGGGCACGGTGAAGGCCAGGCCACTGAAAAGGGCGAACGGGGCGATCGTCAATCCCTCGGACCAGGAACGATTCTTGCCGAAAAAGCGGGTTGTCATCATGATCATGAACAGAGGGATCGCCGTTCCAGTGATGCCGTGCAGGGTGGCGGACACAGCGGCAATGCTTTGCAGATAGCTGTCAAAAGTCGTCCCGGCAGCGGCGAGTTTTGCCATTAGCGCCGGATTTTCCAGGCCGCCTCGTACGCCGATGAGAATGGGGGTGCCGACGGCGCCAAAGGTCACGGCCGTGCTTTGAATCATCATGCCGATCATGACCGCGGCCAATGCCGGGAAACCGAGAGCGACCAGGAGCGGCGCCACAACCGCCGCCGGCGTGCCAAACCCGGCGGCGCCTTCGATGAATGAGCCAAACAACCAGGCGATGATGATGATTTGCACGCGGCGATCCGAGCTTATGTTGGTGAAACCGCGGCGGATGGCGGCGATGCCGCCCGAATGTTTCAAGGTGTTGAGCAGCAGGATGGCGCCGAAAATGATCCAGAGAATTTCAAAGGTGATGAAAAGTCCCTGGATGGTCGATGCGGCCACTCGGATGTAACTGACGCCCCACAGACTCATGACCATGGTCGCGGTGATGACACAGACCAGAGGCATAGCCCGGCGCGCCGGCCAGCGCGATCCCACTAACAGGAGCGCCGCGACGATAATGGGGGTAATCGCTAAGAATGCCTGGAGGGGGAGAGGCATGTTCTTTTCCTTTTCGTACTGTGTGCATGGTCAATTGAGCCTGGCTTGGGCAAAGCAGGACCAAGAGATGTCAGGCTGTATCTATTCGAGTGTTTCCAATCACTTTTTTTGGATCCCGAATGTATTCACTAATTTTGTGCACATCTATTTTTGAATTCCTTTTGCTCCAGCGCAGAGCATTTTTGAGCGCCTTGGTGGTAAAGTACGCATTATTCCGATGAGCCAATTTTATCGACGATTCATAATTAATTTCGACAATGCGTCCCCTTTCTGATAATATCCGATTAAAACATCCTCATGCTTATCAATTTCGAAAGTCAAGGTTGCAGAATCAAGAGTAAATTTAATTCTTCCATCACTGTCAACCTGTGCGTTCCTTCTCACCCAGCCATTTTTGAAATATCCTCTTGGGTGATCTCCCCATGAGTAGAGAACGGACGCTGTAGTAGAATCAATTCTTTCAACGACAAGTTGATCTGCGATACTGTAATCACCTCTGCCGTACCAATGTCCCGAAAGCCTGGCAATCGAACTGCTGACAGTATTGGCGGGTTTGATGATTGCAAAAGTCGTCAAGATCGGCGCTTCATTTCTAATTTTTTCATAATCGTACTTGAAATTTTCATGCAAAGCCGGCAAAATATATCGATAAATGATTTCATCATTTGGACTTTTCGTCGCATAATTGCCGGCGGTCAGCACAACTACCGCCTCTAAATCCGGCAAGACAATGATATTTTGTCCTCCCCAGCCCATTGCGGCAAATGAATGGATCGAAGCATTACCAAGTACATATTTCTTCACCCACCATTGATAGCCATATCCCTCGTCGGCGTTAAATCGAACATATGGGCCAGTGGATTTTTCGATCCAGGTGGAGGATACGATCTGTTTCGATTGCCAAACGCCGTCATTGAGCATAAAGTAGCCAATTTTTGCCATATCTCGCGGCCTTAATTTCAAATCGCCGGACGCGTATACCATGTCAGAGTTGATATAAATCCATCTGACCTGACTGATTCCCAGAGAATCGAATAAATACTTTTTTGCGAACGCATCCAGCCTGAGCCCCGAAGCTTCTTGAATTACCTCGCCAAGCAAATTGGTGTTGCCGCCGTTATAATAGAATTCACTGCCCGGTAGATGAATGACGGGCTTGGATAGTATGTATTTGACCGGATCCGGAACGATGAAAAGTTGAATGATATCATTCTCTGCATCACTATAAAATACATCCTGCTCATTCCATTGCAGTCCTGATGTCATGGTGAGCAAATGCTCCAAAGTGATGGTGCTTTTCAGGCTGTCAAATGATGAAACGTATTGAGGAAAAAACTTGAAAAGCTTTTCATCAACGTCATCGATATATCCTTGATCAACAGCAATGCCAAACAGAATGGAAGTGATGCTCTTGGTGACCGAAGCCAGATTGTGTATTGTATTTAAAGTGAAATTGGTAAACTCGCCGCGAAAATCTTTGGCCTCATAATTGAACTTGTAACCCGGAAAATAGTGTTCGAAGACAAGTTTGCCTTGTTTTACGATGAGAACGCTGTGTACGTTTTGATAAGTACTATCGCTAATTCGGTCAACCATTATTTGCAGTTTTTGTGAATCAATACCAGCGCTGCTGAGATTGCCGGCATACCAACCATCATCTGTCTGCATAGGCATTCTGATGGTCGAGACGTTTTGATTCGCGCTTTTTTCTTTGGTACAGGAGACGCTGATAATTGACAATGAAAAAAGGAACGTAAATAGACTTTTTTTCATCCTGTTTTTCCTCTGGTAGATTTATATACTGACATAATAGGAAAATGAATTACGGATTCAAATGAAAATTGACAATTATTTAACAAAATAGCAAATGGACAAGGAAGGACATTGCCGCGTCTATTCATATGATGCTTAATGTCAGCGGACTTTTTTCATGCGGCTTGTACAAGTTTTACCTGCAATGCTGCCACTTTTCTTTCATTCAGTAATTTTAATCTGTTCTTCTTGAGATTTTCTCGCGCGATTTTTCTGATGACGGGATGCTGTTTATTCACCAGTTCTTCAAGATAGCTGAATCCTTCCTCCTCGATTCCGGTGATGATGACGCTCAGCGTATAGCACAGTCCTTTCACCAGGACTTGAAAATGGATATCCCTGACATTCTTTTCCATCTCGATTTTATTGATGATTGTCTTATGCATCTGCAATGCAGCTCGCGCAATAGTGGGATTCTTCATCAAAGGTGGCTCTGCCAGGCCGGCGACGATGGCGCGATGGAGCAGGGGATTGTTTTCATTTGTCCACTTGACAAGCTGATGAATCAATTGGGCGGGATCAACAGCCAGGAGATCTTGAATGGCCATGGCCACGGCCTCTCGAATTCTCCATCGTTCATCTTGCGCATTTTCTTTTATCAGCTCGATCACGGCATTTCTTTTTGACGCGTCGATCCTGCCGATTCGCCCGAGAGCGACGATGGCACAAAACGGCAAAAACTCTTCATTGCCGATGAGACTTTTTTCCGGCGGATTTTCAGCGATTAAACAGAGGCAGTACTGGAGACAGGGAGATTCATTGCCCGCATAGATTTCTTCGATATAGTCCCGGAAAGCGGCTGCGAGTTCCAAATTGCCCCTTTTGCCGGGTAGATTGGAATGATCGAGCAGGTACATTTGCAGCTCTTTTCCGAGTGCCGAGTATTCTCTCAACTCCTGCAGATGTATATCTTTTTTACTCAGATGTGCTTTTTTGTCATCGTTCACTTTACGACGTCTCTATCGAATCGTTCTCTTTTCCCACCACGCCGGCCGGATGAAGCCGAGTTGAAAGGATGTTTGCGCGCAAAATCGGGCAGGTAGTGGTCGTGGCTCGCTAGGTGCTGGATGAAGGCGTTTTCGAGACCGAGGTCAAGGGCATAGTCGGTGATCTGGTCATATTCGTCTCGGCGCAGAGTTCGATTTATTTCTGGATAGTCACAGGCCTTGTATTGCGGAGAATATTGTGACATGATGCTGACAAAAATATACGGCGAGAGATCTGCCAGAAACTGCAAACATTTACAGCTGTTGTCCAGATGGCCGGGCAACACCAGATGCCGCAGCAATAATCCCCGCACCGCAATGCCTCTGGCATCCATTTCCAGGTGATCCACCTGGTCCAGCATCTCCGCGAGGACGCCGGGGATAATGTCCGCGTAATCGTCCGCCGCAGAAAGTCGCCGTGCCAGCTCATTATTCATATATTTGATATCCGGCATATAGATATCCACCAGTCCGCGGATCTGCCGCAAGGCATCGACCGAATCATAACCATTCGAGTTATAGACCACGGGCACGACAAGTCCTTTCTCCTTCGCGGCGATGATCGCATCGGCTATCTGAAAAATCACATGCGACGGCGACACAAAGTTGATGTTGTGGGCGCCTCTCTCCTGCAGGCGCAGCATGGCGGCTGCGAGCTCATCTGTCGTCATCGTTTGCGTCGTGCCATGCTGAAATTCCTGGCTGATCTGATAATTCTGGCAAAAGGCACAGCGAAGATTGCAGCCGGCGAAGAAAATGGTGCCCGAGCCGTTTGTCCCCGAGATCGGCGGCTCTTCGCCAAAGTGCAGGCCAACGTGCGAGATCTGCGCATTCGCACCGATGCGGCAGAATCCAGTCTCTCCTTGCAGACGGTTCACCCGGCATTTACGCGGGCAGCTTTCGCATTTTGTCATTTGATCTGTCAGTGGATTCATGTCAATGCAAATGATAACCCTCGCTTTTCATTTCGGTTATCAGATATCTTTCATAGCTGCTGGAATTCAAAGGATAATCCCAACACCCCATTCTGTGAAACAGCTTGCCGCCGAAACCGATTTTAAATCGATACAGTCCGTACAGCGGATGCGACGGATCAGGCAGAGGCGATACACCAAACATGTCATACTCTGTGCACCCCGCCTTTTTAGCTCTTTTGATCGCTTCCCACTGCAAAGCATAGGTAGCCATATAGTTTCTGTTCAGCGAAGATGAAGCGCCATAAAGATAGGTCGCCCTTTGATTCGAAAAAACCAAAAACATGGCGGCGAGCGGGATCTTTATAATTTCGGCGATCAGCAACTCGACTTTCGCAGGCGATTGGGTGTCACTGACATCTGTTCCCAAGACAGCCTGGAAATATCCTATTTTGTCAAGACAAATTCGATTTCTCGCGCAGGTCTCTTGATATAACTTGTACCAGATGTCCAGCTCATCGATATTCGCTCTCCTGACTCGCACGCCTTTTCGCTGTGCCAACTTGACATTATACCGCGTCTTGGCCTTCATTTCTTGCAGTAACTGACTCTCATCCTTTTTCAAATCAATGAAGATGGTATCCGACGGCAAGACATTCGTATTTGCCTTTTTGAGATTCCACTTTTGCGTGTCAAAATTCAGTCGAATTTCTTGGCTTGATTTTGAAGGAGGTCCGGTCCAATCACCATGATCATCAAAATGAGATCGATCTTTTGCCCATAAAGACTCCCATAGCAAATCGTAGCGTAACATCACACAGTTGGGCGGCAAATGAGGTCGCAGCGATTCAGATAACTCTTCAAGAAATAATCCTTTCTTTTCATCGCTGGGTTTCATCGTTGGTCCATAGGGCACATAGCCAATGATATCATCGTCGATCCTGGGAAAAAGTATTAATATATCATCAATGATGAAATTGTAAGAGTTTGATGCCCTATATAAATCCGAGGCCTTGACTTTGAGGTCAAATGCTTTTGATTCAATCCCATGTTTTCGTTTGACGCGCGCCCAAAATGCCGTCTGCTGCAAGATGGACGTTTTTTTAATGTTTTTGGTAATCTTGCTGTAAAGCTGAATTCTCATCTGTCTTTCTCAAAAACGGGCAACTCTATCTGAGCAATAATATTTTTCGCGACTGCTGCTGATCATCCGATTGCAAAGAGCAAATATAGAGGCCTGAACGCAAATCTCGGCCAGCATCATCTTTACCATCCCAAACAATGGCATGTTCTCCGGCAGCAGCAAAATTGTTCATCAATGTCCTCACATGTCTGCCAAGCGCGTCATGGATCTTGAGGGTAACCCGCGCCTGTCGCGCCAATTCAAATCGAACGGCCGTTTCCGGATTAAATGGGTTTGGATAGTTTTGATACAAGTGGAATGAACAGGATGAACGGTCTGGCGCTGACAGGTCTGATGAGGCTGATTCAAAAGCGGTTATTGAATGGAGCAGCTCGCCGGAGAAATCGAAAAGCGTGACATTTTCCCATGGCGACTCGAGCTGCGGCGCGGAAATCCACTCCGGCGCCCAATAAAATAGACCCAATCCCAGATTGTCAGGGATATTCTGAACAAGATCGAAAAGATCGTGAAGAAATTTTGCCTGCCCATCGACGGTTGCCGGATATCCCGCATGAAGCTGACTGGCAGTGCCGACGATGTTGTGCCTATCGTCACGCCAGTCCAATGTCCATGGATAGGCGGTTTCAACGATGATGATTTCTTTGCCATAGCGTTGCGCGAGATCATGGAGATTGAATCGCAAACTACTCAGCGTCCCATGCCACCAGGGATAGTACGATAAACCAATGATATCGAAATCCACATTTTGCGCCAACAGATGGTCAAAAAACCATCGGCTGCCGGCGTTGTCGCCGCCGCGATCGACGTGGATCATTATTTTGACACTATCACCAGGATCAATGCTCTCTTTAATGCCACGGACTCCTTGATTGATCAACTCGGCCAGCTGAGCCCATTTTTGCGGCGTATTGTGCTGATCGCAAACTCGACCGTCATCCCACAACAAGCCGCAGATGATCTCATTGCCGATCTGCACGATATCCGGAGGGGTATTCTGGTCGTTCAAAGCTGTGATGACGTGGCGCGTGTATTGATAGACGCTGTCTTTCAGCGCCTGAAACGGCACATTCTCCCAGGCAGCGGGCTTTTGCTGATGCCCGGGATCTGCCCAGGTGTCCGAGTAGTGAAAATCTAGCAGGAATTTTAAACCGAGAGCTTTGATCCGGCGCGCCATACGCAACGTTTTGTCCAGATCGTCGTATCCAGCGACCGGGGTATGCCAGATTCGCAGACGGATAAAGTTGATGCCATGGTCTTTGAATATCTGCAGCGCATCCCCGGCCATACCATTTTCTTTGAATATTCCGCCATGATCTTCGATCTCGGCGAGCGCGGAAAGATCGACGCCCTGGATGAACTCTCCTTTCATCATCTGTTGCCGGCTGCTTTCGTGAGCATAAAGTATGATGGCACATGCAAAAATAAAGATGATAAATCTGTTCATGCTGAGCGCTTTCATTTCAAAATCCGCTACTCGCTGTTCACTAGTCAACAAGAGTCTCATCGGAACGATCATTCACTGCCAAACTGCCACCAAAGAAAGGCCCATTCATCCGCCAGTTGCTCCAAATACTGTCGGCGCGTCGAGCCAATGCCATGTCCGGCACTGTAGTCAACTCTGAACAGCACCGGATTGCTACTGGAGGTGGCCTGCAGTCGCGCGGTCATTTTTGCGGACTGCCAGGGATCGACGCGGGGATCATTCATCCCATGCGTCAACAGGACGGCCGGATACTCTATTCCATCCTGCACATGATGATAGGAGCTCATGGCCAACAGTCCCTTAAAGCCATCCTCTGTCTTGACTGTCCCGAATTCCGCAATGTTCGGCACCCCATTGGTTGTGGTCTCCATGCGCACGGCATCCAGATCGCCCACATTGATGATCGCCGCTTTGAACAGATCCGGACGTTCCGTGATGGCGCGGCCAATGGTGATCCCGCCGGCGCTGCCGCCCTGACCGGCGATGAAATCATGCGATGTATAGCCCTGCTCGATCAAATACTCCGCACAGGCGATGAAATCCTTCCACGTATTCGGCTTGGTCAGCTTTTGGCCGGCCAGGTGCCATGGTTTGCCGTATTCGCCGCCGCCCCGGATATGGGCAATGGCCAACACGCCGCCCTTTTCAAGCCAGACGATATTCAAGGGATTGAAACGAACATAGCTAATCATGCCATAGGCGCCATATCCTTCGATCAGCGTCGGATTTTTTCCATTGAGAGTGATCCCTTTTTTATGAATGATTGACAAAGGCACCATGACCTCATCATGGCTCTTCACCTTCACTTCAACGGATTCGAATTCATCCAGATCATCGAATGCGCCTTTGGGTAGCAGATCCGTGGTACGATAGGAATGATCGACCGGATTGTACAGATAAATGAGACCGTCTTTTGTCCAGGAGCTGGTCCTTATATAAACCTCAGCCATATCCGGACATGCCGCGGTGATCCAGCCGGCAGCATTGTCCGGCAATGCCATTGCCTGACTCTTGGCCTCGCCAGTATAATCCACTCGAAGGATACGTTGAAAACCGCCATCGACAACACCGGCATTGAGCGCTTTGGAGGTGGTCGTGACATAGTCAATGACCCCATCGCTCTGCGGAATCACCGTCCGTGCCTTTGTCATATCGGGATTTTTCAACGATGTATACATGACCTTGAAACGCGGCGCATCTTTTGCGGTTTGCAGGAAGAGATCATCCCCATAAATGGCGTAATCGGTGACCTGATCTTCAACATCACATATTTTACGCCATGGAATATTTTGCTGCAGCAGTGTCTTGATGGGCGCCGTATAAAGGGTCAACTCATTGGCGTCGCCGTGCTTGATTTTCACAATTGCATGCTCTGATGCGGGCGTTATCTGCACACTAGGAAAATCAACTTCCGTAAGCGGCATTCGCTCTGAAAGATCGATTCCGGCGATGAGCTGATCCTGCTCGCTGGGCGTGTGCAAGCGATGGAAATAGACCTTGGTATTTTTATAGATGTCCGTCGCCGGCGCATCAGGGGGTAAAAGCTGACGACGGCTGTAGAAAAAGCCGTTGCCATCCGGCAGCCAGTTGGGCCTGTTATAGGCGGTTTCGATCCGATCAATAGTTTCAGGCAAATGTTCGCCGGTGCGGACATGCAGAATGTGCAGCACCGTCTCTTCCGAACCGCTTTTGGCAAGTCCATAGACAAGATAGTCCCCCTGCGATGACGGCGCATAGTCCTCGAGCGAATAATGCTCGCCTTCTTCTGCAGTCACCCTTTCAGGATCGACGAGCACTTTTTCCTCGCCGGATTTATCGCGAACATAGAGCTTGAACAGGTTTTCGCCCGCCCGGCGTTTCAGATAAAACAGAGTGCCATCTTTGAGGAGTCGTAAGCCGTATGTCGTGAACGGCTTTCCGGCATCCAGTTCCTCAAGTCTGGTCAACAGCTCCTGACGCGCCGGCAGATTTTTTAGAATGTTTGCTGCATAATCTGCCTGTTCTTTTATCCATTGTCGCACCTGCGGATCTTGCAGGTTCTCCAGGTAGCGATAAGGATCGTCCACCTTGACGCCGTAATAGTCATCGACAATATTTTGCACGCGGGCAACCGGCGGATTTGTGGACGTCGCCTTTTTACATCGAAAGAAAATACAGGATAACAAGAAAAGTGCTGATAGAATCAGCGGCAAAGGTTTCATCACAGCCTCCTCTATGGCGATAGAATCTCCGCAGTCGACCTTTTTTGCTTGACATGCCTATATGATAGGAATTTGAATCGGCATATTCAAATGAAATTTGATTCGATGCATTTGTGCGCTCATGCGGCCTGATGCACACCTTTTATTCACAGCCAATTGAATCGATTTACAATATTATCCTGTGCATCTTGTTCATCCTGTCAAAATTAGTATGTCACGGTATTAACAAAATGATGTACCTAGTCATCTCGGTTGAATAGATTATCGCGCTTGAAGGCATTCAAACACATGCGCGCAATCGTGCGCGCTTCCATTGGCGACAGATCGGAGTAAAAGACAATGGCGCCGGTCATCAGATGATACGCGGCTTCTTCCCGGTCCGACGCACTCTTGACCAGCGGATCGGCTTTATCATCAGTTGCCGGATCGACAATATCAACCAGCAGATTGGGTCGCCCCATGTTCAGATCAATTTGAATGCGGCTGTGAATGCCGTTGCGCTCATACAGCTCACGCATGGCGTCCATCAGCGCTTTGGCTTTCCGTTCGATTTGTCGTAAAAACTGTTCCTTATCCTGTTCCAGCATATCGCCACCTCCTTTTTTTAAAATGAAAGAATGGAATGCGCCTGCTTTGCCTCCCATTTACACCGCTGTCTTACAGGGCAGTTAATGGCATTATCCTATTATATCCGTTCATTATGATATATTTAAATTATTATATGACAAATTATAGATCATAATCTATGATATTTTGCAAGTAATTGCAAGCTATTTTTGTCCATATATGCAAAAAAAAGAGGTCCTTCCGGAAAATGAATACGTGGAACCGCCGAGATTATTGGCGCGGCCTTTGGCCGCAACCAAACAATGCAACAATTATGAAAAGCTAAACGCAAAGGCGCAAAGGACCGCAGAGGTTCGCAGAGAAAAATGGATGTGCTGCGTAATTGTAAACCTCTCGAAATAAGCGAGGCAATGAAAAATTAATATCATTTCTTCGTGAATCTTGGCGTTCTCTGCGCCCTTGGTGGTTAAAAGTATGCATCCTTTTTTATTGTTTTTCTTTCTGTTTTTTCTTACTATAAAATGGTTATGGAAGAATCATTATATGACATAGTGGGCAGGAACCTCGTCAGGTTTCGCAAAGACAAAAACTATTCACAAATGCGCGTCCATGAACTGACGGGGCTGGCGCAGGAGACAATCAGCCGGGCGGAGACCAAAACATCCCTCAAGCCGCCAACCATACCGACGCTGGAAAAACTCGCGAAAGCGTATGATAAAAGTGTTGTTGATTTTTTTATTGAAGGTGATGAGAACAGAATCAAAGAAGGCAGCGAGGATTATCATAGCGATAACAGCCTGGCAAAAATCACCTCGCTGCTGCATAACAATCCCGAGCAAAAAGAACTGATCCTTGAATTGCTGGCGCATATCATCGACAAAGACGACCGGGTGTTGCCGATCATCATCAAGGAATTGCTGAAACTCTCGCCGGAGAAGAGGCTGTCGCTTTTGTCTTTGTTGAGCTAGGCCGACTCTCCTATAAATTCACCTCACCGCAACAACATCATTTTGATCGTTTCCGAATACTCCCCGGCTATGAAGCGGACAAAATAGAGTCCTGACGGGTGCTCTGCAGCATCCCAGGACACGAAATGACGTCCCCCCTTTTTCTGCTCATCTACCAGCCTAGCCACCTGCTGTCCGCAAGCGTTGTAGACGATCAAGGTGACGTGCTTATCCTCGGCAAGCTCGTAAAAAATCGTCGTGGCCGAATTGAACGGATTGGGATAGTTTTGGCTCAAGCTGAATTCTCTCACCGGCCCAATTTGAACCTCCAGCTCTTGCGAATATCGAGAGCGGCCATCCGTATCTATCTGGCGCAATCGATAGCGATAGGAACCGAGCGCCACATCCGAGTCTTTGTACGAATAGACATGCCGCGTCGCGCTCGTCCCATGCCCCTGCACAAAACCGATTCTCTCCCAGGCTTGTTCCGAGGTGCGCTGAATGTCAAATCCATAATTATTCCGTTCCGATTCGGTGATCCATTCCAGCATCACATCGTGCCCATTGACGTGAGCGGTAAACAATGTCAACTCGACCGGAATGGCATCGCTCCCCTCGGTGAGGGTCAGGAACTGATTCGCTTGTATATCTTCCCACACCTGGATCAAGCCGCTGGGCCACACCACCACCAGCGAATCAATTATATCCGCATCGCCAAAGCCAAACTCGACATTCAGACTGTTCTGGCTGCCGAAACCGGTCTGACCGGAGATTTCCCGTAATTGCCACACTGGTTTTCCGCCGATGAGCGCTTTGGCTCGCACCTTGGCGCCAATGGCCGAGCGATTGGACGCCGTGCCCATGCACGTGATGTTGAGCCAGTGATTTTCATTGCCGTTGTTTTGATACAAAATATTTGGGCCATCTTCATACGCGACAAAAATGTCCGAATCCCCGTCATTATCATAATCCGCCCAGCCGCAGCCGGAGGCATTGCGGGCATCGTTCACCAGATAGCCGGTGGTGATTTTGGCAAAAGAGCCATCGCCCCTATTCAAATACAAAGCATTGTCTTGTCCGCCTGAATTGGCGACGAACAGGTCCAGATAGCCATCTCGGTCAAAATCCGCCCAGCAGCTTGCATAAGAATTGCCGCCATCGCTGACAACAATGCCTTCAGATACTTTTGTAAAGGAGCCATCGCCGTTGTTGTTATACAGAAAGTTATTTCCAATGTTCGTGACAAACAGGTCCAAATCACCATCGTTATCATAGTCACTTCAGCTGCAGCCGTGCGAATAGCCCGCATCATTCACCACAATGCCGGCGGATATTTTGGTGAAAGAACCGTCGCCATTGTTCGTATACAAAAAATCAGATTGATTGAATATATTTGCGACAAACAGGTCAACATCGCCGTCATTGTCATAATCAATCCAGCTACAATCCATAGGAATTGCCTTCATCTTGAGCAATAACACTATCAATGATTTTTGTAAATTGATCCTGCGAAGACAAGTACGGACAAAGGGAGAAGAGGAGACAAAGAAAAGGAAACATGAATTTTAGGCGCATATTATACCTCATGGGAAAAAGAACTACTCTTTAACTCGCATTCTATTTACGTTTAGGAAATATTTCCGGTAGGTTTTTCTTTGGAATAGATCGGTCTGTCTGGGCTGCCGCGCGACAACCCAATCTATGAATTCCCTACCTCTTCATCAAGTCCTACTTTGTCTCCTTTAGCGATGGATGATACTGAATGATCAAATCTCGGTATTGGTATATTGTCCTTTGGCCCATGCCCGTAATCCGAGTAATCTCCATCATACCAAATTTCTTTTCTAATAATAACTTGATGTTCTTATAAGCCTTGATATAGCGACTCGTCGATTCTATTGTGTGATTCGTCAACCGCGCAATGTCCGGCTCCGGATACCCTTGCTCATAAAGATCTATAATTGCCGCTTTGTGCGTCGGCTTGCTGCCTTGATCCAACATCATCCCTTTGGTCGGTAAAATGTCGTTATGTGTCTCATGATAAATCCGCATATACCGGCCAATTGTACCGAGCGACCTATTCAACATAACACTCAACTCCGCCCCGGTTAACCAGCCACCTTGCTCCGCTGCACTTTTGCATAACCGCGCCATCACCTTTATGTCCCGATCCTGCTGTTTTTCATAATTGGCACTGCCGTCTTCCTTCGGATGCGAGTAATGGCTTTTGATCCGATTGTCAATATCTTCATCGGTCACCAAAGGCAGTATCACCGTCTGAACCTCATAGTCTTCTGCTCTGGTGCCGTAGCTCGGCTTCCGATTTGTCACTTTGGTCGTCCGCCAGACAATATGGCCAAAGCTCCCTTCTTCCAACTTTGGATAGAATTCTTTGTGCACATTCACAATGTCATCGGCGATCATCTCAATCACTTTATGGCTGCCCAACAACTTGTAGTTTTCTTCCAATAAACGAATTATAGAATTTCGAAAACTTCGCTTAGGTATTGATTCATATCGATTTAGAGCCTTAGTTTTCATCGCCGTCCCCCTTTGATTTTTTTTTCGCGGGGTACAGCGTCTTCAATTGCTCCAGTAACTCAACATAAACTTTCGGCCACTTGTCGCCCGTCTTGTATTTTTCAAATATCTCAAGATATTCCCCTGTCAATCGTTCGCTTTGACCCAACAGACGGCTCAGCTCCTTCACATCATCCATGCCGTGATTCAACAACAGCAGCAGACGACCAAAGCTCATCACATAACGTCTGATCGAAAAAGCACTGTGACGACTTTTGCGAATAATCGAATCGTACGTATCGCCAGTCAAGTAGAGTTCGATGATCCGGCTCTTGTGCGACAGGCTGCGGCCAATGTCATGATCGGTGCCGCGGGTGTGAATAAAATTCCCATCAGCCTGCAACTCGCGGATGTCCTGGCGAACTGTGCGACTGGTTACCTGCAACAAACGCGCTATATCTTCTTGTGTCAAAGAACCATCCTGATCCCATGCCTCTTCACTAAGACGCAGTACTTTCAACTGGCGAAGCGCTTTCGGACCAGAAACTCGCAGAACATTCAAATCTTCAACACCGTTGTCAAGAGTCAACTCCACTTCGATCATCTCTTGTTCACTCAACGGCTTGCCGTGTTTTGCACGCTGCGAGGCACAAATAAACTTTATCTTGCCTACTGCTTGTGGAGACTGACCAAACAAACATTGCTTGGCCAATTCTAGAATACCTTGACTCTCTGCCGGCGATAACTCAAATTCTTGTCGTAATGAATTGACAAATATTTGTTCCGGCGTCTTTTCTAATATCCGATCGTATGAACTGCTCCGAGTATGATACATTCATCCTCCGGTAAGTTTTGATGTGAATCCTTCCGGTTACTTCATAAATAATTTTCATGAAATAACCAACTTTTTATCAAAACCTACCGGAAGATTTTCCTTATTTGAGCAAAATTAACTTGCGTGTTTTCGAAAAATGACCTGCTTGCAGTCTATAGAGATACATTCCACTTGATAATCCTTCTGGCGTCCATTTCACCTCCTTCTCTCCCGCGGTTTGTTGTTCATCAATGATTGTCTCAATCTCTTGGCCCTTGAGATTATATACTTTCAAAGTGACTCTTGTTATTTTTATGATGCTGTACTTCATGGTCGTTGATGAATTAAAAGGATTGGGATAGTTCTGACTGAGGTCGTACTTTGTTGGCACACTGCAATCCACCTTAATTTCCTGGGAATATTTAAATGTGCCGTCCGTATCGAGCTGCTTTAGCCGATAATGATAGATGCCTGATGTTGCCAGATGATCATCGGTAAAGGTGTAGTTATGCGGTTTACTGCTGGTACCATTGCCGGGGATGTAACCAATTTTCTCCCACATGTTAACCGACGATTGGTCTGATTCCTTATATCGTTGGATTTCGAAACCATAATTGTTCCGCTCGCTCTCGGTCGTCCATTTAAGGATGACATTTCTACCAGCCAGCGTCGCTGTAAAGCTGCTCAATTCTACAGGGATGACATCATTGCCTTCAATGGCGGTCAAGAACTGATTGGCGGCTATATTTAGCCAATCCTGGGCCAGGCCACTAGGCCATTCGATTCGAATCGAATCAATCATCGTTGCATCTCCCAGACCAAATTCAACATTCAGGCTGTTCTGGGAGCCAAAACCCGTTTGACCCGATATTTCCTGCAATTGCCAGACAGGATTTCCATTGATATTTGCTTTTACTTTCACTCTGGCACCAATTGCCGAAGTGTTTGACGTTGTACCGACACATTGAATGTTGATCCAATTATTGGAATTTCCATTATTTTTGTACAAAAAATTATTTCCGGAATTGGAGACAAACAAGTCTAAATCGCCATCATTGTCATAATCAGCCCAGCTACAACCATTGGAGCATTCCTCGTCATATACAATGATTGCTTCAGTAATTTTTGTGAATGTACCATCACCGTTGTTGGCATATAGGAAATTATTAATCCCCAAATTTACCACAAACAGGTCTAAATCGCCATCATTATCATAATCGCCCCAGCTACCGCAAGGAGAATCGCTTTCATCATTAACAAGAGCGCCATCGCTGATTTTTGTAAATGTACCATCACCGTTGTTGGCATATAGGAAATTCTTATCTCCCAAATTTGCCACAAACAGGTC
>JAFGJB010000009.1 GCA_016929295.1 Candidatus Zhuqueibacterota bacterium | reverse complement strand
TAAAAACGGGCGCGCATCTTGTACCGCGTCAGCTTGCGGAACTTGGTGTCGTAATAGAATTTCAGATCCGGCGTATCAAAGTAGAGATTATTGACGATATAGCCCTGCTCGCCGGGCGGCACATGCTTGTCCATGGTGCATATATTTTCAATGTATGCACGAATCTCGGCCGCCAATTCTTCGGTGATCGTGTATTTTAGTTCGTAGCGTTTTGTTTCGAACAGATGCGTTGCCATGATCCATAAACCTTGCGTTCATTTTAAAAGCTTGCCATGATCTTGAATCCCGAGGGCAAAGTAGAGATCAAATAAAGTGTGCGCAAGTTCATGTCTTTTCTCAGCCAGCGACGATTGCATGTCGTAAACTGTCCATTCCAGTTCCGCCAGATCATCAGACATGAGGATGTCGTGCTGCTTTTCTGTGTCGAGCACGGCCCTGGCGGTGGCAAGTAATTCCGCCGAGCTCGATCTATAGTTTGTCCAATCCAGCAACAGATCCCTATAGATGATGTAGGCTGAGCTGATCTCATCTTCGATCATTTCCTTCACCGCCTCAGCTTCATCCTCTTTGTTTTCCATGGCCAACTGTGTCGCTTTTATGTTGCCCAGATTCCAGTCAAAGAGAGGCAGATTGATTCCCGCCCTGAACTCGCCCCAATCTTCATTGCCTGGTTTCTCGGCGTGGTAAGAGACCTCAACAAAATTGAACCAGGGGATTAATTTTAAATATTCGAATTGTTTCTGCTGTCGCGCTAATGCGATGCGATGTTGTACGTACTCTATTTCCGGCCTGTTTTGCACGGCGATCGCCACGAGCTCGTCCAGATTAAGCGTCACCTCCGGTAATTCTTCCGGCAGGAGCAGCGCGTTCACCGCGATGCCGCTTCGTTTCGCCAGCTCTCTTCGCGCCAGCTTTTGGTTTTGTCGCACTCTGGCGAGGTCGTTTTGCGTTTCCGCACGCCACATCTTTGCTTTTGCAAGGTTTATGACCGAGCGAGAGCCCTGGCCGACGAGCTGTTCAATGACGTAAACTCTTTCATCCGCCTTTGCCGCTTTCTTCTGCGCGAGCTCGGCAAGCTGATCGAACATCAGGACATCGGCAAACTTTTTCCGAACTTGACAGATGGTCTCCTGGCGATAGCGGATTTCTTCGACTTTATAGTCCCATAGATCGACTTGCGCCTGCTGCTTTTCTTCGCCCAATTGACCCAATTGGGGCAGGCGGAAGCGCAGACCGACTTCCAGCTCTTCAAATTCATCCGTATAGTACTTTGTTGAGATCTCGCTTATCCGCAGCTCTGGATTTTTCATCCAGCCTGTCGACTTGAGCCGCTGGCTGGCGATGTCCGCATTGTTGGCCAGGGAGTGCAATCTTTTGCTGAGTTTGAGCGCCGCTTCGATCACCTGTTCTTCAGTGACGGCGGCCGCCTCCGGGCCAGTGTCGGATTGGGACGCCGCCGTGCCGGACAAGCCCATCAGCATCTGCAGGCTGATGATGGCAGCCAGGATGATCTGCCTGCTTTTCTTTCTCGTCTGAATCTCGTCGGCTGAGGAGAGACGACTCATAACTCCTCCGCATCAATGGAGCAAAACATCGGACGGTCCGTTTCGTCGTTGAAGACGATAGTGAATCCATCTTTCTGCAGACACATTCCCTCCGGTTGCATGCCGGGAAAGCGAAAGACTTGCGTTGCCTGCAGATGGCCATCCGCAAACATATCGATCCGATACAAGCCGCCGGCTTGATTCTCCTGATCGTCATCCGTGGTGGTCGAAGATGCCCACAGTGTGCCTTTCCGATCAAATGCTATGTCTATGATGTCAACGGCATTTTCGCCTGACGCTAATTGAACATGACCATAGAGCGAAATCTGATTTGGCTGCAATTTCTGGTTGTTGAAGACAGCGTCCACATCATGCAATCTCCAGACCATGACGCCTTTTGGTGATTTTGGTCTGTTGAGTGCAAGGAAGAGCGCCTTGTCATGAAAGGTTGCGCCGGTTACGCTCAGCATGGACAGCTCATCCCGCTCGATTCCTGCCAATCCCAGCGCTGCCAGCTGTTGCGGCGAGAGGGCGAGCAGTGATGAGAGAATCTGCAACTGGCCGTGCGCAATGTATCCGTTGTCGTCCCGCTTCATTCGAACGATATATTCTCTGTCAACTGTTTTGTCACCCTCCTGGACGTTCAGCGATGCGACGAGATAGAGCATCCCGTCCTCCGCAGAGGTGATGGCTTTGACATCTTTGACGCCGGCGACCGATACGGGCGTCGTGTCAACTGTGCCCTCTTCATCCATGTAGAAAAGATATGTCTGCGGATCCTTTGCCGCGTCGTCGCTGACGGCGATCAAATACCTGTTGTCGTCGGGTATCCAGGCGACGCCGGATGATGAAAATTGTCCATATGCTGCCGGCAGCTCCATGCTCAGCAACGGCGGATGTTTTGCACTCGGAGAGTGCGCATCATGACTGTTCGCCGCCGCCGCTGTCAGCGTGATATAGCCTTTATCACCTGAATCGTTGTGGACGCGAACTTTGACAACTTCGCCGGGAATGAGCTGATGTTCTTTTGGCAGCTCGACCTGAACCTTGCGCGCCCACAGGAATTGGCCGCGATAAGAAAAACGCTCCGAAAGCATTGAGAATCCAGGATGAACAAAGGATATGGTTCCTGTGGTGTTGAATTCTTTTCTGCGCGACGAGTAAATATCGACTTTCATCCCGACCTGCGGGACGAGATCGGATTTGTCAGATATATAAACCTCTAAAAATGCCGGTGCTGTCTCTTCGACAGCAAATATGGGAATGAAGGCATCGACGGCGTCGCCCTGGCGTGCCAATATATCGGTCACATAACCATCGCAGGGCGCGAGAATGGTGCGCAGGCTGATGCGGTATTCTGTCTCGGCCACGAGCCGCCGCAGCTCTTCGGCGTATTGCATCTGTTCCGTCAGCAGCGAGTTGGCCATGTCATCGATGTCCGCTCGCTCAAAAATAGCGCGGGATTGCCGCGCCTTTTCCAGGTTTCGCCTTTGAAACTCGATATCTTTGCTCTGTTCTTTTAAATAGGTATGGAGAGCATCCCTTTGCAGCATCAAAGCTGACAATTCTCTGCTGCGGCCTAGACCTGCCGCCTCTGCGTTCGTCAGACGCTTGATCTCGGCATTCAGCGCGGCGAGCTCTGCGCTCTGCGATTCGATCAATGATAACCGTTCCACCAGGTCTGCGGCTTCATTTTGCAGCTGCAGCGCCATTCGACGAACCTCGATGGAATAGCGATCACGGTGCGCGCCTTCCAGTTTCTGAATGGTTGCCAACTCATTTTTCAGCTGATTGAGAGTCGTTTTCAAGTCAGAGATATCCAGCAGCGCCAGCACCTGATCTTTTTTCACCTCGTCG
>JAFGJB010000128.1 GCA_016929295.1 Candidatus Zhuqueibacterota bacterium | reverse complement strand
GGATCGGTCAAGCTCTCCGGATAACCGACCATGCTGGTGTTGAAAACAACCTCACCGGCAACGGATGTCTGCGCGCCAAAAGAATAGCCCACAAAGACAGACCCGTCTTCCAGTTCGAGGCGAGCCTTTATTTTTTTTCTTTCCATAAGACCTTGCCTGTTGTCCAGCCGGACTCTTGCGAAAAGACCCCAAAACACGCAGAATGAATTGGGGTCTATGATCACCACAACGTACTGAAAAGGACATCGAATTCAAAGATTTTCATCGGTATAATTTACATAAAATGACGCTCATTCACAAAGGTTAAATGCGACCGCCTGCGTAAAAATGCCGTTTAGAAAGTACGATACAGACAGCTCTGCAAGACAGGCTTCCTGCCAAGCCCACTGACTTTTCCAATTGCTCAATTCACCCAAATTTGTCAAGCTCAACGCTTTGCTCATCTTCTCGACGAGCAAAGTCGGTGGCGCCCGCTACGAGTTCATCGACGCTGACAGGATCATCTGTCAGCGCCATTTTTTCATCATTCGATTCATGTCGGATGGACGAAAGACCTGGTCATTTCACCGATCCATCTGCGCCACAGTCCATAAATGACGCCCCCTCTCCGCCTCCACTCTCTCATCGAACACCGGGTACAGATAAACGTCAATATACAGACAGCAAAAGACAAAGCTGATCAATATATAGAAGATTCATCCACCGCATTGATGACAGCATCCCCTAATCTGGGAAAAGTTCGCCTCTCTCCCTCGCATGATTAAAAATAACATGGCACATGTTTTGTTCGGAATAAATCAGGGATTGAAATTGTAGTATATGTTGAGACTAAAGAGCAGGGGTTTTGAGCAATACAAGTATAGCAACGCGGAACAATCACTACCATTTTAAATAATGAGAATGGAGGAAAAACTCATGAAAAAGTTTAAGGGCTACCTGTTGACAGGAGCGTTGGCTGTGGTCTTTTTGGCGTCATTTTCTGCGGCAGGACAGGCGCAGTGCACGCAGCCAAACTATGGTTCAGGCATCACCGTGGATGGCGACTATACGGATTGGGACCTGACGGCTGATTTCTATTCGGAAATGTACCGGGCGGCCAATCCTGAAATGGATGTCCTCTCCAATCTTTATGTCCGCTACGATTGCGACAGCGAGATGATGTACGTCATGGTGCTGGCTGCCTACGTGGCGGATCCAGCTCTGCCCGTCTATCCGGTCATTGTCGATGTGACCGCCGGCGAAGAGATATGGGTCAAGCTGCCGGAAGCCATGGATGAGTCGGATCCGGACTATCCGAGAATCGTGCACGCCGGCTACGAGGGCGCATCGGGTGACAAGACCTTTGCCTATTTTAACAAACAGCAGTACACGACGGGCGACCTCACCTTCTGGGTGGCGGATGGCTGGGAAGCATCGTTTCCGCTCGATCCGTACAACTATTCCGAGTTCCAGGTCTCGTCGCACAACAATGTGTGGGATGAAGAGGTCTATGGAGAGGACGGAGACGGCAGCCAGACATCCGGGATCAACAATTTGAGCGTCTGCATCGAGTGTCCGCCGGTGGGCGTCAATCTCAAGTCTTTCGAGGCCTATGCGGTCGGCAAAAACGTGGTCATCGAGTGGCGAGTCGAAGCGGAGACGAATCACGCCGGCTACAACCTGCACCGCAGCCTGGCCGAGGGCGGCTATGCTAAAATCAATGCCGAGCTGATCAAGTCCGGCACGTCGCTGCATTACGAGTACCTCGATCAAAATGTGCAGCATGGCGTCTATTTCTATCGTCTGGAAGAGGTCAGCCTGGATGGCCAAAGCACCTTCTATGGCCCGATTCAGGTATCGAGCGCGACCGATGTCGCCGATACGCCGGCGATGCCGATTGCGCATTCATTGTCGCAGAACTATCCGAATCCTTTTAATCCGACCACTGCGATCAGCTACGCGCTGCCGGAAAGATCAGAGATGATGCTCAATGTCTATGACATTCACGGCAAGCTGGTCAGGACGCTGGTGACGGGTCTGCAGCCCGCCGGCGCCTACACCATCACCTGGGACGGCGTCAATAATGCCGGCGAGTCTGTGCCGAGCGGCATTTACCTCTATCGCATGACCGCGGGCAGCTTTGTCAAGACGGAGCGCATGACACTGCTGAAATAAGCATGTCCGACAACGAGAGAATTTGAACGCCAGGGTCAGAACCTCCCCTGGTTTGAATTGCAGGGCGTTGATCAAAAAAATCAACGCCTTTTTTATGGATGAACAGAATATCACTGTTTGCGGACATGCATCATTCAGGCGCCGCGGTCGGGCGAAGCGTCCCACTGCAGTATGCGGGATAATTTCTGAATTTGTGCCTGCGAACGCTTCGCCCCTACAGGATAATGATCAGCGCCCACAGCCTCATCATCAGGAATCTCGAAATGGGGCGCTGTGCCGATCGGCCGGGGCATAGCCACATTGTCATGTTACATTGAATGAAAGGCGACATCCATCTGCTATCGCCTCTTTTTTTGCTATGGAATCTCGATGAGACTCTGGTCCCCCACCATGAAGCGATTCGATCGCGGCCGGCCGCTCGAGGCGACGATGCGGGCGGATACGCCGAGCAGACTGCCTTCGATGCGCACCCCGACGTCGAGAATTTCCACCTCATCCAGCACGAGCGAGAACTCGACCTCGCTGTTGCGGATCGTGCAGCGGTGGCCGATCGAGGTGAACGG
>JAFGJB010000127.1 GCA_016929295.1 Candidatus Zhuqueibacterota bacterium | reverse complement strand
ACGGCGCGAAAAACATCGAACACCAGCGTCTCAGTGTCGATAAAGACGCCGTCCATATCGAGGATGATGGCTTTGAATCTGTTTTTCATTTCAGAGCTCGAAAATCATGAGAATCCGAAAATCAAGTGAATCATGGTTCTGACAACGAGCATCCTGCAGCCATAATGCCGGAAATTTCTGAATGCGTTCGTCCAGGGATTCAATCCCTGGACGCGCAATGGCCGAGGGCTTCAAGCCCTATACGGAAAGTCCTTATCCATTTAACGCTCGGGATGAGGAAAATTTTAGGCTGAGCGCTGCAAGCTGACGGCTGATCGCTTTGCCTGAGGATTTATTATTGTTATTCTTCTAAACTATTAGAGCAATCATTTTTATTTTACAACAAGGACATCCTCACATCTGATATCCGCTGACGACGCACCGATTTTCACTCGAAACTCGCCAGGCTCAACGACGCGCTGCATGTGCTGATCGTACAACGCCAGATGTTCAGGTCCTATCTGGAACAGGACCGTCTTGCTCTCCCCGGCTTGCAGCTCGACTTTATCAAATCCGCGCAACTGTAAAACCGGCGTCTCGACCGAGGCGACGAGATCCTCGATGTACAGCTGCACAACCTCTTTGCCCGGTCGATCGCCGCTATTTTTTACGTCGACAGAAATAGTCGCTGTGGCGCCGGGGCCCATTTCCTTTTTGTCAAAGGTGAGGTTACTATACTCAAAGGTGGTATAGCTGAGCCCGTGACCAAAGGGGAAGAGCGGCGACGGATCGAGATCGGCATAGGCGATGCCCCAGCCATGCTCGAGCCAGTGGCGTTTTGATTTCGGGTGACTGTAATAGACTGGCAGCTGGCCCGCATGACGTGGTATGGTGACCGACAATTTGCCGCTGGGATTGACATCGCCAAACAGCACCTCGGCGATGGCCTGGCCGCCCTTTTCGCCGGGAATCCAGGCTTCGATGATCGCCGGCACCTGCGCCGCGATCCAGCGCGTCGCCAGCGCCCGGCCGTTGATCAGCACAACGATGGTCGGCGTGCCGGTCGCGACGACGGCCTCGACGAGCAGCAGCTGCAGTCCGGTCAGCTCGAGCGTCGCCGCGTCAAATCCTTCGCCACTCGTACCGACGCGCTCGCCATCCTCATCTCGCGCCTGCCACTCGTTC
Source organism: Candidatus Zhuqueibacterota bacterium (assembly GCA_016929295.1). Classification (GTDB taxonomy): domain Bacteria; phylum Zhuqueibacterota; class Zhuqueibacteria; order Residuimicrobiales; family Krinioviventaceae; genus Kriniovivens. Next base: position 3,731 of record JAFGJB010000127.1, on the reverse strand, counting down.
TCGCCCAGGACGACGACGGCGACATCTGCGCCTGCCGCGGCGTCGCGAGCGTTGGCGATTTCATTCAATTTTTCACCGGTCACGTTGCAGCCCTTGACATACGTTAGATCAATATCTGGCGCGACCTGCTTGAGGCCGTCCAGCACTGTGACAATATCCTGCAAAACGCTGTGCGCCGTATAGTCGCCGAGCTGATTTCTCCCATCATCTGCATTGGGACCGATGAGAGCGATAGATTTTATTTTTGCCTTGTCGAGCGGCAACAGATTGCCCTCATTTTTCAACAGGATGAGACCCTCGCGCGCCGCCTCCAGTGCCAGTTTTTGATGCGCCTGACAATGGACAACCTGGAGCGCTCTGTCGAGATCAACGTATGGATTTTCAAAAAGGCCGAGACGATATTTCTGTCGCAGCACGCGCCGAACCGCGCGATCCACCAGCGATTCCGGAATGGCGCCATCGCGGACGGATTCGATGAGATCGAGCATATAACCCGACTCGTACGAGATGCCGACGTCGACGCCCGCTGTCAATGCGATCTGACCGGCGCGTCGCATGTCGGCTGCCAATCCATGGTAGATGACCGTTTCGATGCCGCCGCCCTCGCTGAGTACAAGTCCTTCAAAGCCGAATTCACCTCGTAAAATATCGGTCAGAATCCACGGCGACGCGTGCGCCGGCACGCCATCGATCGACGGATAGGTGGCCATGACGCCCAGCGCGCCGGCCACTTTAATGCCCGCCCGCCAGGACGGCAGAAAGACATTTCGCAATGTGCGCTCGGAGATGTTCATGGCGCCGCGTTCCAGTCCGCTGATGGGCTCACTCTGGCCGGGATAGTGACAGAGCCCGGCGACGCATTTGTCCGCGGCAGACAGGTCGTCTCCCTGCACGGCGCGAACGATGGTCTCGGCGTAGCGGGCGCAGTGATAGGGTTCTTCGCTGTAGGCTTCCTGATTTCGGCCCAGGCGCGGATCGCGAATTGGCTCCACGACCAGGGTGAAAATCTGCTGCATGCCGATGACGCGGGCTTCCCGGGCCGTGGCAGCATAGATGCGCGAGATCAGGTCGAGATTGAACGTCGCGCCCAGAGCCGGTCCTTCGGGATAGATGGTGCCGCCGGAGCACATCAGGCCGTGCGTGCCCTCTTCGGTCATCAACAGGGGGATGCCGAGGCGCGTCTCTTTTACGGCGATTCTTTGCAGCGCATTGATGAACTCGACCTGCTGGCGCGTGCCGTCGTGCAGAATGGTGTTCGGCAGGGTGAAAAATCCGCCGCCCGGGCCTAGACCGTTGAGTTGTGTGCCGGCGGCAAATTTTCTCACGCCGGCCATCTTTTCTTCGGTTGTACGGCCCAGTTCACCGACATAGACACAGGGCATATTGAGCTGGCCGACTTTATCTTCCAGGGTCATGCGGGAGAAGAGATCTTCAATGCGCACCTCGATGGGCTGCGACGGATCGCGATAAAGCGTTTTTTCCGTGGTTTTTGCCGAAATAGAAGAGAGGAGCGTGGATAGAAAGATAAAGCACGATGCAATATTTTTTGTTTTCATGAGATTTTTTCCTTTATCTCTCCGTTTTCGCTTATGAGGCTCACAAAAAGACACGAAAACTTTTGCCGTTGGCCGCAACTAAACAATGTAACAATTACGAAAAACTAAACGCAAAGAGCCGCAGACGTTCGCAGAGAAAAATGGATATGCCGGACAGGGGACGGATGTCCTCGACCATTTCCCTCCCAGGATGAATATCCAGGGCGATCGATAGTTCGTTCAGGGATTCTATCCCTGGACGGGAAATGATTCAGGGCATCTTGCCCTAAATCGAAAAGGTACTCTTTTCTATTCTTATTACACTGTCATCATTCAAAATTCAATTTCTGGCATTATGCTTCCAACCTCTTGCCTTTTCCACAAAACCTTTTTTCATTGGATTATTACAGAGTCCATTTTCTGATATAAGAAAATTTACTCATTGCGTTGCCGGGCGTGGGGCTGGAAGCCCCCACTTACGCTGCGTCCAGGGAAAGAGTCCCTGGACGAACCTCTGGTTCGATTACTTTGCTGTTCGCGACTGTCGTCAATATTTTGCATACTAAATCGTAAAAATCGTTTTTGATACGGTTCCGATCGAGCTATCCAAGGCGCTCCAGTCCCCGCCCAGGATGAACATCCTTGCGATCGACTGCCGCACGTCCTCTGCAGGATATAGCTCAATCTTTTATCTTCTTCGTGTCTTTGAGGCTTGGTGTGAGGTCGTTTTTACAAGTCGTGCAACAATTTGACCACATGTTTCACCAGCTCTTCAGCCGCGGTCGAGGCGAACGGCGAGCTCTCGATTTCATAGCCGCCCTCGACGTAGAGATGCTGCGGCGGCGTATAGCCTGCGGCGCCATTGCAATGGGTGATAATGATGGTGTCCGCAAACGGCGACGCCGCTTTGATCGCCAGGCCAATCTCGCTCAGGACTTCGGCGCCCAGGCCGACGAAGGCCACCTCGCCGACGCGCGCCACAGTGATGTTCAGGGGCACGCGCACCTGCTCCGGCGGTGCGCGGAGCTCACCCGCTGGCTTGCCGGGCAGCTCGATAGTTGCGAAAATGCTTTTGATCGGTCCGTCCGTCGATGATTTGTCAATTTTTCGCAGCACATGCACCACTTCCTCCCCCAACAGAGTTCCCAGAAGCACCGGTTCCGGGATCCAGCCGTTGGCGCTTTCAAAACCGGGCAGGACGCGATACCACGGATCAATATCACCCGAGGCGCCGGCAAAGGCGGGCGCCAGCACACCATCGCCCAGGTGGGATTCGATGAACTGCTCGGCCAGTCCGTGCACATCACCGCTGATCGCAAAATTCTGCCAGCCGAGGCAGGTGCTGTGCGTCGCATATTCCCACAACACGGCCTTGAGTCTATACTCCGGGGTGGTGATTTTCACCACCGTCACGTCTTTGTCGTGCACGCCGTATGGATTTCGACCGATCCACATGCGCGGATTGCCGGCCTCGTCGTAATAGACCTCGCGGCGATTGACTCCGACGGGCGAAGAGCCTGTGCCCACGCCCATTTTTATCGGCTGCAGTTGCGCGAGAGCCTGATCGATCGCGGATATCAGCTTTTGCTGCAGACTTGATGTATACTCGATATTATTCGGATGCCCCTGCTCCTCATTCAGAGTGATCGACGGGGCGGCGTGCGTATGAATAGCGGAGAGGAACAACTGCTGCGGTGCGAGATTGAACTTTTCCATGATTGCCGTGCGGAAAACATCTGACGTGCCATTATAAAATCCGATGATGTCGGTCGAGACGAGCACGAGCTTTTCATCGGCGGCCTGAAAGACCGAGACGCGAGCGGAGAGGGGATCATGAATGCCCGTCGATAAATCACTGCGGTTGGCATAGCCGGACAAAGTGACCGGCCTGGACGGAGTGATATCGATCTTGGCGAATCCCCCGAGCAGTCTCGTTTCCGCGGACGCTGTGGGAGAGAAAATGAAAAATGAAATGACGAACACCAGGAAAACAGTCTTTATCATATTCACCTCTGTGGCAATGAATTAAAGATTCTTCGTTTGATCCGGTTATTTTTTTACCGCCGAGAATCGCCGGGGTTAAAGCGAAATCCATTTTCTCGCATTCGCCGATCGTTCCACCGCATCCAGCACCTTTTGCACGGCGACGCCGTCGTGAAAATCGGGATGATACTCCTTTTTTTCTACGATGGCGGT
>JAFGJB010000126.1 GCA_016929295.1 Candidatus Zhuqueibacterota bacterium | reverse complement strand
CCGGTGCTGCACGAGTTCACCACCGAGCCGCTGCCGCCACGAGTCAAGGAGATGACAAACAGCGTGCGCTTTCACTACACGCCCGACGGCGATTTTTACACCACGCAGGCGAGCTTTGCGGGCGTCGGCGGTTTTCTGTTCATCAAAAAGAGTTTCCGCGGCAGCATCACGTTCGCGGATTACTGGAGACACCCAACAGGGGAAAATTAGCTGAGATGACGTTTTAGAATACCTTGGCGCGGCCTTTGGCCGCAACCAAAAACATCAAAACCGCCGAGTGCGCCGAGAATCACAGAGGAAAAGAAGCGAAATCGGGCAATATCTCTGCGAATCTCGGCGCACTCGGCGGTTGGCTTTTAAAATTTTACTAAAAAAGCTCGATGTTGTCACCTTTTGAAAAAGCTCGCATTTAAAAGTGAAGGGTGATGCGAGCGAACATGTCACTTGCACTCCCCGCTTCACGGCGAGCTTTCCCCGTTTCCCCGACTTGATTGTGTTTCAGTATCGTACAAATGTATTATGAAACAAGTGCCTTAGCCTTGAAGACACAATGACACCAAGCTTGATTTTATTATGGTTAGATACCGTGTAAACGATAGCTGTAAATCTTTGTTGCTATGCTGATTCATTTATTAATCCGGCCACCTTTAGATTCACATTCATCCCAACAAGGGGTCGCTCGGATACGCTGGAGAATTGCTGCAAGTAAAATAATTTCAATTACTTCAGATATCTCGCGATTGCAAGCCACCCCTTGTTGGGGGCAAAACAATTAATGGCCAGATTAAAAAGTCTTGGTGTCTTCGCGTGAGGCTTTTCTGAATAATCCAGGCTCGATGGCATATAAATTGTTGCCCTCCTGTCCCACAAAGCTGTCGTCTTGAAGAAACGTTCGACTTTAAGTCATAGAAACTCTCGGGGAAATTGCATGAAAACACGGTTGTTCATTGTCAAGAGTTGCATTGTCATCACTTTCATATGCTGCAGTTGGACTCGTTTGTCCGCTTACGCAATTCAGGTCACGTGGGAGCTTAATCCCGAATCCGATATAAAACATTATAGTATTTATCGAGCATCGTCGATGAATCCGGAGACCGAAATTGCGCAGGTGCCGGCGTCACAATCTCTCTTCGTTGATCAGGACATTGTCCTCAGCACCGTGTACTACTATCGCATCGTCGCCGTGGACTCGTCGGACAACATCAGCGAGTTCTCCGACATGGCGCATATCCTGGCCGACAGCAGTTCATCTTTCGACGATACCACGCCGGTCGAGCTGGCCTCTTTCACCGTTCAATATGCGCCCACTAGCGTGAGCAACGCTTTACTCCTGACATGGCAAACAGTGAACGAGACCAACAATCTTGGTTTTGATGTTGAACGCTCCATCGGCAATGATCTGAACTGGAAAAAGATCGGCTTTCGCAAAGGCTGTGGCACGACGTCCGAAGCGCAGTATTACGAATTCATCGATGAGGAGGCGACAACAGAGGGAGTCTACTTTTATCGTCTGAAACAGAACGATGTAAAAGGCGCGTTCGAATACTCTGCTATGGTGCAGTTTGAAGTATCCGCCCCGAAAGAATGGGCCCTGGGGCAAAATTATCCGAATCCGTTCAATCCATCGACACAAATTGTCTTTCAGCTGAAACAAGATAGTCAGGTAAAGCTAGCCGTATTTGATCTGCTCGGCCGCGAAGTCGCCAGAGTCGTAGATCAGCCATTGCAGGCCGGCACCCACAAAGTGTCATTTGACGCCACCGATCTGAGCGCAGGTCTCTATTTCTACAATCTCCAGGCCGGCGCATTTCAGGAAATGAAAAGGATGACATTCATCAAATAGGTATTTACCAATACGAGTAATAGTAGCCTGTAATATGTTTGATTCTTGTAACATGCTTGCCATCAGCCGATTGATCAATGAACACTTGACGTTCCGTAAGGTGGTTCTGACCATGGCACGTAAATTGTAGCGCTCCGAAGCCAAAAATCGTTTTCATCAAGAAAAACATCGAGTCGTATTTTTTCACAAGCGACCAGAAAGCAGGATCATGAAGCATTCGTCCCTTCTCCCCGGATTTAAATTAGCTGTTCTCCTCGTTTCAAGCTGCGCTGCACTGTCCGCACCGGCCATTCACGTCTCCTGGCGCCCCAACCCGGAACATGACGTACAATATTACGGCGTCTACAGAGCGTCCTCAATGGACGTGGAAACCAAAATAGCCAACGTCTCCGCTGCGGAATCCGTGTACCTGGATGACGATATTGAACTTGGCTACGTCTATTATTACCGAATTGTCGCCGTGGATTCGGCTCATAACGTCAGTGAATTTTCCGATCCGGTGCATATTCTGGCGGACATTCCGTCAAGCGCCGGCGCCGCAGCATCGCTGCCAACCACATTCGCCCTGCAGCAGAATTATCCCAATCCGTTCAATCCGACGACGACATTCACTTATGCTGTTCCGGAACGTGCAAACATTTCGCTGGTCATATTCGATGTACTGGGACGAAAAATCAGATCGTTGATAAGTGAAAGCAAAGCTCCAGGTACATATAACATCCAGTGGGATGCGCGGGATGATGCGGGCAATGCGGTGCCGACAGGACTTTATTTTGCGAGATTTATTGGCAAGGATTATACAGAGGTTCGCCGGCTGGTGCTGAAAAAATAGCGCCTGCCGATTTTACTTTGCGCATTGGTCAGCGCGCGATGGCGCCTTTATTTTATCCTCATAATCCGTTCGCACGATATATCCCTTTGCTCCGCTTTGAGAAATAACTCTGCCGGGGATGCCGATGACAACAGCATTATCAGGAATATCTCTGGTCACAACACAATTGGCGCCAATAGCGACATTGTTGCCAATCGTCACAGCACCCACTATCTTGGCGCCCGGCCCCAGATAAATATTGTCACCCAGGGTGGGGACGCCCTTTTTCCTGCCGCGATTGGCCAGACCCAGGGTGACGCCATGAGAAATATTGACATTTTTCCCGATGATGCTCTTGCTATTGACGACGATGCCGCCATAATGCCCAATATAAAAGCCGCTGCCAATCTGCGTCTTGTAAGAAATTGAAATACCAAATTTGTAATTCAAGTGGTGCAGCCACAGCCAGGCAATCGGGAAAAAAGTATACTTGAGAAGGGAATGGCTATCAAGGTATTGACAGGATCGCATCCAGAAACTATACTTGAAAGGCCCGCCACACACCAACGTGCGCAGCAAAGCCATCGTTTTGACGCTTCCCGTGATACGATACAAGTCGGATAACACCAGAAACTTGTAGGTGCTGAATTTCAAAGCTGTGCGACTAGCGATTTTCTAATCGTTGATGAAATGCACTTGCACTTCCTGAGGCTTGCTCGGAGGTGTATTATCGGACAACTTGCTTTGCATCTCTGTTTCGGTCGCAAAAAGGCCGGTTTTTTGTCCCGTTTTCGTCACAATATAACCGTGCACTGTCCATTGTCCCGACCATGCATTGTCGAGCCACCTGAATCGCGCCTTTGCCCACTGCTCTTGACTATTTTGAACATACTCTCCCTGGTCGTCGTCAATATAGAGACCGCATCGGCCGGTGATATTTGTACTCTTGTTCGATCCCTCTGTTTCGCAGGCCCAAATCTGATCGGTGCTGATCGAATAGCTCAGCACATAATTGCTCTCGGCGAAAAAACGCCCGCCCCGGTTCGCGACCGATCCTTCAGAACTGGAGCTGTGGCTCAGCCAGACATCCGCGAAAGAGATGTCGCTCCAGCCGGCAAAACTGACTATCAAATCGTACCATGTACCGGGAATGACATGAGGCACTTGATCCGATCCGTTCACCTCGGTGATCTTGATATCAACGATCTTGAGATCAGCAAATGATTCGCCCGTGTATTCGTACGCGCCCAGATCCCATGCGCCATCGAGCGGTCGCGGATTGCCATCAAAATCACTGCTGGGAGCGCCATCGCCACTGCCCCGGTTTATCGCCGTGGCATTGTCGAGCAAATGAAAATCTCCGTTACCCGGATTGATGAATTGCGGATCAACGAGATTTAAATTCCACGAATTATGATCGTGAACAGTGCCGGCGCCGATATAATCATTTCCCGGCGTTGTCCCTTCACTTTTATTGCGCAGGCTCAGATTATTTCTGACGATGGAATTTGTATTGTCATACAGGTAGATGCCTTGATAGCCGTTACTATAAGCGGTATTATTGATGATCTTTGACTTTCTGCCGCTGCAGCGGATGCCCCAACAGATGTTATTGTAGACAAGATTGTTCTGAATGATATTGTTTTCACCGCCTCCCATGACGACGATGCCATCGCCTATTCTTCCCTTGCTGACATTGGGATCCGGCTCGCCCGCGCCATAATCCATGTGGCCATTATTAAAGCATCTGTTATTTTCTATAATGTTGCGATCCGGTCTCGGCCCTCCTTCCGAATAGACATGAATGGCGTGACCATACGCGTCACTGATGGTGTTGCCACGGATGATATGATCATCTCCACCAATGTACATCCCATAACCGCGCTTGCTCAAACCGACATGGCTGATTTCATTATTGACAAATTCACAATGGTGCGCGTAATACGAGGCATAAATGGCTGTGAAACCAATATGAGATATATGATTATTGATAATTCGAATGTACGATGGCGGGTCGGAATCTTCCATACTCAACTTGACGGCTTCATGATTTATTCCGGTTCTGTAATCAGCCGGATTGTCGCTATCGTATAACGGATTTGTATCTGTCATGACAAATCCGTTAACCTCAATGTAGCTCGAGCTGATGATATCAACTGCTCGCTGCACTGATGACGGATTAGTGTTGATATCGATGATGACCTTTTGTCCGTTGTAGGGCTTGAAGACGATCCAGCTCGATGCCGTGCCTTTTTTATTTTCGAGGACAAATCCGGCATAGGCGCCTTCCATCACCAGGACGATATCGCCGGCGATCGCACGATCGGCGGCTTTTTGAATCGTTTTAAACGGCGCACTCTGCGTTCCGGAATTAGTATCGCTGCCTTTGTCACTCACATAAAAAGTTGTCGCAAAACTTGAGCTTGATATGAGTATGAATGCCGCAACGAGAAACATTAGCGAGTTTGCTTTTTCACGCATTGTCTTTCCTTCTGTCTTACATTTTCAACAAACGGGACAATGGATACAAAGGCAACTATTGTACCAATAGCACTCGTTCAAGGATGCATTCATCAGCCTGGATGGCTTAACGGATCATAAATCTTTCGATTGCGATGCCGACACGGCGCTTTCTTTAAAGTTATCCCGACAGGCGCCTTTCCGCTGATCAATGATACGATACCCCACAGTTCTCCAAGACCATACGTCAAATGGTAGATGAAAAATAAAAATGGCAGACAGGCGTAAAGTAAATTTCGCCGCTTGACGATCACCGTCGAACTTGCCAAAAATGCGACAGCAAAATACGCTGCGGCCGTCGCCGCTAACAATTGGCATGCCGCTGACCGGGCGATGGCGATGAGCAGGATGTCCAAGATCAACGACAGGACAAACAGCAAGGGAACGACATGTCGCCAGGAGAAGGCATAGGGGGCAATAGTCCACGTCCATACATTCCAGCAGCCGGTTTTGAGCGCCTGCCCTCCGAGGCCCTTCAGCGTGGTTTGATTATAATAATTGACGGCAATGGACGGCTCAAACCACACCCGTCCGCCGGCGGCGCGCAGTCGTTTATTGAATTCATAGTCCTGATTTCTGCGCAGCCGCTCATCAAAAAGGCCGATCTTTTGAAAAACATCGGCGCGATAGCAGCCAAAAGCGACGGTATCCGTCCAGCCGGCTGCCCCGCCAAGACGAAATCGAGCATTGCCGACGCCGAATACATTTGTCGTCAGCGCCTGAATGATTTTCCCCTGGATGCCGGAATCCAGGCACCGGGATATCACTCTGCCGCCGACATTTTCCGCCTGGGTGCGAATGGCCGTTTCCAGACATCGTTTCAGATAATTTTTGGGATATTCGGCATGCGCATCCATGCGCACGATCCAGTCACCCTGTGCATGACGAATGCCGATATTGAGCGCAGCGGGGACGTGTTTTTGCGGATTGTCCAATATTTTTATCGCCGGATGGCGTCCTCGCCATCCTTCCAGTATAGCGCGCGTGCCGTCCTCCGACATACCATCAATAATCAAAATCTCCAGCGCCCCATCCACAGGCTCCATGGCGAGAATCGACATCAGGCAACCATGGATGTATCTGAACTCGTTTCGCACCGGGATGATGATAGAGACTCCAGGTTTGATGTTCTTTTGCATCTCGTAAAAACACCTCTTTGCATCGAGTAGGTTCATCCGTATAACGCGCACTCAACCGCCGGGAACGCCGAGGGCCACAGAGGAAAAACAGACGTTTTTTCTTCTATAATGGCGCATGGAGTGAACGTGATAAACATTTTTTTTACAAAGATCTAAAGTTTTGTTTCATTTATTTTCTCGGTGGTCTCGGTGCACTCGTATCTTTATCAAAGCACTTTTCTCGGCGGTTTGGATATTTTTGGTTGCGGCCATAGGCCGCGCCAAGCTTCTTCGTGTCCTCGCCGGTTCCAAGTACCCATTTTGCGGAAGAACCGTCGAATATAAAGATTCCATCTCGCGGCGCTCTTGCTCGTCGATTTGGCCGTATGAGCTGGATCAACGGAGAGTTGTTGCCGCGTCGGGAGGCTGGATTTTGCTCATGACAAAGCGGAATTTGCCGGCCTTGTTTCGCGGTATCTTTTCCACTCTTTCGAAAACAATTTGTATGTCGCCCACGTGCGCGTGGATATTTTCCCGCAAGATATCGATCGTTTTCTGACTAAAATCCGCTGTCGGAACATAGAGGACTTTGATTTGACCCAGCGTCTCCTGGACAATCTGAGCCTCGCGGAGCGGCAAATGTCCTTTGAAAATCAAATCGAGTCGCCCGATTCTTCGTCCATCCGCAGTATACAAAACATCATCATTTCGTCCATCTATATTCTTGAGAATGGGCAGCGCGCGTCCGCACGAACAGCTGCTCCTCACTTGATCGTCAAGGGCGCCGCGATCGCCCACCTGGTAGCGGATGAGCGGCATCGCCGCGTTCAGCAATCCCGTACAAATGATCTCGCCGCCTGGGGTAGTGCCGTTGCCATCCTCGCAAATCTCGTAAATGCCGGCCTCCGGCCAGAGATGCAGCTGCCCCCGCTCGCATTCGCTCGCCGCGATGACCATCTCGGTCAAGCCATAAGTCTCCCGAACAGGACAGTGAAAAGCTTCTGCAATGACGTCGCGCTGATAGTCCAGCAACGGTTCAGCGCAGGTGATCACCACGGCAAGTGACGGCATCTTTACTTTTTTTGACAGACAATCCATCGCCAGCGCATAGAGTGATGACGTATAGCCATAGATGTAGCTGATTTTATACTTTATCAACGCCGCAACGTAAAAGCGAAAAGAGCTGTCGGAGAGATGATAGGAGGACATGTAGAGCTGGTTGAAGACGGGATTCCAAATCCAGAACGGCGGCTTTTTTCTTTTGACGGGGACGATGAGTTGTCCGCCTAAAATAGCCCAGCGATCTTGGCGCGATACGCCATACCACCTTCGCCAACGCGCCTCTGCCAGCGCATACCATGCTCGCAGGCTTGCTCTGCTCTTATAGATGACCAGCGGCGTACCGGTCGAGCCGCTGGTGTATTCGGGCAACAGGTGACGGCGTTGAAAATTATCTGCAATAAAAGCAGCCGGATTTTTCCGCACCTCGCTCTTTTGCAGAATCGGCCAATTCTGCAGATATTTGTGAGCGCCTCGCTCACCCTGTCGGCGCCGTTTTGACCAGTGCTCTCGGTAATAAGGGACATTCCTCGCCGCCAGTTCAAGTGTTTGCTCCAGCTTTTCTTCCCGCCAGGCTTGCCAACGCTCGGAGCTCCACTCTTCGCGCGCCAGGGCCTCCTCGACCATACCGTCCGTATCGCTGCCATATCTCCACGAATACAAGCCGCAGCAGTGCACGGAAGCGGCGACGCAGCGCATAAAATAAGGCGAATGATGATAAAAGGATAGAATATGCTTGTTCACGCCCATTTTCCCCCGGCAACCGTGCACAGTAGCGATTCCCATTGGCACATCACGCGCGGCCAGGCAAATTTCTCAACCTGTTGGCGCGCATTCCTGGACAGTTTTTCCGCGAGCTGATCGTCCCGTAAAAGACGCTCTATCGCATCCGCCATTGCCTGCGGATCATCAGGAGGCACGAGCAACGAATCCTCCTGATGATGCAAAAGATAGGGTATGCCGCCGACGTTTGTGCTCACAATGCACAATCCGCATGCCATCGCTTCGAGCACAGTGACCGGCGTGTTATCAATGCTCGTGGTATTGATAAAAATATCAGCGGCGTTCAAATTTTTTGAAATGTCCAATTTGGCAATCCGTTCCGCGATAGTGAGATGATGGTGCACGCCCAACTGCACGGACAGTTCTCGCGTGCGTTTTTTGCTGCCGTCGCCCTTGTCCGGTCCGATCATGGTCAGATGGATATCAGGAAACCTTTTGGCGAGCAGCGCGATCACCTTTGGCGCCAGAAGCGGATTATAAATAGTGTGGAATGAACGTAGCCAAACGAGACAGGGGGAGCTTTTTCTTCTCACTTTGTACTCGTACAAATCCAGATTGATGGGGTTAGGTATCAAACGAATATCGTCACAAAAAGGCTTCATCTTTTCTGTCAGGTATGATGATGGCGCCGTAATGGCAGTCGCGGCGGCGAATAATCGTTTGACGCGAGCCGGATGCCGGCGAGCAAATTGTGGCAAACCGCCACCGTGCAATGAAAGGACAAACGGTTTTCGCAATAGACGCAGAAAAAAACAGACGATCTGTGACAGGTAAAACGCTTTGCCGCTAAAAACATCGACATGAGCAATGACATATTCTCGACGTTTAGCCCAGACCGTATAGAGCATATCGCTCAGACGAGGGATGCGTGCGGATTTGCACGATGTCTTCACCACCGACCAGCCATGTAGCGCCAACTGCTCGGACAGGTCTTCACAAATGCTGCGCACCCCTCTTGTGGCGGATAAAAAATTGCCGATGATTAAAATCGATTTATCCACGCTGACTGCCGAAAAGAGAATGGCATACGCTCACATTTTTTTCCATCACCACCTGCGGCGGAGAGGGCAAAATTGCCGGCGGGGCAATGATCCCGCCATAATAGGAAGACAAGTTTTTCTCCAAGACATCGAGAGAACGACTCTTTAAAATATATCTGCGGGCCTGACGTCCAATGGATTCACGCCACTCTTTATCGTTTGCCAGCGACACAATGACATTTGCCATTGCCGAGATGTCCCCGGGTTCTACAATGATGCCCGTCTCCGCGTGACAGATGATCTCGCGAATCGCCGCAATGCCAAAAGCCACCACCGGCAGGCCGCAGGCCATCGCTTCCAGCACAACATTTGGAGTGCCTTCATAGTCCGAGGTCAAAACCAAAATATCGGCATCACGATAAACAGATAGAATATCGTCCGTACTCTCTCGCAGTTGAACGAACCGGGGGAAGAGCCGCAATTCGCGCGCATAAGCCAAAAGCTCTTCTCGCAACGGTCCACTCCCGACAATTGTCCCTTTCACATCCACTTGCAACGATCGTTGCAAAGTGACGCGCTTGAATACTGCCAAAAAGCGGTCCATTCTTTTTTGCGGCGCCAGGCGTCCGATGGTCACGACATGGACGCTGCCGTCATGCTTCTTCCGCGATGGTTTGAAGATCGAGCTGTCGACGGCATTTGGCAATAGCCGCAATCGCGCCGGCGGAACGCCCAGGTCGATGGCGTTCTTTATGCCGTGCGCCGAATTGGCAAAAAGCACTCTGGGCGAATGCAATAACAGTCCGCCCCAGCGCTTGAGTCGTCTCACCTCGCCATAGGCATCATTTCTGATAGCCCCGATTTCGAAAACGTGCAACAGTCTGGCGGCAAGCATTGTATAGAGATTCGTGTGAAAGTGGACGCTTTGAATTATTTCAGGACGATGCCTTAAAAGCAGCAATAATATAGAGAGCAATCTGACAAGCGGAAATTTACAGCGCCCGATCCACCTGACTTGAACACCCAACTCGCGTATTTTGTCTTCCCACGCCTCGCCCGAGGTTATGCTCAGCACGACTGGCGTCATGCCATTCCGTCTCAGCGCCTGCAATACATAATAGAGTTGTCTCTCCGCTCCGCCCAGGCCAAGGGTGCCGGCGATAAAAACGATATCAGGGTTTCTCGTCATGCCATGCAAGGCGTTGTCCTTTCAGCGCCCGGACGTCATAAGCGGGTGTTTTTTCATCCGCGCGATTCTTTGTAAAAGCCAGCGGCAAAGCAGAGCAAAATGTTTTGGCCGAGCGCATCTCAGTATATCCCAAACAATCTTAAAATGACCTCGAGTCGCGTGATAGGAGAGCATTCGGACGCCGTGACTGAAATTTCGCTCGACTCTTTGCTCTATAAAGCGCTCTGCATAATTATCGCTCAGACACTCACTGATCTGTATCACTCTCTGCAGAATCTCTCGCCCGCGTGCGCCTGTGGCGAATCGTATCATTTGATCCTGATCAACAAAGATCGGCAAAAGAAATGCGGCCGCCAATCCCTCCCTGTCGAAATCAAAAACAAATATGGCAGAGGAATCTTGTTCTTGTTGCCTGCCGGAGGGCGTGATGTAGCCTTCGCTGGAATCGAAGAGAAGGTTTCCCAGGGAGAAACAGACAAGCCCTTCGCCGTGCAGCGATTGAATGCCCTGCAAGACGTGGGCATGGTGCATGAGCACCAGATCGGCGCCGGCGCCTATCAATTTTTCAGAAAGAATCTTGTCTTCCGGAGCGGGAAAATCAACGTCCATGAATCCTTTGTGTAGTGAAAGAACGAGGATATCGACCTCTTTTGCAGCACTGCGGGTTGCCTCGAGAATCGACTTTTCGTCAAATTCCCAAAAATGTGACCCATGATCTTGCTGCATCACATGCGTGCGGCCGCAGCCGAGCCAGCCGATGCGCAATCCGTTTGCATCCGTCCGCACAAGACGTCGCGATCCCTCGGCCGTCTCTCCCGCGCCCAAAGGCACGATCCCGCAGCGGCGGAGGGCCATAATTGTCGCGGCCAATCCTTCAGGCCCATGATCATAAATATGATTGTTCGCCAGATGCAGTATCGAAAAGCCGGCATTTTTCAGAATATCCAGGCAGCTTTTTGGCGAGGTGAACATGGACAGTTGCTCATTGCCGGTGCGAATCGTGGACTCGAGGTTGGCAAAGACGATGTCAGAAGAGCGCAACAGCGGTGATATTTCACTGAAAGGATTGGCGCCGGGCTCTTCCAGCACCGTCGCAACTTTGCCGGAAAAACTCATATCTCCCCCCGCGCAGATGCGGACATGCGGAGCAGCAGCTTGCCGCTGCACGATATTGAGCAGTGGCAGATCCTCCGGAAAATCGGGAAAAATTTGTGCCGGCAGGATTTTCATGACTAGGCCATATTAAATAGTAAATCCACAATCAATGCGAATGAAGACAAACTTTTGCAGTCCCTCGGTCAATTGATCGCAATGATTTTTCAATTGCCCAGCTATAACCCACAAGTGCTGCTAAAAAGCACCAGGTGATCTTGGAAGCGATATTCGGCCTGCCAAATCCAAGCACAAGAATTGTAAAAATGGATGCTTTGGCAAAAGCAATGAAAAAGGTCAATTCGACATGACCGTATCTTGATTTCAGTCTTTTCAGGCGCAGCCACAACAGGAGATAAACTGCAAAGTAGAGAGCACAGCCGACCAGCCCGGTATTGGCAGCGACTTCAATGTAATCAGAATGAGAGTATTTGCCAAAAGAGGAGAAAACGCGATAATTATTCAATCCCACCCCGGTCAGAGGGTATTGTCGAATGAGCTCAAAGCCCTCCTTATACATTTGAACGCGTGTGGGCGCCCCTTCACTTGCGGTGTACGTCATTCTCTTGCCCAAATAGGTTCTGGCCAACACAAAATTGGTGCCGGCATAGACGACGGAAAACAGAGAGGTGAACAATAAAAAGCTGTAGAGCGGCTTGCGCAATAAATACTTACCCTTTGTTAAGAAGAATAGCAGAGCGATGAAAAATAAAAGACCGAGGAATCCTTTTCTCGATCCCGAATAGACAATGCCGACGACCGCACAGACAAAAAAGCCAGCCAGGACAAATTGTTTCAACAAGCCACGGTTGTGGCGAAAAAAATAGACACTTGAAAAAATGATGAATAACAAACTGTAGGCAAAGCTGTTTGCATTGTTTGTCAGACCGGTGGCGCGACTTTTTGACTCGAGCTCGCTCGCCAATTGAAATTCGCCGGAGACAAAACCTGAAAGCGCCACGATGAGGCCGCCGATCAGGATGGCTGCGAGAACGACGTTCAGATTGCGATAGGTTGCGGTGATGCCGGCAATGACTATTATCATGACGGCCATTTGCAGCAGCGTCGTCAATCCCTGCCAGTAGACGCTGCGGTCAGGTGCGTTGATCATTCCGGTCAATGACCAGGCGATCCATAAAAGATAGAGGATAACTTCAGGCGGGATATTCGGCCTTTTTTTAAAATAGAGAATATTCAGCACATACAAGGCGCCAAAGCCAAATCCATAGACGACCATTATTTTGGAAAATCCCGGTAAATGACTGAGCGTCAACAGACCAACGATGAATGGCAACAGCAGCCATTCAAACAGGTTGCCGGGCACAATACGATTGTCCGCAAAGCAGACCGTGTTGGTTTTTACTTTATTAAAAAGCCGGATCATAAATCTCTTCACGGACCGGATGAGGCTTGCTCGACAAAATATCTTTTATCAGATCTTCAATGATAAAGTATTCGGGACAGACATAGGCAGAATGCCAGGTCAATGAATCGTCCCAATAACCCGGATACATGTATTTGTTCTTTGGCGGAAAACAATAGCTGAACTCGCTGATCCGTGGACGATGATTCTCGTCAAATAGAAAATCATATGCCAAACACTGCGCCTTCAATCGACTGGAGACAGTGAAAGCCATTTCAATGCATCTCACATCGACATTGTCCCTCGAGTAATTGATCATGCCGCTTCCCGATGCTCTGAAATCATTGGGCCGATTTTGCCGTACGCAGCCGAAAGCTCTGTGGCCTATGACGGTCACTCTGGTATCGAAAGCGTTGCCCGGCATAAAATCCTGAAAATAGATATAGCCTATTTGCTTTGGCGAGTGCGCGCGTTGTTTGCGAATCGCGGCCAAAGTGGCGGGAAATCGCCTGATTTTGCTTAACAGTTCTGCCGGACGTTTGCTCTTCCGCAATTTCGTCTGGAAATCATCAAAATAACCATTTTTGGCATCGAATCCACAGTCAAATGCCGTCTTGCAGAGAGCGATCGCCTGTTTCTGCGATGTCACCAGCTTGACATTGCGCGAGCCCGCGCCACACCGCAGCTTGAACACTTTGGGATAGTCGGTTGTGTTGATCCATTGGCAGGCTTGTTCTTCATCAAAAAAAACATGTGATGGCACAATGGCCGCCCCAATCGCCTCGAGCGCGTACTTTTGCGCTATTTTATCATCATAATGCCAGCACGTCTGCCGATTGGGGAACACCTTTATGCCCGCCATCTCTGCCGATGTGATGATCTGTCGTGCCACCAACTGACCCGCACTATTATCGTGCGTCCAGTGCCACAACAGACCATCGACATCTCTGAGCTGGCCAAATAGATCGACAGCGAAGCAATCGACAATCTTGTGAGCCAGGCCTTTTTGCCAGCAGTAGCGAATCCACCGATCCGAAAATCCTCCCGGCGCGTCATGTATGGCCAGTTTTATATTCTTTCGCTGCACAACAACCATCCGCTAAAATACCTTGTTCTGAATCTTTTCATCCTGCAAAATTGTCAGGATGGCTTCTTGATGCGTTTCACACGAGATGAAATGGCGAATCGTCAATAATGATTTTGCGTCCTTGAACAGTTTGAGGAGTGCGCCATTTTTATTCAGCTTGCGCAACAGCGCGTTGCCAAGGAACATGTTGCCGAGATAAAAGCTTCTTTTTGTCTCACAAAATTCCAGCCAGTTTTTCATCAAAAAAGCGTCATCATGAATCCTGGCCGATCTTTCCCGAAGCGATTCCATGAACAATTGCTTTTTTTCGTTCTGCAGTCCGCGGGCGCCGATACAGGTCTTTGATTGCTCATATGGAATAATATCGATCGTTGCACAAAGATTCGCAGCAATGCTCAGCTTGACGAGATATCCGAGGTAAAACATCTCATCCTTGCCGGCGCTGTCGAAAATGAGATTTCCCTGCCCATAGACGATGTAGGCATCCTGATACTTTTCGTAGCAGCCGGGAAAATGTGGGTGCTGAACGATAACCGCATTCGCGCCCGTTTCGACGAGGAAGCGGCATGTCTTTTTCAAGTTTGGACTCGGATAGGAATAGTATTCACTGCCGCCGTGCAGGATCACGATCAAATAATCTAGCCGTTTTCTATTCGCGCGCACAATGCGACTGTATTCGATTAAATCCAATGGATTGGCGCCCGCTGAATTTTCCGTGGCAATAGAAAATTCGTGTTCAGCCATTGCCACTAGTCCGATTCTCAAATGATTCACTTTTTTAATGACGACTTGTCGCGCCGCCTCTATATTTTTACCCGCCCCGACGGTGGTAATTTTCGCGTTTTTGAGAACATTCAAAGTATTTGCCAATCCGGCTGGCCCATGATCCATGATATGGTTATTGGCCAAAAGGACAATATCGATTCCCGCTGCTCCGATGGCACGAATAGCGCGGCTGTCCGCTCCAAGCGTGGGGCCAACTTTGTCGATAGGAGTATGTTTTTCGATGAGCGGGCATTCAAGATTAATCATGGAGAGATCTGCGCTGACAAAGTCGTTCAACAGATCATTGAACAAGCTGTGCGCGTCGCCGTCGATGAAAAATGGCAAATTTCTTCGTCCGGGACAGACATCGCCGCCGATGAGCACCGTCGTATCAGGAGTGCGATGTGACATGTTGATTCTCATCTATACGAGCTTTTTGAGGATGATGGCATAATTCTGATCTAAAAAATCGCGCCAGGCTGACGATGGTCGAGCCATTCGCACATAAACCGAAAATCCGCGGCAGCACCCTCAACGCCATCGCCATATTTCTCTGCAGAACAGCATAGGCAAAAATTCTTGCGGATGAACGATGCTTTAGCCGATGACATCTCTTTATCTGTTGACTGTACTTTTTGTCAAATTGCACAAAAGCCGCCAATTTCTTTTTTCGATCAAAAGAGATACGATCCTCATTGGAAACGCGAATATAGACCAGGATTTCTCTGACAAAGTCAATTTTGGCAATCTCTGCAACTCGGACGAACAATTCCCCGTCCTGGAATGCCGGAAAATTTTCGTCCAGGCCATTTATTTTCAGCAGGATGTCCCTGCGGATGATCACGCTGCTGAATCCGCCGATGATATTTTTATATAAAAGCTCATGAAATAGCCAGCCTTTGTGTTGCGGTAGCGCCTGCGATTTAACTTTATCACAATCAAAATCGTAAAAAGCATGCCCGGAATATAAAAGGCCGACATCGGCATCGGCGGATTTGATCTTTTCAGCCATCTTGAACAATTTTTCGGGCAGCCAGATATCATCATCATCCAGAAAAGCAATCCATTCACCTCGGGCTGAAAATATGCCAGCATTGCGCGCTCCGGCGCCGCCTTGTCGCCTCTCATTCAGCACATATTTTATACGATCATCAGAAAATGACCGAGTTATCTCTCTCGTCATTTCGCTGCCGCTATCGTCAACGACCAACAGCTCAAAATCGCCGAACGTTTGCGTCAGCACGCTTTTTATCGACTCGCGAAGAAAATGCCCTCGATTGTGCGTTGGCAGGACGACGCTAAAAAATGGCGCCATGATCAAAGATCCCACTGAATTAAAAATACACTCATCGGCTCATCGATCTCACGCGCACAAAAGCAGGGCATTTGGCCGTGAGGATAGCGGCAAGATCGACAAATGCGGGCGGACGAGTCATCAGCATTATAAAACTGTACGCCAACAATCCACCACAAATGCAGCCGGCTAATACTATGACGGGAGGGAAGAAAAAATGCTCAAACAAGACTCGCAGTAATATCACCACTGCCGCCATGATAAGTGTCGCTCTGAGATAAGGCATCAAGACTGAAATAAAATCGGCCATTCTGAGATCGATGAGACGACACGATATTATAAAACTGACGTACACGAGAATGATAGATGAAAAAGCATAGGCGACGGTCACTCCCATCAGTCCCCAGGGCAAACCGCACAAAACACTCAAGGACGATACTGTTCCCGAAAACACTCCCCACCCCAGCCATAATCGCGTTCGTCCCTTGGCGATAAAAATATTACCGGAAATGACCGCGATCGAGTGAATTGAACCGACAAGTGACAGGATCGTGATGATGGGAGCAGCCGCACTCCACTTGTCGCCGTAAAGCGTCAGCACGAATGGTTTTGCTACAAGTGCCAGTCCTATTGAGAGCGGAAATGTGATGAGGGCAATTCCCGCACTGGCGCGCAAGTATTTTTTTTGCAGCAGTGAATTATTCTCTTGAACGGCTGACAAAGCTGACAGGAGGACATTTCCGACGACATGTGAGACATATTGATTTGGCAGAGTAAAGAGTTTGAAGGCTATCGAATAAATTCCAAGAGATGCTGCCCCCAGAAATCGACCGATGAGAAAATTACCGGCACGACTGGCGAATGAATTGAACAGGCCGAATCCGGTGATGTTGTAGATAAATGATCTCACACGTCGGATCTCCGCCCAGTCAAGACAAAAACTGGGTGACCAACCTGTGGCGATGAATAAAAACAGCGTCCGCAGCATGGAAGCCACAATGACAGCTATGACAAGCGCCCATACCCGATAGCCCAACAGAGCAAGGCATATGGCAACGGCACCTTTGATGATGGCAACGGAAAAATTTAAAATGGCGATTCGATTGAACAACAGTTTTCGCCGCAATAAACCGTTGTGAACCGATCCAATTGCCTGAATGACAAAAGTGACGGACAGAATTTGCAAAATGGGCGTCACAGCCGGATTCTTTATGAGCCATCCCAAGAAGGGGCTTAAACCTATGAGGAGCACCCCGACGACAAGTCCCATGCCAAGATTCAAAAAGAACAGACTGCTCAAGAGTTCCTGGGAAAGAGATTTTTGCTGGATGACAACGGTGTTAGTGCCAAGACGGGATAGCAAGTCGGTGATGCCGATAAAGATCATGGCCATGGCGAGCAAGCCAAAATCGTGCGGCTCAAGCAGCCTGGCGAGGACGATATAGATGACAAAGGTGACGCCTTGCGTGCTATATTCACCCAAGGCATTCCATCGGATGCCCTGGATCGCCGAATTTGAGCAAGATTCATTTAGAATATTCTTATCAGCCATTCGTCGTTATTTCAGCAATGTCTTGGAAATGCATCTTGTTGCTCTTTAGAGAGCCGGCAAAATATCCCACCTTTTTTACAGAGTGAAAAAGAGTGTGAAAATTCGCTTTCATACCCAGCCGAATGTAGAACATGTATCGCAAGCGACTGGCAAGAGGGAAAGATCTCCCCACTCCCTCTCCGCGGGTGCAGATGCAGGGTCGACACACGCCGCACGGCCTGTTTTTCCATGGCTGATGACAAAACCAGGTTAAACTCATCAGGTCACAATAGCCGTTCTCTTGAGAGATCTTTTTCATTTGCATTTTCGACAGATTGAACAGCGGCAAAGCAAACGCCTTGAAAAGCTCATAGACCGCGAGCCCGCAAAATTTTTCATCCAACACAAATGTGTTTTGACTGTACGGTGAACGGATGACAAAAGGCACCAGGATTTGATATAAGGCGCCATCCGGCTGCCCGACAGCAAGTTCGAGATTCTGAATGCGCTGTTCATGCGCAAATCTGGCCAACCACTCATACTGGCAACCCAGGGCTGTCTTTTCGCATATCTTTTCATAGTTCTCCGTTATCATGGCATTCGGTTCTATATCGGCAATGTGTTTGAACCTTGTCGCCAAGAGCATCTCGCGCGTCTCCGGATGCTGCTCGAACAGCTTTATTTTAATATCGCGCATCGTTCGCAATTCCATGGCCAGTGACGGGCGGTCGGGATCGATCAGGTAGTAAGGCTGCACCTTTTTTCTTTCCACCAGGAGAAGCTGAAGCAGTCGAAAAGTCGAATCCCAGCCCCCTGTCCAGAAAAGATTGGCGATATTTGTTTCAGTCACACGATCCTCGAAATAAAGCTTTCGCATCAAACCGGTCCGCTGGAGTGTGCACAGGCAACTTGTCCATTCAAACGATAGCGGTGCAAATTTGTGATCATTCTTTCAGCCTCACCGCACCAGCACCAAGCGGCCGGCGAACCGGGATGATCCTGCGTCCAGCGTATAAAAGTAGATGCCGCTCGCTGCCAGTCGATCATGTTGATCACGTCCATTCCAGGACAAGAGGTGTTCACCGGCTGCCAGCTCTGAATCAAACGGCACGACCAGCAATTCTCCCAGCACGTTAAATATCCGCAACCGAATCATTTGTGGCCCGGTCAAGCGGATGGTCATCCTTGTCATGCTGTTAAACGGATTGGGATGAAAATCGGGCGCTATATGGTCATCTTTTGCAGCTTCATCCAGGTTGTTCGCGACAGCAGCGGCCTGAACAGCGCTGATCTTGACATCCCCAAAGGCGGCGTCCGATTTGTGAGACAGTAAAACGACCGAGCCCGCCACCGGGCCGGCCACTGTGGCCGTCAGGGTCCAATCATTCGGCTCCGACTCGACCTGTGGCCACACTTTGAGACTATAGCGTGTTTTTTTGTCATCGACTGTTTGCGCCTTCAATTTGAACAGATAGGATCTGTTCAGATCGAGTTTGCGGCCGGACAGATCCTCGGCCACTAGTTGATCGCCGTTCGCATACATGCATAGACGATAGTCGTCTCTGTCCGACGACGTGGCGCGATACCAGGCGAGGATGCCGTAAGGATGACCCAGTCGAGGTTTGTCATCGCCGGTATGTCCCTTCCAGCGGGCTAAAATGCCGACGCCCGGGCTGCTTCCTTCACCTGATCGCGGATAAAAGTTATGCAGCGTCACCGGCACGACGATTTCATAGTCACGCCAGGTTGTATCGCCGATCGCCACCAGCCGGTCGAATCCCACTGCCGCACTTTGGAGTTGGCCGTTGGCGATCTTCCATTTGCCGTCAACGACCTGGGCGACATTTTGAATGGCTGTGACCGTGTCCCATTGGATCGTATAGTTGCACAGCGGCGGTGAGGGCATTGTACACCACAGTAGGCGGATTGTTTTTGTCGCGACGGCATGCTCCTTTGTCACAGCGCGGACCTGCAGGCTATTCTCCCCCGGTCTCAGCTGCTGCGGTTCAATTTCAATGTTAAAATCGCCGGCACAAGCGAGGCGCATGCGATCGGCGCCGATTTTCAGCGACTCTGCTGCAGCGTCGTTCAGTGTAAAAGTCACGTGGTTCAGTGTGTCGGCATCGGAGATATTTCCCAAAACATTGACCGTGCGCTGCGGCATGCCGAGATGACCAAATTTTTGCACATCACCATAGAAAAAAGTGATGACCGGCGTTGAGGTGACCGTTGCTGTGATGGGGTCGCTATAGTCCGACTCTCCTAAAACGTTCGAGGCAGCTACCCGATAGGTATAATCACCCAGGGGATTGTTTTCAATCTTGTCAATATATTCCGTCGTATTGGCGCTGACACCAGCGATCCTGATAAACGATCTGCCATCACTGCTGCGCTCGATCAAATAGCAATCTTCCTCATCGTTGTTGTCGGTCCAGCCGAGACAAATTTCCGACATGGAGACGGCGTCCGCTGCCACGCGCGCAGGTTTTTGCGGCACAGCCGTGACCTTATCTTCCGGATGAATCGGCATCGCCTGATTGAAAAAATAGTCGATGGAGGCGGTCACAGTGGGGAAAGAACCGGCATTGGCGGCATAAAGTCCAATTGCGGTGACTGTAATCGGATGAGTGAACGTGGCGCCGTCATGCCATTCTCGCCGGTCGCAGGAATAGCTCTGTATCCACTCATCGCCGCTGCGCGCAATTCGCATATAGCCCAGGTTATGCTGCTCAATCGTCACCAGCGCGCGGGTGCGCGGCTCGCCATCGACAAAAGTTGCCGCATATATTCGCAAATCCATCGACGTGCTGTTGAACTCGAAGCGGATGAAATTGTCGTCATCGCATTCAACGAGTATGCCCTGCATGGCGTACTGTTTGAACAGCTGCATGTCAAAATGCGCCTCGACCTGAAAATCCGCATCATACACCGGCTGCATGAGCCGGGCAGCTCTATTGCCGGTGCGCCAGATGTCGTGATCCGATCCTTGCGGCAAAAAGATTTTCAAATGCGAGCCGGTCAGTTGATATGCCGCATCACCGACCGGATCGATAAATTTCCATATCTGCGGATTGAGTTCCGCAGAGGAAAAATCGTCCGAACGGATGCCGGAGAAATCGTCGCCTATTTGACAGGCGGCCGGCCAGTCGAGCGCCAGGGCAGCCAGGAGGAAAGTGATTAAATATCGCAGAGCAGTTTTTCTGACGGTTGCGCTCATTATAGCGGCACCACTTCAGCGTGCAGTTTCAATTGTCTCACGGAACGTCGTACTTCATTGACGTAAAGCGGATTTGCCACGATGATCCTATCCGGATCGATGCGAACGAGCTCTGTTGGCGACAGGATCAGGTGCCCAGAGCCCGGGACAAAACGTCCTTGCTTCGCGGGATTCATATCGACGATGGCCGAGATGTACTCTCCCATCTCCACCATATTGAGAAACGACACCCCCTTTGATCCCGCCCCCCACATGACGACCGTTGATTTCTTGTCCTTCATCCTTTGCAAACGCGCATTCCACTCCTTGATGAGCTTGTCAGCATTCATTTGTAACTCCCCTATCGCATCATCACACCGGCTTTTCACATCAGGCAACCTTGCCATCTCCCGATTGCCGGACGTCAGAGCATACAACGACAGATATTGCTCGCCAAACTCGACAACCGTCTCCTGAACGATAAATCCGTTGTTGGCAAAGGTGTAAGAGAGGGAGAAGGGGGTGAAATAGGAGCAATGCTCATAGATGATGTCCCATATGGCGTGTTCGGACAGCGTATAGTCGCTGTTGGGGACCTGAAAGTAGACGGCGGCTGCCGAATTTCCAGCGGTAGCATGTTGAATGGTTGACAAGAGTTGTCCGGGATATTGAATATGTTCGAGCACATGTCGACAGCAGAACAGATCGGCCTGATAATGCGAATAGCGCTCGGAATAGGTGTCACGAACGAAGAGCACATGATCTTTCACTTCATCGGCCCGTGCTTCATCGACTGCCGGATCAAAACCGATGCCCCAATTATGTCCCATCCGGCAGAGCAGAAGAAGGAAATCTCCCTGCCCGGCGCCGATGTCTATAATTGTCTTTTGACAGAGATTGTATCGGCTGATCAAATCAGCGGCAGATTGTTCGGCATATTCACGATAGATTGATGAAAAAAAGAGCGAGTTGTCATATTGCCGGGAATAACGGGTCAGCTTTTCGTCAAAACAGACATTGGTGATAAAGCCGCAATTCTCGCAGATTGCCAGCTCGATATCGCCGCGGGGGCACGCGCGGGCGCTCGTGCGATCATTCCACAACAGATTGCAGTGCACGGGCACGTGCCGTACTGTGTAAAATGCCCGCAGAGCGGATGACGCGCAGACCGGGCACTTGAAGCGACTCACAGACATAATAGTTGCGGTTTCAAATCCATTTTACCGAGCTCCTTTTCGATCTCGCGTTTATAGATCGGATTCATGATGATGAGAACATCGGGACGAACAGATGCGAGCGCTGCCGGCGGCGAAACCGGCAAGCCGAGGCCGGGGATGAATTTGCCATGGCGGTAGGGATTGATATCGACGATGCAGTCGATTTCAATGTTGCTCTTCAGGGTGGTTAAAAACGCAACGCATTTTGAACCGGAACCCCAGATCGCCATTTTTTTATGTTGCGCGCGCATTCGATCGAGCGCTTGTCGCCAATCCTCGAGTTGCGCCGTGATCAGAGTCGCAAAATCGTCAACCTCTCTCTTCAGGTCATTGACAGACTCTTCCAACTGATAGTGGCCGTTTGAGCCACTATCAGCGGGTTGCGCTTCTATGAGCAGATATTGGTCGTCATATCCAAACCACAAATCCGTCACTGCAAAATCGCTGCGACGGAACAGTCGCGCCAGCGAACCGGCGGTAAAATAGCTGCAGTGTTCGTAATAAATATCCCAAAAGGCTTTTTCTTTTAATACGCGTCGGACGTCCGGCACTTCAATGAAAACCAAAGCGTTGCGATCTCTGATAGATCGTCGCAAGATACGCAAAAAAACGCCAGTCTCGTGGATGTGTTCGAGGGTGTGCCGGCAGACATAGACATCGCCCTGGAGAGAGCTGTACTTTTCCGAGTAATAATCCCTGATGAACCTGATCTGTCCGTTGTGATGGACTCGATCCTCTATGATGGCCGGATCAATGCCGATGCCGCGATTATTGCCGCGCTCGCAGA
Organism: Candidatus Zhuqueibacterota bacterium; assembly: GCA_016929295.1. Taxonomy (GTDB): domain Bacteria; phylum Zhuqueibacterota; class Zhuqueibacteria; order Residuimicrobiales; family Krinioviventaceae; genus Kriniovivens. The sequence continues at coordinate 13,843 of JAFGJB010000126.1, read as the reverse complement.
GTTGCACGAGGAAATCGCCTTTGCCGCAACCGATCTCGATGATATCCTTGTCATGAAGAGCATGTTTGAGTATGAGTCGAGTGACCAGGTCGTCGCTGAACGAGTTGAAGGTATGCGAAAAGCTTTGCTGGTCTTCATAGATGGGAGAGTAATTTTTAAAATTTGCATCATAGGCGGTGTTGCTTATAAAGCCGCAGTTTTCGCACCAGCCGAGATGAATATCGCCGACTGGAAAGTCGCGCGCCTGCTGTTCGCTGCGTTGCATCAGGTTGCTGTGCACCGGAACATTTTCTACAGCATAAAACAGTGACATCCTGCCATCACCACAGCTGGGACACATATGCTGTCTAACAACGGTGGATTCAACTTGAAGATCCTGGCTAAATTCATTCATAATAGACTCCAGACGAGACGATCCGCAATTCAGGGATAGGTATGATAAATTGGCCACCCAGTCTTTGATACTCCTGCTGCTGCTGCAGTATCTCACTGGCAAAATTCCACACAAGCAGCAGAACATAGTCGGGTCTGTCCTGCAAAAGCCTGGCTGTCGGGTAGATGGGCAGATGGTTAGCGCCCATATATTGTCCATGTTTAAACGGATTGAGATCGACGACATAGTCAATATATCGTTTGTCGATGCCGCAATAATTGAGCATCGTGGTCGCCTTTGCTGCTGCGCCATAAGCTGCAATTCGTTTGTCTTCTTTTTTGAGCGATTCAAGTTTTTCCATCAATGTTTGTCGTATAGACTGGACGCGGCGACCGAAATCCTCATAGTAAACCAGGCGATCGACCTGCTGCTCCCGCTCCCGGTGTAAATAGCCCGCGACGGCCTGCTGGACATTCTCGCTATGGGAAACGTAGAGTCGCAGGGAGCCGCCGTGAATGTCCAGATGTTTGACATCATTCAAAAAAAGGCGGTGGTTTCTGAACAGCCGGTCAAGAGCGGTGACGGAAAAATAGCACAAATGCTGGTGATAGATGGTGTCAAATTCACATTGTTGCACCAGATCAACGACGTATGGCACCTCAATGACGATCAGGCCGTCCGGCTTTAGTATCGTGGCCATACCATCGACAAAGCCGTTCAGGTCAGCGACATGTGCCAGGACGTTATTTGCAATGATCAGGTCGGCCATGCGGTCCTTTTTGAGGATATGGGCGAGCTCTTTAGTGAAAAAAGTGCAAAGCGTTGGGATGCCGGCGTCCTGGGCTGCCTGTGCCGGCGCCTTTGACGGATCGATGCCGAGGACGGGTATCTCTTTTTCGACAAAATTGCGCAGCATATAACCGTCGTTGCTGGCGAGCTCAATGACCAGGCTGCTTGAACCCAGCTTTTGTCGTGCAATCAGATCCAGGGCATTCTCCCGCGAGTGCGATAGCAGCGTCTTTGAAACAGAGGAAAAATAGGGGTAGTGTTCATCAAACAACACCTCGGGCGGCACTGTTTCGGTGATCTGAACGAGGGAGCAGGCCGGGCAAAACACCAGTTCCAAATGAGCGCTGGGCTCTGGTTTATCCAGTTGATCTTTTGTCAGCAGTCGATCTGCCAATGCCGTGCGGCCAAAGGATAATATCTCCTCCAGGCTCTTCTGCCCGCAGGATCGGCAGGCAATTTTATCATCTGTCATGTCACTCTCCATTCGCCAATGCTGATCATATCCGCATCACGGCTGCGCCAGGGCATGCTTCACCGGACTCTTCCAGCGCAACGTCTTGTCCAGACGACCGCTCTTGAGCAGATATTTGATATGATCGACGCGTTTATATTTTTGCCCTTCGAACTCTTCTAACCGTAGGCCGTTCCGCTTGATGGCCTGGTAGATTTGCCGGGCGCCTTTGGCGGCATTCCACTGCGGCCGGAATGCTGCAAGTGTGTTGTGCAACTTGCTGCAATCGACACGATAATTGCGCTTGTCAGGACACGCATCCGCGGCGAATTCGACGTCGCAGTTTGGCACGGTCTCTTTCACGATGCGCGCCAGGTCGCGAATTTGATAGTTCTCCGAATTGATGCCGACATTGAACGCCTGATTGTCGATGAGCTCGATTGGTGCGCGCAGCGCCGCGATGAAGGCGCGGGAGATATCTTCAATGTGCACGATAGGACGCCATGGCGAGCCATCGCTCTTCAGATGCACATGGCCGGTAGTGTACGCCCAGGAGACCAGATTATTGAGGACCAGATCAAAACGCAATCGTGGCGAAAAACCATAGGCGGTCGCATTGCGCAGAAACACCGGGCTAAAATCCGCGTCCGCCAACCTGGCAACCGCCTGTTCGGCCAGGACTTTGGAATGGCCATAGGGCGTGACCGGATTGTAAGCCGCATCCTCGGTCAGCATATCGTCGCCGGCCGCACCATAGGTGCTGCAGGATGACGAAAACAAAAAACGTCGCACCCCCGCCTTTTTCGCCAGGCGCGCCAAGCGAACCGTTGCCCGGTAATTGATCTCATAGGTCAACTGCGGATTCAAGTCACCCAGCGGATCGTTGGAGAGCGCCGCCAAATGAATGATGGCGTCGAAGCCAAAGAGATCAGCCCGATGCACATCCCGAATGTCCATGATCAGTTCCGGCACAACGGCCAGGCGAACATCGCCGAACGTACATTGTCTGTAGAGATCGCTGTCGAGGCCGACGACGTCATAGCCTTCCGCCAGCAACATTGGCACCATGACAGTTCCGATGTATCCCTTGTGTCCAGTTACAAGTACACGCATATCAATTCTCCCATATTTTCCATGGTGCTTTGCCCGATTGCCACAGCGATTCCAGGATGTATTTTTCGCGCAACGTATCCATGCATTGCCAAAATGACGTATGTCGATAGGCCATGAGTTCGCCATCTTTGGCGAGATTTTCCAGCGGATCGCGCTCCCACACCGTATCATCGCCGTTGATATAGTCAAAGACGCCGGGCTCGAGCACAAAAAAAGCGCCATTGATCCAACCTTCTCCTATTTGCGGTTTCTCGGTGAACTGCACTACTTGCTCACCTTTAAACCTCATGTAACCGTATCGCGCGGGAGGCCGCACGGCGGTCACGGTGGCCAACTTGCCATGATCTCGGTGAAATGCCAACAGTTTGCCTATATCGACATCACACACACCATCTCCCCACGTGAGCATAAAGGTCGCGGCGTCGAGATAGGGCGCCAGCCGCTTTATTCTGCCGCCGGTCTGGGTTTTCTTTCCTGTGTCGACCAGATCAACTTTCCAGTTTTGCTTGAATGACTTGTGCGATTTGACATCGCCGTTCTCAAAATCAATTCTCAGATCGCTGTTGAGGGCGCAATAATCCAGCATATATCTTTTGATAACATCGCCTTTGTAGCCCAGGGCGATGACAAAATCATTGTACCCATAGTGCGAATAGGTCATCATGATGTGCCAGAGAATCGGATATCCGCCGATTTCAACCATCGGTTTTGGCCGGATTTCCGTCTCCTCCGCCAGACGGGTGCCGTAGCCGCCCGCCAGAATAGCTACTTTCATCTTATTCCTCGCTGTAAATGAGAGGCACGAATTTTATGAGCGAATCTGCCGACATGAACTACGCCGGCGGTGATGAGCTCCTTGACATATTTGTCACTGCTGACGGCCAGACTACCCAACAGGTACAGCGTCGGCAGTAATTTTTGCGTCGCCTGGATATCAGCACGTTTAATGCTTTTAAAGTGCTCGAACAAATGTCGCCATGTCTGCAAAACGAGCCGGCCGCTTAAAGAGGGATCAAAAAACTGCAGTTGACTCTCGACATCTTTATGATAGCTCGATGCTGCCGGATGATGCCGCCGGAAGAAGAGGTAATCCGGGATTTCGTAGAACCGCCCCAGCAGACTCAATTCAGCCAGCAGACAGACATCAGAGCCAATATAATTACCAATCAGTCGAGTTTTTTTCAGCACACTGGAGCGAATCACTCCGAACACCGCATTACATTCGCCAACGCTGTAGACGAGCTGCAGGAATCGACCGCTGGCGGATTTTGATTTCAAATGCAGACCATCATCATAGTCTTTCAACTTATCGCCGTGCTCGTCGATAATGGTGGTCTTGGAGTAGGCGAGAATGACGCTCGCGTCGTTTTCAAGCACATCGACGCAGCGCTGCAGATAATCGGCTGCGCACAGGTCATCGGCCGCCGCCCACTTGAAATAGGCGCCCTGTGCGAGATGAAAAACCTTGTTATAGTTCTTTGCTGCGCCGAGATTGACATCACTGCGGACAAGAGAGATTCGCGCGTCATCCCGGATGTATTCCTGACAAATATCAACGGTCGCGTCGGTTGACGCATTGTCCGCGATAATAAGCTCAAAATGATCGTACGTTTGCCGGCGCAGCGACTCTAGCGATTGGCGCACGTATCGCTCGGCGTTATAGACCGGCATGCCGATCGTGACCAGGGGGATATTTTTTGACGAGGGGGCCATCTGCTTCAATTGACCATGATTTGATTGTTGGTGATTGTCATGAAATCGTGACGGACATATTTATAGTCGCGCAAAATCCGATAGAGGACTTTGCACACATGATGCACCTGCGCTTCAGTCATGGTAGTAAAAAACGGCAGCGCGATTGTACGGTCAGCCACTTTCTCTGCATTGGGAAAATCCCCTCTCTTGTAACCGAACATTTTCACGTAAAACGGCTGCAGATGAATCGGCGGAAAATATTCCCGGCAGTCAATGCCGTGGCTTTTCAGACTGCTTAAAATTTTATCGCGATCTTTTTTGCCGAAATGATCTCGCAAGCGAATGACATAGACGAACCAGCTGCGATGGCAGCGCCCGCTGCGACCTGGAATGACGACATCAGGCAGGTGCTGCATACGTTCGTTGTACCATTTGGCCACCCGCGCTCGTGCCGCTAACAGGAGATGGATTTTCGTCAATTGGGCTATGCCGAGTGCACAGCTCACTTCATTCAGACGGTAATTATATCCCAATTGCTCATGTTCAAGCCACATGGAATGCTCACTGCGGCCCTGATTGCGCAACGATCGGCAGTTCATGGCAATATCCTTGTCATTTGTGACGATCATGCCTCCTTCACCGGTGGTGATCTGCTTGTTGGGATAAAATCCAAAGACTCCGCAATCGCCAATCGAGCCAACTTTATGGGGGATCAATTTGATCGCTTGACCCGCCGGCACGACATCCATCAAGCATTCGGCACCTATTGCTTCGCAGGCGTCTTCGATGACATACAAATGGTGCTTTTTGGCGATCGCGCGGATTTTCACCATATCACATGGCAAGCCGAATACATGGACCGGCAATATCGCTTTGGTCCTGGCCGTAATTTTTTCGCTGATGCGATCCACATCGATGTTGTAGGTGTTCGGATTGATATCAACAAACACCGGCCGCGCCCTCTCGTACAGAATGCAATTTGCCGAGGCGATGAAACTGAACGGTGTGGTAATGACCTCATCGTTCTCGCCTATTTGCAGAGATTTTATGCACAGATGCAATGCGCTGGTGCCGCTGTTCACGCCAATGCCGTAACGGCTGCCGACAAATTGGGCCATTTTGTTTTCAAACCTCTCCAGTTGCGGGCCCTGACTCAATTGGGAGCTGTTCAACACCTGCAGAACCAGCCTTTTTTCCAGGGCCGTGAGATACGGATTTGAGAGCGGAATTTTGATCATGATTTTTTCCCCTCAGGTTATAAGTAAAAAAATAGTAACTCCGAGTGATGCGAGGACAAAAGAGATGACGCACAAGATTGCCAGGGTTTGATGAACCGTGAAGCCTTTTTGCAGCAGCACATCGTATGAATGATTTCGGTCGCCGACAAAGAGCGGCTTGTGTCTAGTTTTCCTTTTCACGAGGACGAGGAATGTGTCAAAAAGAGGCACGCCCGCCAACACGATGAGTGGGATGAAGGAATATCGTTGGGCAGAATTGAGCCACAGCATGCTCAATGAAATCGCTAATGTGAATCCAATCAATGTGCTGCCACAGTCGCCAAGAAACACGCGCGCCGGATTGAGATTATAGAAAAGAAAACCGGTCGAGCAGCTCGCGACGAGGATGGAAACAAACAGGACAAAACAGTTGCCCGTCAATGATGCAATGATGCCAATGGCAAAGGCCAATATCATCGCCAGCGATCCTGCCAGGCCATCCATGCCGTCGATGAGATTGAATGAATTTGTGAATAAAAGCAGGAAGAAACAGACCGCTATCAGGTGCGCCACCTGAGTGGACGGATAAAAAATCGCCATGCCTGTTCCGGCAATCAGGGTGCAGCCGATCTGCAAGGCCAATTTCGTTCCCGGTCTTAAATTCACGACATCATCAATTACTCCCAGCAGAAAAATGCCGGACAAACTCAAAACAATGAATATGCGGCCATTGAGAGGCAGAGCATGCGTCAGGGAGGGAAAGAGTCTCATGGATATCATGATGCTCACAAAAATGGCCAATCCCCCCAGGCGCGGCGTCGCGTGTTGGTGAATTTTGATGTCGCCCGGCATATCCACAGCGTGGAGAAAATGCGCCAGTTTCATGCTCACCGGCATCAGCGCTAGCGTCAGCACATAGCAAAACAGGGCGGGGATAATCAGCTGATCGGTCAGCAAAGCTGTCAAGATTGCCATTGACATAAGCGTGGTTTGCCGATCATGTCACGAGATCGCCTTCATAGATGACGGCCCTCAATCTGTCCTTGAAACCATTTTGAGCGGACGATTCCTTGATCGCGAGGGTCAGCAATTCTTTGATATAACTTTCATCCGCTGTCACGGGAGCAGCATGGTTTTTGACGATATAAAGATTTTCATTCACCGCCTCTGTACATTTTTCCGACTCTTCCCATAGCTGCTCAATGATCTTTTCACCGGGTCGCAGGCCGGTGAACTCGATCTGTATGTCCTCATTGGGCGTCAATCCTGCCAACATGATGAGTTCTTTTGCCAGATCATATATTTTCACCAGCTCGCCCATTTTAAGAATAAAGACTTCGCCGCCGCTTCCCAGCGACGCGGCCTGCAGGACCAACAAAACCGCTTCGGGTATCGACATAAAATAACGCGCCACATCCGGATGTGTGACCGTCACGGGTCCGCCCTTTCTGATCTGCTCTTCAAAGACCCTGATCACACTGCCACTGCTGCCGATGACGTTGCCAAAGCGTACGGACAAGCACTTTGTCATGCCTTTTTGATTGGCGCTCTTGACAATATCTTCCGCAACTCTTTTTGTCAAACCCATCAAACTGGTCGGTTTGACGGCTTTATCGGTTGATATCATGACAAATTTCTCAACGCCATTCTCCAGGGCAATATCGAGCACATTTTTGGTTCCCAAGATGTTGGTCTTGACCGCTTGATAGGGGTGTTGTTCCATCATTGGCACATGCTTGTAAGCGGCGGCATGAAAAACGATATGCGGTCTGAATCGAGAGAAGAAACTGTTGGTTTCAGCATAGTCAGTGATATCGGCCAAAGCCAGGGAAAAATCCAAATCCGGAAAAGACTCGCGCAACTCCCGATCCAGATAAAAAAGGCCATTCTCCGATCGATCCAGTGTTATCAATTTCGCCAGATCAAACTGGGCGATCTGACGACATAATTCGGAACCGATGGAACCCGCCGCCCCGGTGACTAAAATTCTTTTGTCGTGAAAAAACTCTCTTATTTCTGCAAAGTTGATATAAATCTGTTTCCGGCCGATCAAATCCTGGATATCAATCTTGCGGATGCGGTTGATGAGCGTCTGTTGATCAATATGGCCATTCGTCGTGGACAAAATTTTGAATGGTTTATGCGAGAGACGACACAAGCTGGTCGTCTCCCGGATAATTTTTCCCGACGCATGCGGCAATGCGATGATGATCTCGTCTATTTTTTGGGTGCTGGCAATGTGCGGTATGCTCATGCGGGTGCCAACGACTTTGACGCCGTAAAAAACCTGATTCAGGTTTTTCACATCATCATCAACGAGCGCGACCGGATAGTAGCCGCTATCCCAATTCGACTTCATCTCATTGATGAGATTTTTGCCAATATCATTGGCGCCGACAATCAACACTCTCTTTATGCTGCGGGATGTATTCAGTAAAAGCTCTTTCAGCAGCCGTCTTGAAAAGCGAATGCCGCATACCATCAATGTGACAATCATCCAATCGATGATAAAGACAGTTCTCGGCAGATATTGAAAGGTGAAGATGAAATAGAAGGTGCAGACCAGCACCATTGAGCTGAGAGTCACCGCCTTTATGATCGCGATCACATCCAGGATGCTGCAGTAACGCCACTGGCCGTGGAACACCTTGAACAGGATAAAACTGACAGCTCTGACCAGAACGACCAGCAGTAACGTTTTGCGGATATAAGCCCAGGTTTCCGGCGGGATATTGCCCTCCAACCTGACGTAAAATGCGAAAACGTACGACAGTGCAAAGGATAAAAGATAGAGTGCAATTTCGAGGAGGAAATTACTTTTGAGATATTTATTCAATGGGTGGCCTTTTCACAATGCTGATAATGATCGGATGCCGGCCCCTCTGTCCACGCAGCCATCATCACAGGCAGCGAGACATCCATTTGGGGACATATGATTTTCGTTTATTCAGAATGGTCCCGACTATTTTAACATTGGCCTTTTCGACCAAATTCTTTGCTTCCTGAACGGATTCCCAGCGCGTCGTAGCGCTTTTAATATTCAATATAATGCCATCGCATAGCTTGCTCAGTGTAATGCCTTCGGCATATTCGAGCAAAGGAGGAATATCCAGAAGAATCAGATAAATATAGGGCTTGATCCGCTCCAACAGATCATAAAAAACATCAAAATAGAGGTGATAGAGCGGTTGCTCCGTCATTTGTCCGGCCGGCATGAAGCGCAAGCGAGAGTTTGCGATGTTTCTGATGCTGGCGCGCAGATTTATTCGAGACTCCAGATAGTCGCTCAAACCCGGCTGGATATCGACACCGAACAGCGTATGCAGCGTCGGATGTTTCAGCTGTGTGTCTATCAGGAGAACATTCTGAAAAGGAACAGTCGCTTTTTTCAGCAGTGATTCTTTACAGGCGTTGGTTTTTGCATTATGCGACTGGTGATTTTGCCGCGCCGCGGCGAGAAGAGAGAGCGCGCCGATCACCGTCGAGGTGCCTTCATTCGAATGCGCCGAGGTCATGCCGATAATTTGCATGTTATGTGTTTGGCGAAGGGATAAAATATTTTCCAATATTCTTTGAAAATCATACATGGCGCTATCGTTGAGTCCATACAGCAGATCGGGTGTGAACGGTTTTGATCTCTTTGCATGGTGTAATCCTTTCTGTTGACCGATGCTCTCCACGGGCAACACGATCGTGACAGCGCCCTGTTGCGTTCGCCTCTGCTGCCTGGCATCCATCATATAGTCCATTGATGTGAACCTCCGCAAAATGGAATGGTGATTGATCAAAGTCGATTATATGGAACGGGATCAGGTGATCCACAGATCGGGCAGTGCATCCACCTGGCTGTTTTGCACCAACTCACGCCGCGTCCTGTCAGTGATCGGCATGTGAATGATCCTCTCATTGAATTCCCGAACCGAGCCCAGAACGACGAGGCCGATATATCTTTCAATCTCTTCGGGAAAAGTAAAAGTGTGATCAAAATATTCGCGCAAAAATGCGAGTCCCAGACCGCAAATCACGCCTAAAACAGCGGCGATCGCGATCTTGAGCTTTGTCTGTGGATTCAACGGGAAATCGGGCACCACAGCGGGACTTATGACTTTGACGCTGACGCCTTTTTGATGTTTGGCTCGCGAAATGCCCGCTGCCTCGCGTTGCTTGAGCAGCATGGAATAGATCTCGCGATTATCCTCCAGTCCGCGGCTAATCTGCGAGTACTCATATTCTTTTTGTGCCAGTTCATTCATCTCATTGCTCGTGTTCTCGATGGACTGACGCAGTACATTTTCCTCAGCGCTGAGCGACAGGATAGTAATCTCTTCAATTTCCAACAATTTCCCGACTTCACTTGCTAGTTTTGCCTTTGTTGCGGCAATCTGCCTGTCGAGATTTATGACCTCCTGATATTCCGGAGTGAATTTCTGCAAAGCGATTTCGCGCTTCAATTCGAGGTCCAACAGCTCGCCGCGCAATTTTGTCACATGCATCGATTTCACCGGGCTGTCGTTTGATTCGATCGCCGGAGTCGTTTGACCATCTCCTTCTCCCAGCTGGCCTTTGATGACATTGAGGATGGCGGCTTTGCGTCGTCTCTCGGTCCGCACATCCGTCAGTTTCTTTTCATAATCCGCCAATCTTGTCAGCAAGATTTCTCTCTGCGCCTCGGGTGAAAACATATTTTGCTTTCTTTTGAAATCGGATTGATCGCGCTCCAGATCCTGTAGTTTTCTATCAGTGATCTCCATCTGCTCTTCAAAAAATTTGTAGGTTTCGGATTCGTCGTACAGTTCGGAACGATATTCGACATAGGCATTGATCACCGAATTGACGACATTCGTCGCCATGACCGGATCCTGATCTTTGTAGCTGATTTCGATGACATTGCTGTTCTTTGCCACCTCAACCTGCATTCCTTTCTGAAAACTCTTGACGCTTCTCTCCAGAATAATGTCAGAATCGTTCGGCGCCAGTTGCTCAACCGGGTGCGCGTTTTGATCAAATCCCAGTTCTTTCACGACGCGCATCGCCACCGGGCGACTTTTGAGAATTTCAATCTCGGCGTTTATCCAGTCATATTTTTCATATTGAGAAGGAACATTCACCTGCAAAAGCAAGGCTTTTTCACTTTCACCTTCTTTTTCGACGATAAATTTTGACCGCGCTTCATAGATCTTTGTCGTTCGCAGACTGCCGAGCGTCACAATGCCGACGATGCCAAAGAAAAAGGAAAGGACAATCCATTTATGCTTAAAGACAATCGTGACGATATGCAGCAACGAAACGGGCGCTTCTTTTTCTTCATAATTCATGATATGATGGACCATATTTCACCTGTCATGTTCATACATCTGAAATTCCGGCTACTGCTCCGCCATCTCACTTACATCCTTCTCGTGCGAAACAAGTGAGGTGGCAAAAATTGAATACAATTGTATCCGTCCGTCGATCGTCGATCTTAGCGTGCCCAATCGCTGTACCACATTGCCCGCAGATAGGTGTCGAATGGTGGCAAAATGATATCGTAGAGCTGATTCAAAAAAGTGCCGGCGCTGGCAATGTAGGTCCTGGGCACATAGATGATATCCATCGAATAGATCAACGGATCGGAGCTCATCGCATACGATTCCTGAAATTTGTATGAGCGAGTGACATCGATCTTGTATGCTGCCAGGATATGGCTGTTCTTCCGCCTTAAAATCATGATGCTTTTTGGCTGGGCGCTCATCTTGAAGCCGCCTGCGGCTGCAATGCCATGCAGGAGCGTCATATTTCGATGAACAGGATATCCGCCCGGCGAGTTCACCTCTCCCAGCACAAAGACCTGCCGGGCGCCGAATTCTCTGACAATGACAGTGACGTCCGGCTGCTGAATGATCTTTGCATAAGCAGCGGTGATAAAACTGTCCAGCTGGGTCGGCGTCATGCCAAGGACGAATATCTCGTTTAACTTGGGCAAGCTGATGCGTCCATCCGGACGAACCCGCAATATTTCATTGAACTGATCATTATCAAAGAATTTTATTTCGATGAGGTCATCAATGCCAAAAGTATAGACCGGATCCGATATGGTCACGGAATCATTTCTTGGCAATTGTATCTGGCCATAGGACGAGTGTCGTCGATTCAATTGCGTATGGGAGGAACAACCAAGGCAACAGACCAAGAAAGAAAAGAGTGTAACTCTTGCTATAGGAGCCAATTTTCTCACGGCAATCACCAACATCAATTACAACTGTGAAAAAATATTCACCGCATCAACGGCTTAATCCGTTCGACATCACGATGCGACCGATGTTCACACATTTGTCAATACGTTACATGCTACAGCATACGAGTTCGACAAGTTTTAGCAGAGACACTTTAGCACAGGAAAGGAAAAAAAGAATGTCGGCAGAATGGAATTCGTATTAGCTACGTATGTGGTTCCCCAACTTCCTAATCCACATAAATCCCACAATCACCTTACGAAGCAATGTCTGTCATGCTGCAACAACTAAAGATGCTTCAATATAGGAAATTCTTTTATTGGTTTTTGTTTTCGCACCTCCTTCATTCTAACAAGGATTACCACAACCAGTGAAGATTTGCCTTTTTAAAGGCTCTAACTCATCTTTTAGGTTTGTTAGAAAATTTGGAAGGATGCTTAATCAGAGGATGCCCAACTAAAAAGAATAACAAAGGCGCGTTTTGTTTTGTTCCCGAAATTTCAAAATAGACAAAATATTTTGAATTTTGTCGCTATAAAAATGGCTTTCGCAGACGAGATCAGGGGAAGATAAATGTCCCTGTACGACCTTCGAGAGCATCCGGCAATTTCTCAACCGCTGTGATGATCACTTTTTTGCCGCCTTTTTCAAGAAAACTGATCGCTGCTTCTATCTTGGGCCCCATGCTCCCTGGCGGGAACTGCCCATCCTGCAGATAAGTCCTGGCCTCATCTGCAGTCAATCGCGACAAAAATGTCATCTCCTTTTTGCCAAAGTTTAAGGCTACTTTTTCGACGGATGTTAATATATAAAGTTCTTCTGCTTCAATATCAGCAGCCAGTATCCCGGATGTCAAATCTTTATCAACTACCGCATCGACGCCTTCGTAAGTCCCATCTGCCTCGATATAGACTGGAATGCCGCCGCCGCCGGCTGTAATGACGATGATGCCTGCGTGAACTAATTGCTTGATCGTCAACAGCTCGACGATCCTGAGCGGCCGCGGCGACGGCACAACTCGTCGATAGCCGCGTCCTGAATCTTCTTTGATCTTATAGTTCCGCGCCCTGGCAATGTTTTCGATGTCGTCCTTTTGATAAAATGGCCCGACAAATTTTGTTGGATTTAAAATGGATGGATCATTCTTGTCTACAATCACCTGCGCCAGCAGCGTCACCACCTGCCGGTCAACACCGCGATAATGAAGCTTGTTTTGCAGCGATTGCTCGATCATATATCCCATGCCGCCTTCCAGATCCGCCACCAGAACACCCAGGGGAATGGGGGGAAGTATATCTCTGGTGGCTTCAACGCGAATCAGGGAATTGCCGACTTGCGGCCCATTGCCATGGGTGATGGCAAACCGATAGCCCGCCTCGATGAGCTGTGCGACTCCCAACAACGACCGGCGAGTGTTGGCGAATTGCTCATAGATATTGCCTTCTTCAAATTCTCTGGTGATGGCGTTGCCGCCGAGAGCGACAACAGCAATTTTGCCCCGTTGATGATTCATAATTGTGCACCTTGCCATTTTGCAGCAATTTTTGCCTTTTTTCTGTGAAAATCAAGAGATTTCGCACGCATAGACTCGACTGCATCCAGCGATCCGCAAATCAGCGAGCAATCATGGGCACGGCGCCACCCCTGAAACAAAAAAGGAGCTGTGTAATCATACACAGCTCCTCTTGTGCAAAACATAAAGTGACGGAGAAAAGCGCCGCGTCTCGTACTGACACGAGCATTCTCCCGGTCCGTTTTTTACTGCAATCTTTTGACGCGCAGCTTAAAAATTCACAAGTTCAGCAAACGCATCAGCCACCTTTTCCCAGGTAAAGTTCTTCTCCACCAGCTCTCTGCCGTTGCGCGACAGACGCGCGCGCACATCAGCGTTCCTCAGCAGGGAGTCAATGGCGTCAGCAAATTCTCCGGCAGCGTCCGCCTTGAGGAAATGCTGTCCATCAACAACGGGCAGACCTTCCGCACCTATCGTGGT
>JAFGJB010000125.1 GCA_016929295.1 Candidatus Zhuqueibacterota bacterium | reverse complement strand
CTTTACATTCTGCTGGCCAACACCATTGCCTGGCCGCTTGCCTGGTATCTCACTCGACAATGGCTGCAAAATTTTGCCTATCACATTCATATGAGTTGGTGGATGTTCCTGTTTGCCGGAATGAGCGCATTGTTCATTGCATTGCTGACGATGAGTTGGCAGGCACTTCGCGTGGCAACAGCAAATCCGGTGGAGGCGCTCAGATATGAGTGACGAAATCACGAAACGATTCGCTTTCTCATTTTAGCAGGCTAAATAAAATAGATCGCTTCTTAGAGAGACGTGAAACGTCAAACATGAGACGATCAGCTCAGCCACGGTTGCCGTCTTGCCCAAGTGGAGAAAATAGAACATGTATTTTAACTATTTAAAATCGGCACTCAAAAGTCTTTGGAAAAACCGCTTCTACTCCGGCATCAATATCATCGGCCTTGCTATCGGTATTGCCGCTGTTTTGTTCATCCTGCTCTATTTGCAATACGAATCGAGCTTTGACCGCTTTCATGAAAATGGCAAAAATATTTATCGTATTGATGTCACCTGGCAATGGGAAGGTCGTGAAGACGCAAACAGTACAAAATTTTTGGCGCCAGTCGGGCCGACGATCAAAGCGGATTATCCCGAGGTTGAGGAAACAGTAAACTCATAAACGAGAACACATGATATGCTACAGAATTATTTAAAAACTTGATTCGCATCCCAATATTGATATTTCTCCTGGTGTACACCATTTCCGTAAAGGAGGTTGCACGAAGAAGTGATAACAGAAAAAGGAGAAGAAAATGATTCGTAACTATCTAAAAATCGCGCTGAGAAACTTTCTCAAACAAAAAAGCTATTCAGTCATTAACATCACAGGACTGACTATTGGTTTCACCTGTTGCTTCTTGATTGTCCTGTTCGTCTTTGATGAGCTGAGTTATGAAAACCATCATCTCAATGCGGACAACATTTACCGCGTCATAGTCAACAGCAAAATCGGTGATCTGGAAATGAATGGTGCGACGACGCCGGCGCCGTTGGCGGAAACGTTACTCTCAGACTATCCCGAAATCGAAGCGGTGACGCGACTAGTTCATACACCGAATATGCTGGTTCAGTACGAGGATAAAGTCTACAACGAATCGCAATTCCTCTGGGTGGACTCGACCTTTTTTGATGTCTTTAGTGTTCGACTTTTATACGGCAATCCTCAGACCGCCCTCAAAGATCATCATACGGTTGTGATGACCAAAGAGACAGCGTCCAAGTATTTTGCCGATCCCGCCGAGGCGATCGGCAAAATTGTCCATTTTGAAGACGGCACTCCCTATCGGATTTCCGGCATCTGTGAGAATGCGCCCGCCAACTCGCATTTCCACTATGGCATGTTATGTCCTTTGTCATCATGGGAATGGGAGAATATTCGCCCCTACTGGTTGAATGGAAGCATGTACACCTATATCGTTTTACAGCACGGCTATCCGCCGGAAAAATTGCAAGCCAAATTTCCCACGTTTATTCGGACGCATGTCGCACCGCAGCTGGAGAGACAAACGGGCATGTCCATTGATTTGTTCTTCGAATCGGGTGGTAAACTGGAGTATATTCTGCAACCACTCAAAGACATTCATCTCCATTCGAATCTTACAAACGAGATCGAGCCCAACAGCGAGATAAAATATATTTATATCTTTTCACTCATCGCGCTGTTTGTCCTCTGCATTGCCTGCGTTAATTTCATGAATCTCGCAACAGCCAGAGCAACGACGAGAAATAAAGAGATTGGTATGCGCAAAGTATTGGGCTCGAACCGCTCACAGCTCGTCAAACAGTTTTTATGCGAATCCATTCTTTTTTCATTAATGGCACTGGTGCTTGCCATCTTTTTGGCGGAGTTGCTTCTCCCCTATTTTAATCAGATTGCCGGAAAGCATCTTAATATTCGCCTATTTCATGATTGGCGCCTGATGCCGGCCCTAGTCGCCATCGCGCTCCTCGCTGGTGTCCTAGCCGGAAGTTATCCAGCTTTTTTCCTAGCATCGTTCAAGCCGATTCTGGTGCTGAATCGGCCCGATAGCAGAAGTGGTGTCAGTCGCTCATTGCTACGAAGTTTGCTGGTTATTTTCCAGTTTGCCATATCGATCTTTCTTTTCATCACCACGTCTGTTGTCTACCGCCAGATGCACTATATTCAGAATAAGCGGCTCGGATTTGAAAAAGAAAATATCCTCATCATCAAACGCGGCTGGGCGATCGGGCAAAATCCG
The DNA here is from genome assembly GCA_016929295.1 of Candidatus Zhuqueibacterota bacterium. Taxonomy (GTDB): domain Bacteria; phylum Zhuqueibacterota; class Zhuqueibacteria; order Residuimicrobiales; family Krinioviventaceae; genus Kriniovivens. The sequence goes on along the minus strand of JAFGJB010000125.1, from coordinate 2,681 downwards.
GATGGCACGCCACAGAATCCGATTGGCCATACAACAGTCCTTGACGCATTTAAGCATGAATTGCTTCAGCATCCAAACATCATCTCAGCAGCCGGGACAGGCAGCTTGCCCGGGAAAAACTTTGACAATATGGTCATTGTCCCGGATGGCAAGACAGATGCTGAGCAAATGCAGCTCAATTATTTTCTTGCCGATCACGATTTTGCCGAGACGATGGGGCTCGAACTTGTGGAGGGTCGTTTTTTTTCGCGTGAAATCGCGCGAGATTCTCTCTCGGTCGTCATCAATGAAACGGCAGCTCGGGCAATGGGACTTGATGGACCGATTGTCGGCAAACGTGTCGGTTTTCGCAACACAAATTTTCACCTTCACATCATCGGCGTTGTAAAAGATTTCAATTATAAATCTCTGCATAGAAAAATCGAGCCGCTGCTCATCGGCCTGCAAACGGATACGAGAACCTATATTGCCGTTCGCCTTCAACCACAAGATATCCAGGCGACGATTGCGCACATTGAGAACACATGGAAAAGCTTCATTCCGTACAAGCCATTTGAGTTTTTCTTTTTTGATGACGACTATGACCGTCTTTATCGTGCGGAAGAGCGTCAAAGTACATTATTCACCGTCTTTTCCGTGCTCGCCATTGCGATTGCCTGCCTGGGATTGCTCGGATTAGCATCGTTCACTACAGAACAGCGCACCAAAGAGATTGGTATCCGCAAAGTGCTCGGCTCATCCATAATCGGCATTCTTTTGAAATTGTCGCGAGAATTTTTCATCTTGATTGTCATCGCCAACCTCATTGCCTGGCCATTGGCATGGTTCTTCTCGACCAAATGGCTACAGAATTTTGCCTATCGAGCAGAATTACAGATATGGATTTTCATTTTCGCAGGCGGTTTTGCCCTGCTTTTTGCGCTGTTCATAGTGAGCACGCAAGCGATGAAAGCAGCAACAGCGAATCCGGTTGAGGTACTTAGATATGAGTGACGAAATCCTGTTTTTAACATCAAGATGAAAGCGTTTTGGATACATGTGAAATGTGAAATGTGAAACGTCAAACGTGAAAGGTCAAACGTAAAAAATCTTTTCACGTTTCACGTTTGACGTTTCACGTTTCACATTCATTTCATGTTTCACATTTCACATTTGGGAGAATTTACATGTTAAAAAACACGGTCAAAATTGCACTTCGAAACATCTTTCGTCAGAAAGTATATTCGCTGCTAAATATTGTCGGCTTGGCAGTGGGCATAAGTGTCTTTTTGCTCATTTCCCTCTATGTCGCCAGCGAGCTGACTTTTGATGCTTTTCATAAGGACTCGAATGCAATCTTTCGGATTGTGACGGAGCACGACAACGGGACGGACCGCTACGCCAAATGTCCGGAGCCGATAGCCGATATGTGTTCTCACTCGACGCATATCACGGCAACAGCCCGTTTTAGCGCTATCTTTGGCATTGTTGTCAAAGCCAAGGACGAATTATTTTTAGAGCGAAACGCAGCCTATGCAGATGCCGCTTTTTTTGACGTTTTTACAATCCCTTTTGCAGAAGGTACCAAGCGACGCGCACTTGATAATCCTGATCAAATAATTTTGTCGCGCGCGACAGCGATCAAGTATTTTGGCGATACGGACGTCCTTGGCGAAAGCATCGGCATTGAGGACAAACAATGGATGATCAGCGCCGTCTATGAAGATATTCCAAGCAATAGTCATTTGCCAGAATTGACAATGCTGCTGCCGTACAGTGCCAAAATTCCGCCGCAAAATCCATGGGACGAGTGGGTGCCAACTTATATAAAGATCGCGAAAAAGGACCTCGCAGACGAGATTGTGAGGTGGCTCGATACACGCATACAGCATTCCCAACCATCAGCCGAAAATTATCCTTACACGCACCATCTGCAGCCCGTTCGGGATATCCACCTCGGTGAACACTATATTGCCGACTATTTAAAGAGCGGAGATAAAAAACAGCTGTTCATTTTTGCGAGCATTGCTACCCTCATTCTCCTTGTTGCTTGTTTGAATTTTGTCAATTTATTCACAGCTCAATCGACTGGGCGGTGGAAAGAAATCGGTGTTCGAAAAGTGATTGGAGCCTTACAATCCCATCTGATGAAACAATTACTCAGCGAACTCTCCATCATCATCCTGCTGGCCATATTTCTCGCTTTTTTCATTGTGGAAGTATCACATCCGTGGTTCAATCAACTCATGGGCACAAACGTAAAACTTTCACTCTTGGATCCATTTCTCTGGAGCATATTTTTAGCCATTTTTCTTTTCATCTCTCTTGTCGCAGGACTGTATCCCTCCATCCGACTTGCCTCGTTTCAGCCGGCAAAAATTTTGTGGAATCAGCAACTCTTCGGGGCAGGCCGAAAACTGAACGTGCACAGCATTCTTGTGATCTGTCAATTCATAGTGTCCATCGTCCTCATTATCGGTTCTTTCGTCATCTTTGAGCAAATGAATTATCTCAACACAAAGGAATTAGGATTTAAGACGGACCGCATGCTGGTAATTCCGACGCAAACGCAAAAGATGGCTCAACAATTAAGAACCGATTTTAAGACCATAAAACAGAAATTTTTACAGCATCATAATGTTGAATCAGTCACCATGCATTTGGCCTCTCCGGGGCGTACATGGAGAATGGAATGGCCGACT
>JAFGJB010000124.1 GCA_016929295.1 Candidatus Zhuqueibacterota bacterium | reverse complement strand
TTCCTCAAATTCTCACCGTGATCAATTTTCGAGGGGCAGACATAGGTGCAGAGGGCGAGATCTTCCTCATCCAGCTCCAGGCAGCCGAGCTTTTCAGCGTCTTCGACATCCTGTATGGCCAGAGCGCGAAGCAATGGTGAGGGCAACACATCCAGGGGCATGACCGCTTCATAGCTGCCATTTGGAATGATGGCCCTCTGACTGCCGTGTATATTCGTTGTCAAGTTGAGCTTTTTTCCGGGAATCAATTTGGAACCGACGACATTCTTCACGGAAAACAGATCGAAACGCGGCATCATCCAGCCGAGCAGTCTGCGTTCACCGCCTTCCGGCAGTACGGAAACCTGCTGATGATAGCGACCGAGGAACGCCGTGGCATCAGTCGCATGAAATCCGGCGAGGACGGATCCCGAGACGACTCTGTGCACGCCCTCCTTCAACTCACCTTTGGTCAGATCATTCAAAGATGCGCCGAGTCGCGTTTGCACGAGTCGTGGTTGCAGAACCGAGGGTCCGGCCAGAGAGATGATTCTCCGCACATCCAGGCGCCCGGTTGTGAAGAGAGCGCCGATGGCGGCGACATCCTGGGCACTGATTATCCAGACTGTTTTTGTACGACTGACCGGATCGAGAAAGTGGATGTGAGTTCCGGCCAGTCCGGCCGGATGCGGCCCCTGAAATTCTTCGACCGTGACGCGGTTGATATTGGCGCCGCTGATTTTCATCCCCGGCGACGTGCACAGATAGATTTTCCCCTCGGTCAATTTGGAGACGAGGAGCACGCCGGCGGCAAAATCCTTTTCTTTTTCCTCGAAGAGTTTGTCGACCTCCGGAGCAAGCGGACTGGTGTCGATGCCCGTGATGAATATGGAGTGAGGTCGGGTCGCAGGATCGGCAACCGTGCTGAATGGACGCGCGCGCAAGGCAGTCCACAATCCGGACGCGAGAAGCTGTTCTTTCACGCTCTCCGCATCGAGTTCACCCAAAGCATCGATATCGTAGCGGCTAAAGCGAACCTCCTCCTCGCCGGCCAGTTGAATGACCACGGAGAGGAGCGCGCGTTTCTGCCCTCGATGGATAGCAACCACTTTGCCGGCGCCGGGCGCGGTGAATTGAACAGCGGGCATTTTCTTGTCGAAAAACAACGGCTGCCCAAGCTTCACAGCGTCACCCTCCGTCACCTGCAAAGAGGGTTTCATGCCCACATAGTCGGTCCCGAGAACGGCCACCTGAGACACCGATCTGCCCTGGTAAACGATCTGTTCCGGTTCACCGGCTAGTGGAATATTCAGGCCTTTTTTTATCTTTGTTAGCCCCATATGCTCCTTTGCAAGTTGATCATAAATGTATCTTTTGCCATAAAAACAGCCTTTAGAAATGACAGCCATTTCCGGCAAAATACAGCGTGAAATTTAGCAAAAATCCCGTGAATTTTCAAATATTATTTTGACTGGTTGTTGCATCGTGGAGCACGATCGTTTGACCGTCAAACTTGGCGCAAAAGGCGGGTAAAAAAAAGCCCCGATGAGAAATCGGGGCTAAATACAGTTCATTGCATGGCATTCCAGGCGTGCAAGTTCTTGATCCTTTCGGCTTCATGCATCAAATTTCTTGCATGCTCAACCTCTGAATCGCCCTTGATTCGAATCATGTAGTAATGCTCGCTATCCCACAAATGGCGAGCGACTTCGGCTTTCATCTCCAGATGAATATAGTCGGCATCTTTATCATAGGCTTCCTGACTAAAATCGATGTCGTGTTTTGCGATGATTTTCTTCAAATTTTCAATCATCTGTCTTGCAATGACAAAATTTTTCTGATAGTCGGCAAAGTCCCGAGACAAATCACGATGTTCGCTTGCCCAGGTAGAGCCAAACTCAAAAAACACTCTTTTCATACGCAAGAGGTGGGTGAAACGGGTGATTTTTTCTGATGCCAGAGTGGAATCGGGAGTGATGCCGCCGCCGCCAAACACCGTTCTGCCCGCGAGGGTGAAATAGAGTTGAGTCGTATCCGGCTCGTGAACTTGTGCCGAATCATCGTAAGCCTCGCTGTAATAATCCAGCAGATTGCCGTCATCATAGGGACGCTGAATGAGGCGTCCGCTGGGTGTATAATAGCGTGACACGGTTAATCGAAGGGCGCCGCCGTCCCGCAATGGAATCTGCTGTTGTACAAGTCCTTTGCCAAAGCTGGTCTGGCCTAACACCAGCCCCCTGTCGAGATCCTGAATGGCGCCGGAGACGATTTCGGACGCACTGGCGGAACCGTGGTTGATGAGCACGACCATCGGATACATGCTGTGCGTATTGCGATTTGTCGAAAAAAAGTCTTCGGACAGGTTATCGAGTCGTCCCTTTGTATAGACAATTTTATAGCCGCCCGGAATGAATTTGTCGGCCACAGCAAAAGCCTGATCCAGATAGCCACCGGAGTTGCCGCGCAGATCAAAGATCAATTGTCGCATACCCTGGTTTTCGAGTTTGTGAAGGGCATCTGTCACATCCTGTGAGGTCGTGCGGGCAAAACGACCGAGATAAATATAGCCCGTCTCTCCGTCATCCAGCATAAAAGAGGCCATGACGCTATAGATTGGAATTTTGTCACGCGTGATCGTCACATCGAATTGCTCGGATTGGCCGGGGCGAAGGATCGTGACCGTCACCTGCGTGCCTTTTTTGCCCCGCAATTTTTTCTGAACATCATCCTCCGTAATATCATAGGCAGACTCACCTTCGATCCTGGTGATCTGATCGCCGGGCAGCAATCCCACCGCTTCTGAGGGCCCCCCGACGATTGGCGAGACGACGGTCAATATTTTGTTCAAAATGACAAATTCAATCCCTATTCCCTCAAATTCTCCCTGAAACTCTTCCGTCACGCGCTGCATGCTTTCCGGCGGAATATAGGCGGAATGGGGATCAAGTTCACTGAGCATGCCGTTAATGGCGCCGGTGATGATTTTTTCCCGATCCGGCGTTTCAACATAATATCGATTGATAAAGCTAAAAACTTCGTTAAACCGCTCCAGCTGTTCGCGCAAACTATCTGAAGAATAGGCATCTCGACTTTCGAACCTATTGAACGCGACAGCGATCAGGATGATCACAGATAACAGAAGAGTGATCTTTATTGATTTGGCGTTGCTCATACAGTCCTCAACGGAATATGATTCGTCAAAATGTTGTGGTGAGGGAAAATCGATGTGAATCGCCGAGATCGCGCCCAAACGGCAGATAAGCGTAGTCGATATCAAGCCAATTCACATGCAAGCCAAAACCGCTGCTGATCCCTTGATCCTCAAAACCGGTTTGATAGCCGGTGCGCAGGGCAAGAGCATCAACTGGCGTCACCTCAATGCCCACATTGACATGCGATGATTCATTAAAAATCCCCACATAGTCTGCGGCCAGGAGCACTCTGTCTTTTAGCCAGGAAAACGGCACCTCATAGGCGGCGCCAAGGCGCAGCGTTTGCGGCAGACGTATTTTTTCGTGCAACATCTTTGTTGTGAAGCCGAGATTTTGCAGGGCGCCGGCGATGAACAGTCCATTGACCGGCGTCAAGTAGCGCGCGCCCAGATCGATCATGTAGCCGCTGGCATCTTCAATATAGATTTTCTCATTGATAAATTTCAAATTCAGACCGACTGACAAAGAAGGGCGCAGCTGCCGGGCATAATTCAGAGAAAATGAAAAATCGTGCGCAGAAAACGTCCCGGTCGGCTCTTCCGACGCAATCATGCGGCGTTCAAATCCATCGATATTATTCAACAACAATCCAATTCCGAATGAGCCAATTTTGCTCGGCAGCGTCAATGCGGCGACATTGTGATTGATGCCTTGAATCCAGCTGTTGTGGCTGAAATGAACCTGCCGTCTGTGAATCCATGCAGAGCTCGCAGGATTCCAGTACAAACCGGTTGCATCATTGGCAGTCGCCGTGAACGCCTCACCCATCGCCGTCGCTCGGGCGCCCACACCCACTTTGAGCACAGCCAGACCGGTTTCCCCCGCCGCAAAAACCGCCGTTGCCACTAGTAGAACACCGAGAAAAAATATTTTTTTCATTCGTTTTCCCGCGTCATTGATTTGTGATCAAATTAAGGACATATATCCTTTGATACAATAAAATTTTGCTGCCCTTTCCGCCCACATCTAAAAATCAAATGTCCACGATACAACATGGTCCGGGGCTAGCGCCTGCAACCCTGGCATGAAAGCATAGCTAAAAACCGACTGTTTGCCGAAAAGTTTCGCATAGAGTGCCAGACCGAATGTCGGCGTATCGTGATCAAGTCCAACGCGCAAAGCGCCGATCTGTTGATGCGCGAACTCGACACCAAGGTGGACGCGTGCATTCTGTACGTTGCTGCTTTCGAGATCAGCAACCAGCAAGAGCCACTGCTGCGGAATCCTGTAGGCGGCGCCGGCGCGGACAATCCTGGGAAATTTATAGACGGTGCTGGTGCCGCGTTCATAGACCTTGTCAGTGTTCCAGCTGTATTTTGACATATTGTCTTTCAGCACCAGCCCGAGCATCAATCCGGGGTACGGATTTGAAAAGGCGCCGATATCGATGCCAAATCCGGAGGAGGTGAGGGCGCCGTTTTCCTCGGCGATATCCGGGATGCGATTATAGAGGACTTTGGCCGAAATGCCAAGACTCACCCAGGGCGAGGGCTTGAGTGCGAACGACATCAAAAAAGCGTTTTCCGAGTTGGATAAGCTGGCAGTATGATTGCCGCTTTGATCACGGCCATCGATGTTATCAACGCCGGCGTTTATCCAGGCGATCGCTATGCCGGCCTCGAGCGGCTTGCCCTTGAGCGGCGCGTCGTCGCCATCGGCTTGCGGACGAATCGGCATGGCAAAGCCAATATAGTTCAAATGTCTGTCCAAAGGCAAAAAAGAGGTGGCCAGGATGACTTGTCGGCCGCTCAAATTTGGCAAGGTCGCCGGATTATAGATTGCGGCGGCGGCGCCCTCCGGGACAGCGGTGAAGGCATCGCCGAGCGCTGTGCCGCGCGCTTCGAAGCCCAGGCGCAGAAACGCGCCGGCATAGCCGCCGTCGCCGTGGGCGGCGAAAGAGATATGCGCGCCAAACAGCAGGAGGACGAGAATGGTTTTTTTCATTATAGTCTCCACATATAAACCAATCACTTGCCTGGCACTTTGTCATCAGCGCTTTTGATTTATTTGCAAAAAAGTGCCAGTCAACGGGCTTTAATTGACGATCAAAATCTTGCCCCAATAGGCGCCGTCACCTTCGATGGCAATGCTGTAGAAATAGACGCCGTTGGCCACCTCGTCGCCGTAATCATTTTTACCGTTCCAGACTTCGCTCAAATCGGCCGGGCCATGGCGGAATTTGTTTTCGCATACGGTGGCCACCAGATCCATGGCAAAATCATAGATTTTGACGGTCACATAGGTGTCACTTTTACTATTGTATTGCAGCCGCACATGCCCGTCGCCACCGAGCTCGTTGTGACGTCTGGGAGAAAATGGATTCGGATAGGCATAGGTTCGCGGCTCACCCTCTTGGGCCGTTGACTCGAATGCGCGAAATACATCCCATGCATAGCCATTATTGGTCGTGCGCGCCAGGCCGTCGGCCGTGCCGGCCCATACAGTATTCATATCGGCGTATACCGAATAGTGCTCGTTGGTATAGACGATCTCGCCGCTGTTCTCATCCATGATGGCCGGAAATTTATACCATGTATCACCATAATCGGGTGACTTGTACAGACCCTCGAGCGTCGCGGCATAGACGGTCGGGCCATCCGTCGCGATGTTCTGCGCTTTGATGCCGAGCAGATGAGTTGTCCACGTCAGCCCGCCGTTCTCCGATCGGGAGAGACCGTATTCCTCCTGCAAATCCTCAGCTTTCCAGGTCGCCGCCCAGATGATATCTTTGGCGTCCGTTTTCTGATGTGCCAGAGCCACGACAAAATTGCCGGAAATTGGATTTTGTTGGTTGGTGTGATTGAAATTGGTCCAGTTCTCGCCGTTATCGTTGGATTTGTTGATGCCGCCGGCTGTGCCGACCCACAGGATGCCATCGGCATTCAGAGTTGAAAAAGCGCGGTGATTGAGGCGGGAATTGGGATCAAAGACGAAACTGTCGGGCGCTGTTTGTTCCCAGGTTGCACCACCGTTCGCAGATTTCAACAGACCACCGCCAAAACTGGCGCCCCAGACGATGCCATTGACCACCGCAATATCATAGCAGAGGTTTTGAATCGGCGTCGGCCCGGGCTGGGGGAAGTGGGACCAGGTGGCGCCTTTGTCGCGCGAGTAGCTAAAACCGGTGCCGAACGGCAGATTTTCGCCGACACTGGTCACAAAAGAGTCCGCTGCGGCCGCAATCCATATTTCATCGCCCTCTGCCCAGATGGCCGAGATGCTGCCACGGGCGAGATTCTCAACGCTTTCATACGATTCAAATAAAGATGTGATGTCGACGTATCGGCACAGACCTTCGCCGGTGCCGATCCAGAGCACGCCATTGCCCCGTTTGAGATCAGTGACGCCATTGCCGACCGGGCCGGCGGCCGGTTCCCCCGATTTGAACTTGAAAGATCCCACGATCTTTGCGTGAGCCTGGGCGCCCAACAGCATAAAGAGAGAGACGATGAGCAATGCTTTTTTCATTCAATTTCCCTCCCGTGGATAGAGAGTTATCATACGAGTGACGCGCTCGCTGCTATTGCCGACAAAATCGCGCGCATAAAACGTCAGCTCATAAAGGCCGAGAGGCTGCGCGGGATCGAATATTCCGGTGATGGAATAGATGCCGTCACCCGCATTCTCGTCGCCGCGCCAGCCGTCATCCCACCCATTAAAATCCTCATTCCATGGCAAACCGTTATCATAAAGATCGAACGGGCTGTTCAACGAGTAGGAGCCGTCCGGTTTTTTCCATTCCAGCTTGACTTCATTGACATCGAGCAATGTTTGATCGTCATCGACTCGCACGGTGATCAAAAAAGCGACCATCTTGCCCTCTTCGGGCTGTTGCACAGAGTCAGCGTGGACGAAATCAAGCAGCTGCGGGGCATCATTGCCGATCGTGACCCGTTTGGAAACGATCTCGCTTTCGCCGCCGGAACGGTCATATGCCACAAAGCGCAGATCATAGGCGCCCTTTTTGCCAATGGCAAAGAGTTTATCCATCCTGGCCACATAGACGCCGTCATTCGCGAATTCTAAAGAATCCGCAAAATTCAGCATATTTTCTTTATAGGCAGCATACATCACTTTTGCGATGTCACCTGTGCCGTTCGAATCCGTAACGTGTGCGACAAATTGCAGCTCTCCTTCGAAGCCGCTTGGCAGGCTATCCGGCGCCTGCACCGCCAGCAGGACCGGCGGCGAATTTCTTCGCGATGTGACGGTTATCTCAAGCGGCTCACTGTCACGTCCATTGTCATCACTGGCCGTAAAGCGCCATCTGTAGAGAGAGATGCCTGCCTCGCCTGTCCAGACAATATTCTGACTGAAATAGCCATCGTACGCCACCTGGTCTCCGTCATGCGAATGGATATTGCCACCATCATCAAACAGTCCGTACGAGACGAAGGGGCTTGAGTCACTCTGGCGAAAAACATCCAGCTTGACCGAATCGGCGCTTGCTCCGCTGAGAAGGACCGAGACAAAATAGGTCGTTCCGGGATTCACCACTTCCGGCAGGATGTGTTTCTGGATAGTCATCGGACCTGTAAATGTGTTCTGTTGCGGCAGCTCGCGGGAGAGACATCCGATCAGTAACAGTGGCATAATAAAGATAATAAATCTTTTCACATCACCTCCCAAAATAATAAAGCCGGACGATCGTCCAGCACAATTGAGACGCGCGCTACGATGCTATGGAATTCACTATGGAACGCAGTCCCTACAACGCCAGCCCTGGCCAAATGTTCCGCAGAAAGAGTGACTGGAAGGGTGAGAACGTCACGAAAATTGATAAAGAGCTTGAGCGACGATTCTAATAGTTCAAACCAACAGCGGCGCGGGCTTTTTCGAGGTATTCCATGCCGACAAGACGCGTCTTCTTGGCGCCTTGCAGCATGATATCATGAACATGATCGGGGTCGCGCAATAATTTTTCGCGTTTTTCGCGATAGGGTTCAAAAAAATTCCAGATGACGTGCACCAGTTCTTTTTTTACATCACCATAGCGAAGTCCGGGCTTGAGATAGCGCTCTCTCAACTCATCACGTCCGTCGCCATCCAAAAACAGAGAATATATCGCGAACAGATTGCAGTTGTCCGGATCTTTGGGTTCTTCAACAGTTTTGGCATCCGTGACAATTCGCATGACCTTGTTTTTGAGCACATCTTGTGGCGCAAAAATCTCAATCGTATTATCATACGATTTGGACATCTTTTGACCATCCAGACCAGGAATCACCGCCAGCTCGTCTTGAATATCCGGTTCCGGAATGACAAAAACGTCGCCGTAACTGTGATTAAATTTTTGCGCAATATCGCGCGTCATTTCCACATGCGACTTTTGATCTTTGCCAACCGGGACGATTTGCGCCCCATACAGCAAAATGTCCGCTGCCATCAACACCGGATAAGCGAACAAACCGTGACTCGCTTCGATCCCCTTGGCAATTTTATCTTTATAAGAATGCGAGCGCTGCAAAAGGCCCATCTCGGTGATACTGGAAAGTATCCATGTCAGCTCCGTCACTTCCGGGATATCGGATTGAACATAAAAGAATGATTTCTCCGGATCAATGCCCAATGCCAAAAAATCAACGCACGCCTCAAATGTATTTTTTCGCAGCAGATCAGCATCCTTCACCGACGTCAAAGCATGATAGTTGACGATGAAGCAGAACAGCTCATGATTTTCCTGAAATTCGATCATCCGTTTCATCATTGCAAAATAGTTGCCCAAATGGAGTGCGCCTGAGGGCTGAATGCCTGATAAAACTCTCACAATATCTCTCCTCAAAACTGAAATCAGGTTTCTGTAAATGTACGAAAAATTCAGTTAAATCGAGAAATAAAAATGGGCTTTTGCCTTTGGCGACGAATTTTCTTGTTTTTTCGAGGCTGAATTTCTAATTTAGCCCTCTTGAAACGACATTCATTTGCAAAGGACCTCATGGACAGTCAAACTTTAATACAGATCGAGGAGCAATTCGGAGCGCACAACTATTTTCCTCTGGACGTCGTCATCCATCGCGGCGCCGGCGTCTGGCTCCATGACGTCGATGGTGCGAAATATATGGATTTTTTGAGCGCCTATTCAGCGGTGAATCAGGGACATTGCCATCCCCGACTGGTCGCCCGCATGCGCGAACAGTGCGAAAAACTGACGCTGACGTCGCGCGCTTTTCGCAACGATCAATTTCCGCTGTTATTGCAGGAATTGTGCGAGCTGAGCGGATTTGATCGCGCCCTGCTGATGAACAGCGGCGCCGAGGCGGTCGAGACAGCCATCAAAGCGGCGCGAAAATGGGGCTACACCGTCAAAGGAGTCGAGGCTGAGCGCGCCGATATCATCGTTGGGACCAATAATTTCCACGGACGTACGACGACGATCGTTGGATTCTCGACAGAGGAGCAGTATAAAGAGGGATTCGGCCCCTTTGCCCCCGGCTTTGTCACCGTGGAGTACGGAGATATCGCGGCGCTGAAGAACGCGATCTCGCCCAATACCGCCGCCGTCTTGCTCGAGCCCATACAGGGCGAAGGCGGCATCATCATTCCACCGCACGGTTATCTGGAAGCGATACAGGCGATGTGCCGGCAGGAGGATATTTTATTCATTTTAGATGAAATACAATCCGGACTGGGACGCTGCGGCAAGCTCTTTGCTTTCCAGCATGAGAATGTTGAACCGGACGGCGTCATCATTGGCAAAGCGCTGAGCGGCGGCTTTTATCCGGTGTCCGCGTTTCTGGCGCGTGAGAGCGTCATGGATGTATTCAAGCCCGGGGATCACGGCAGCACATTTGGCGGCAATCCCCTCGCTTGTGCTGTAGCGCGCGAAGCCTTAAAAATTCTTGTCGATGAACATTTGGCCGAGCGTTCCTTTGAATTGGGTCGCTATTTTCTCGACAAACTCAACTCGATCACCAGTCCGCACATAAAAGAGGTGCGCGGCATAGGATTGATGATTGGCATTGAACTCAAGCCAGAGGCTGGCGGTGCCAGACGCTTTTGTGAAGCGCTGATGCGCGAAGGTTTGCTCTGCAAAGAGACACACGAAACTGTGATACGTTTTACCCCACCACTGGTGATTCATAAAAACGATTTGGATTGGGCGTTTGCGAAAATTAAAAAGGTGATGCAAGAATGAAAGCGCTCACTGACCCGATTCCTTTTGCATACAGCGGTACCGCGAACATTTTTCTGAAAAAGAATCTGGTCAGTTTACGGTAAAATCCCTTGTGTTGAAAAGTTCAGCAAAATTATTCAAGCAAATTTGCGAGTAACCGATGAGAGAAGGATTCGTCGAACGATACGGCAGGCTGAGCGAGCTTGATCGTTCCTTTGACGTTCAGTTTTGGCAAAACCAATCGCCCTGTGCACGTTTCGATGCCGCCTGGGAACTGATCCTCCATCCCTACTCTCGGATGGTTCTGTAATATTTAGAACTGTCCCTTCAATCCCGCCGTGAACGTCCGCGGCGCCATCAAATTACTTTCCATCGGCGCATAATTGTATTGCAGCATGTTATTGACACCGAGCTGCAGCGTTAGAAAACGCAAGTCGTAAAAGGCGCGCAGGTCGAAAAAGTTCATCGGCACCCGGTCATTGATCGGATAGATTTTCACTTCGTCAATTTTGCTGGCGTAGCGATAGTCCGCCTGAATCTGAAAATGATTGACTTTGAGCGAGGCTTTGCCGGTGAGCAGCGTTTTCGGGCGATAGGTCAGGGGCTCGTGGTAT
>JAFGJB010000123.1 GCA_016929295.1 Candidatus Zhuqueibacterota bacterium | reverse complement strand
TTTTCGGGCTATGGGCGAGGTTCTTGCCGCCCGGCCACTCATCATTGGTGAAGAACATGGGACAATTTTCGATGCCGATCTTGACGTCATGATCTTCCGCCAATTTGACGATATCCGGCCAGACTTTTTTAAACCGTGGCCAGTTGTCATCGACGTTCCTGGTCCAGTCGCGTCCGATGAAGGTGTTGACATTCTTCAGTCCCAACAGCGGCGCCGCCTGGATGAGCTTTTTGATGTGGTCAACGTAGACCTTCGCCTCGGCCTCATTCGGCGCAAGCGGATTGGGATAATAGCCGAGGCCACTGATGCCGACGCCATGGCTTTGCAGCATCTCATTGATGTTCCTGGCGTTCGTTCGATCCAAAGCCGCGACATCGATATGCGTGACGCCGGCATAGCGACGTTCCGCTTTGCCTTTTGGCCAGCACATGACCTCGATGCATTGGTAACCGGTCTCAGCGGCGAACCTGACGACTTGCTCGAGTTCAAGATCGGGCAGAATTGCAGTGACGAATCCGAGTTTCATTCTATTTCTCCTTTTTTTTCGTGTATCATTCGTGAAAATTGTTTCCCTTTTTGGCTACAGCTAAAGGTTGCGAAAGGCCGCAACAGTTCGAGCCTTTGCCTTTATACCTCAATCCATTTCCTTTCCTGATGGCTCCTCAGTACCGCCTCGCACAGCACAATCTCACGATGACCATCCTCCAAGGTGGGGAATGGCGGCGCGGCATTCATGTCTCCTTTGGCGATACAGGAATAAAACGCTCTGAAGCATTGCTTAAAGGTATCCGGAAAACCTTCATTATGGCCGCCCGGGTAATTGGTAAAAGGCCGAACAGTCGCATCGAGCAATCCCGGATCGCGCATGAGCAGCTCGTTCGGTTTGTCGCGATAACCGAGCCACAACTCATTCGGCTTCTCGCTATTCCAGGAGAGCGCGCTTTTTGCACCGGCGATCTCATAGCGCAGACAGTTTTTGCGTCCCGCTGTTGTCTGCGACACCCATAAATTTCCGCTTGCGCCATTATCAAATTTCAACAGGATGGCGCCGCAGTCTTCGGTTCGAATGTCAATGTTTTCCGTCGCTGCAATCTCGTGCACTTTCCCCGCAAATGTCTCGACCTCGCCGAGTGGCCGCCGGCGCACCGGATGGACGGTTTTCAGAGCGGCGCACACGGCCGTGATTTTCAGTCCGGTGATGGTCTGCACGAGATCGAGCCAGTGCGTGCCGATATCCGCGACCGCGCGCAGGGCGCCGCCTTCATCCGCCAGGACGCGCCAGTTATAGTCGGTCGGATAGAGCAACCAGTCCTGCACATAGCTGCCGACGACGGAGTAGATCTCGCCGAGATCGTCGGCTTTCGCCTTTTGTCGGGCCTGCAGATTGAGCGGATAGAACCGAATGTTATAATTAACGCCCGCAACCAGGCCGGTCTTTTTCGCCAACTCGACCAGTTCGCCCGATTGCTGTGAGTTCATGGCCAGCGGTTTTTCGCACAGCACATATTTGTCGGCTTGCAACGCTGCTTTGGCCATGGCATAGTGCAGCCTGTTCGGTGTTGTGATGTGCACGACATCGATATCGTCATTCAGCAGATCGTCAAGATTCTTGTACGCTCTGGTCAAACCAAGGGCGCTCTGCGCCTGGCGCGATTCGGCAGCATCAACACCAAGAATACCACGGACATGCACGCCAAGACGTTTCAGGGCTTCGGCATGCACAGGCCCCATAAATCCGGCGCCGATGATGGCGGTTACTGGGTTGAACATGGGATACTCCTGCAGGCTATTTTGGTGTCATTGTCAGGCAAGTAAAACAAATGAAAACATTTTTTATGTGGAAATCAAGAGAAAAGATATATCTTTATCGATAATGATGTTAATACAGGCCTGATACACAGGAGTACAGCGCTCAGAAACGTCGTCTCGCATGAAATATTTTGTCCAGCCGAATTCCCGCTGTAAAAAAAAACATCCTCTGAATCGTCAATTAGAGTGTATATTAAGGTGTGTACAGTAGGAGTAATTATGGATACTCAATATCCAACGCTCATTCACGGTTTAATCGCAAATGAGACTTATTCCTGGGATGAGATGGAAAGTCGAGGGTGGCGTTACTGTGGCGCCACAAAACACAACCTTGAAATACTTGAATTATGGAAGCGTGAGGGCTATATAGTCCTGGTCAATCTGGACGGCAAAATTATTTCGTTTCACCGACGAGCTGAAAAAGTGAAGGATGCAGCTCTTGATGTTGAGCCATAAATAAATGCGCCTCTCACCCGGGCGCAGGTGAATCAGAAGTCTCGTTTTTCGCACGGAATAGGCATGAAAAAACTCTTGCTCACGCGGCACGGCAAATCGAGTTGGAAAGACGCGTCTCTCTCCGACCGGCGCCGGCCACTCAACAAAAGGGGAAAACGGGATGCCATCGCCATGGGAAAGCGGCTCGCTCAGAGGGGAGTGCAGGTCGATCTGATCATTTCCAGTCCGGCAAAACGAGCCATCGCCACTGCAAAAAGAGTGGCGAAAGAGCTCGTCTGTGACAAAATGGTCCAGGAGGAAAAGCTCTATGACGCCAGTGCAGAGCAGATCCTCGCGGTCATCCGCTCTGTCGATGACGAGTACGACTCGATCATGCTCGTCGCTCACAATCCGGGACTGACAAATCTGGTCAATCAGATATCCGGCATGCAGCTTGACAACATTCCGACCTGTGGCATCGTCGAGTTGACCTGTGCGGTTGAGGAATGGTCAAACATTGGGATGGCAAAACCTGTTGATTTCAGGTTTGATTATCCCAAAAACGTGCCAGATGAATATAAAACCCCGGAGATCTGACAGACCTCCGGGATTTGATGACTCACTTGACCACGCTCATCTTTTTCGTCAGCACCATCCTGTCGCCGTGAGCGTTTGTAAACTCGATCTGATAGAGATAAACGCCCGTCGCGACTTTCAGTCCCGCATCATCCCTCGCATCCCAGTCAATTGAGTGGATGCCGGCGTCCTTGTGCTCATTGAGCAGGGTGCGGACAACGGCGCCCCTGAAGTCGTATATTTTGATCGCGATCCATCCCGGCTCTGGAATTTCGAACCGAATGGTCGTCGTCGGATTGAATGGATTGGGATAGTTTTGATGCAGGACAAATTCTTTTGGCAGAATCTCCCTTTTCTCATTGACATCGGTGTCATTGGGATCGGCATAAAAAGAGGTGTACGGCGTCAAAATCTGAAATTTCAGCGACAGTGCAATCACCTGATCGATCAGCTCTTTCAACTCGCCATAGATGGCAATCTCGTTCAAAAGATAATCGATTTTAGCTTTAGCCCACAATCGAGGCACGAAACGATGCCCCCCCGGCGCATTTGAAAACTCTTGAAACGATTCATAGCTCACCACTCTGTCACCCACCGATGCCGTCAAATAGACCGGAAAAGTCCCGGAATTTTGATAAATCCCCATTTGCATGACCTGGCTGCCCCAAAACAGATCGGCCAGCGGTCGCGGAAAGCGGTCTGAAGTGACGAGTCCCTCGAACTTTATATCGAGATTCGTGAGCACCGGCTTTGAGATGCGCTTGAAATGATTGCCAATGATGCGGGCTATATCATCGTCATCTTGAATGAACTCGGCATAGCCGCCATTCTCGATGGCCATTTGCACCAAAAGGGGTTTACTGACATCATCGCCGACGCCGAAGGAGAATATTCGCACATTTTTTGTGTTTGCTTTCTTGACATTCTCGACAATTGCAGGCACAAACGTCTCACCGAGCGTCGGATAGCCATCCGTGATGAAGACGATCATATTCGCATAATGGTCGGAAAATGATTGCTGCAGCGCTTTTTGCAGTGCATCGTCAATATTCGTCAGACCCAGCGGGCCGATCTCGGTGACAAAAGCGCGGGCATCTTCCAGATTATCCGGCGTCGCCGCGATCAGGTCCGGCTTGAATAATGCTGTCCTTGTCCCAAAAGTGATGATATTGAACATGTCATCAGAGCGCAGGTATTTGAGAAATTCGTGCAGCGCTGCTTTCAACTGCTGGATGCGCGTCCCCTCCATGCTGGAAGAGACATCGGCCGTAAAGACGACCTTTTTAGGAATGACGCGATCGTCCTCCAGACTATCCGGCGGCGAAATCCAGATGGCGTAAAAGGAATCGGATCCGATCGAATCATCTTCTGTCGGCGTATAGCGGATGACGTTCATTTCAACGTCTTGCCGCTCGTTCTCGAAAATTATCTTCAGGTCTTTGTCGGGCATAAAATTTTCATCGCCAAAAAAGACGGTATATTGTCTATCGCTGTTCTGCGTAATGCTCATGGCCGTTGTGCCGCCGTGGGTGGGAGAATCAAAGAATGTATAGGGAGAATTCGCGCTGAATGTGCCGCTAAACGACACCCGCAGCAATGGCTTGGGCGACATCTGTACGGCATTCAATTTGAAACTGTAATCAACCGTGCCGAACTCATAGGGCAGCATTTCGACATAGGTGATCTTGGTTTGCACATCAGAATTGGCGTTGATGGGTGCGATGCTGAGACGATAGAGATTGTCGCCCATGTACTCGAGCAGCGCCGGATCGAGATACCAGCGAATGCGCTCTTCATATTCCTGGCGCGCTTCGGCGCGCTCCTTGATAGCACCCTTGTACCATTTGCCGTTAAATTCATATAGCAGCTCTACGACAACGGCATTCTCCGGCAATGGAAAGAGCCAGACAGCTTCAACCGTTGTGTTCATCTCATTTTTGAACACCTGATGCACTTGCGTCGTGGCTATTTGGCCATCAGTGACGGTCGTGGCATCGACGGTTTTGATCCACATTTTGTCATAGGTCTGGCTGCCCCATAGCGGCCGGGAGAAAATGGTGCCAATAGCAGATGCAGATGGCATGAAAATCAAACTGCAGACAAGAAAAGAAAAACATGTATTCATAGCAATTTTTTTCATGATAGACCTCCTTATATCCTCACGGGTCATCCGGCAGAAAAACATCTACCGTGCAAGCGTGATCTTCATCGTGCTCATCCGCTCGCCGATTTCGAGCCGTACAAAATATTGGCCGGATGGCAATGGCTGGCCAAAATAATCGCGGCCATCAAAGCGAACCGAATGAAGACCGGCTGCAAAAGAGCTGATATCGAGCACAGCGACCAGCTGTCCCAATGCATTGTAAATCTTGATGAACTTGACGAGGCCGACATCCTCTGGCGCGATATAAAAACGGATGGTCGTAGATGGATTAAATGGATTCGGATAACTCGAGATCACATATGACGACGGGATGATGGTCATGTCGTGTCGATCATCTGTCACATTCGAATATTCCGTCTCATAATCGGCGACGTAGGCCGTGTAACGGCAGCGAATATTATATTGCAGGCTGAGCGCAATGAGTTGCTCGCGCAGGTCCATCGTCTCGCCATAGATGTCGGTTTCCCATTCCAGCTCATCGATTTTTTCTTTTGCCCACATATGTTCGGCGAATTTATTGGTCTCTGTCGAGCGGCTGAAATCGAGATTGAAATCAAAGCCGGCATAGCCGCTGACGGATTGTCCGGCGACAGAGAACGCTGAGGTCGCCGGATTGACATAACGTCCGGTCAGGTGAAAGCAGGCGCCGGCATAAGCTGCGGGATATTTGCTCGGTAAAATATCGTGCAGATCCGCGCGGCCGAACTCCAAACGCACATCTTTCATGATCGGCTGACTCAACTTGCACAACAGCCTCTCGATGCTCGAGGTGATATTGGCTTCGTTATCAAGATAGGTGGTGAAGCCATAGTTCCACGCCGCGACCATTTCCAGGCGGGCAAAATCAATATCATCACCGATGCCGACGGGAAATATGCCCGCATGATGACTATTTTTGCTTTCGATGAGGCGCGGATCGATCGGCGAGCGGCCATCGCACAGCAC
>JAFGJB010000122.1 GCA_016929295.1 Candidatus Zhuqueibacterota bacterium | reverse complement strand
CTGTTCGCCTTTTACCGCATTCTGTTCAAGGAAGCGCGCCTGGCCGACTGGCTGCTGGCGGGACTGACCACCGGCTGCGCTATGCTGTCCAAGTACCACGGCGCCCTGCTGGGATTCTTCCTGCTGCTCTATGTGTTCTTCTTTGATCGTAAAAAGCTGCTCTCCATCGGCTTTTATCTGTATGGCCTTCTGGCGTTCGCCGTTTTTAGCCCGGTGCTGATCTGGAATGCCCGCCACGACTGGATTTCGTTCACCTTTCAGAGCGCGCGCGCCGTCGGCTCGGGCATCAATTTCAATTCGTTTGCGCAAGCCCTGGGAGGGCAGGCCGGCTATCTGACGCCCATGATCTTTTTCCCGATGTTCATCATCTTTTTCAGGGTGATCGGCCGCGCGCTGAAAAGGGGCCGCCAAATGGAAAAGTTTTACCTCTTTTTCGGGATACTGCCTGTGCTGCTCTTTTTGGTCATCTCGCTGTCGCGACCGATCTTGCCGCACTGGACGCTGGTCGGCTATATCGTCCTGACGATCCCCTTGGCGGAGATGATCGAGCCCGCTTTTAAAAGGCGTCGCTGGGTGCGGTGGCTCGTCTACGGCTCGGTTATTTTCCTCGTCGCCCTGCTCACCACCGCCTTTCTGCACACGCGATTCGGCATTTTGCGCCTGGATAAACTGGCGGCAAAAGGCCGTATCTCGGCGCGCGACGTCGAGATGGATGCGACACTCGATATGGTCGGCTGGGAGGAGATCGATCGTTATCTGACGACGCAAGGCTTGTCTCCAGACAGCCTCTTCCTCTTCACCCACAAGTGGCTGTTGAGCGGCCAGGTCGAGTTAGCCACCCGCGGGCGATACCGGGTCCTGTGCTTCGACGAAGGGGATCCGCGCGGCTACGGCGTCTGGGACAAAAGCACGGAGGTGCAGGGACTGGACGGCATCTGCATCTACAGCAACCGCTATCGCGTCGCGCCGGCGGACGCCTTTGCGGCAAATTTCCGCCGTATTGGCGTGACGGATTCAGTCGTCGTGCAGCGCGGCGGCAGGTACGCCAAAACCTTTTACTTCACCCGCTGTCACCACCTGATAAAAAAATATAGAACGCCATTCTAATATGAATCACAGCAAAACTCTCCTCTGGTTGCTATCGATGACGGCTCTCGGTTCGCTCCTGGCCTGCTATCTGCTCGAGTTGAATGAGGCGCTTTTCTATGACATCAATTCGACTTCTCTTTATCTCGGCAGCCTCTGGGTGCACTTGACGATCCTGGGCGATGGATTGATCGCGGCGCTGTTCATGATCCCTTTTTTGCGCAAACAGCCGCGCACCGTCTGGGCAATGGTGTGGGCGGCGCTCGTCTTCAACGTCATTTTGCACATCCTGAAAGCGAGTCTGGACGTGCCGCGACCGCCGTTCGTGCTGCCGACTGAGACCTTTCACCTCATCGGGCCGGAATATCATCATCGTTCCTTCCCCTCCGGCCACACAGCCACAGCCGCCGCCGTGGCCGGTGTCATAGCCTTTGGCCTGAAAAGCGGGTGGAGGCAGCTCGGATTGCTAGTGGCCGCGTCGTTGATCGGCTTGTCGCGTATCGGCGTCGGTGTGCATTGGCCGGCCGATGTGCTCGCCGGCCTGGCCCTGGGTTGGCTGAGCGCCTGGATCGGCTGGAAAATCTCGGCAAAGATATCGATTGGCAGCGGCTTTGTTTTTCAGCTCATCACTGGATTCCTGTTGATCGCTGCCGCCATCATCTTGCTTGTGAATTACGACACGCACTATCCGCAGACCGACAGGTTGCGCTATGCGCTCGGTGCGATTTTGCTCGCGTGGGGCATCATCGATTACATTTTGATCATCGTTCACAAAACAAGGCCGGCAACCGCTCGCTAAGAAAGTTCATCCATAGCCATGTCAGATGCAGTTGAGGAGCTTGGCGCGGCCTTTGGCCGCAGCCAAACAATGTAACAATTACGAAAAGCTAAACGCAAAGGCGCAAAGGACCGCAGAGGCTCGCAGAGAAAAATGGACGTGCCGTGGTATACAAAACCTTTCGAGATAATCGATGCAAAAAAAATTAGTATCATTTCTTCGCGAATCTTTGCGTTCTCTGCGGCTTTGCGTGAGTTTGGATCCATCATGCCAATTGAACTTTTTCCCAATGCCTGGAAAAAATTGTGCGTATAGAAGAGTTAAAAAAGCGAGAGCTGCTCATCGGTTTTGCTGCGGCCAATGGACGCGAGCTGGGGATAGTGATCGATGAGCGTTGCCGGGATGAGTGGCCGATCGCCGAGGTGCGCCATCATCTGCAGCGCATTGACGACGGCCTGGCCGCGATAGTGATTGTTGAAAATGATGAGGAGAGGTATGGTTTTTTCACGAATCTTTTTAATGTTGTCCAAGATAGACATCATTTCGGTTTCATTGTAGAGATAGTTATAACGTTGCGCCGCCGTGCTCTCCTCGTTGAACCACATGGCCGCATTGCGACCGTGCAAGCGCAGATAGGCGAAATTCGCCGTCACAATCGATGAAGACGGCAATGAATGCTGATGCGGCGGCTCATCGATATTGACAAACGCGACATCTGACCGGCGCAGCCGGTCGAGAGTTTCCTCCGTCATCCAGCTGTCGTGGCGGAATTCGACCGCGCGCGGAAAATCCGCAAAGATGTTGAGCAGCTTGAACAAGGCGGCCTGGTTCTCGGCCGTGTTTTTGAAACGCCAGGGAAACTGGATGAGCAGCGCCGCCAGCCGCGCTTCCTGATGCAGACGTTCGAGGATGGCCTGAAAATGGCTGATCTGCTCCTTTTGCGGGGGATAGTCGCCGTGGGTGAACTGCTGGAACAGCTTGAGGCTGAACTGAAAATTCTTTTTGTCGCGAATGTGCTCGAGCCAGTTGGCGACCGAGTCGAGCGCGGGAATTTTGTAAAAGCTGCTGTTGATTTCTACGAGATTGAAAAAATCGGTGAGATAGCGCAGCTCCTGAAAACCTCGTGGCCGTCGTGGCGGATAGACGATGCCGCGCCAGTCCTGATAGTTCCAGCCGGCCGGACCGATGTAAACGGGATTTTTTGGTTGCGCAGTCATTTTTCGCGAATTTCTTTTGCGACTGCCTGTCGGATTGAACGGTCATACTGGATTGAGCTAGGATATCCGTCAGCTTCATTATCACGGATGAAACACGGATAAATTAACATAAAAACCATTTAAATTCCATTCTTTCTTTATTCATTCGGCCATAATTAGTTTAGCATGTTGTCATGAAGGCACATCTAAAACAACAAGTCATGCGTGAGAATGCAGGCTGTTGCAGATTATAAAAAAGAAGCGAATCTAGCGCAACAAGTCCCCTCTCCCTCGAGGGCTCGTCTTTACCCATATTTTGAACTCTGGACACTGGGAG
>JAFGJB010000121.1 GCA_016929295.1 Candidatus Zhuqueibacterota bacterium | reverse complement strand
TCCTTGGCCATGAAGACGACCTCATCCAGGCTCAGGAGCGTCTCGTGCCCTTCCCAGTCGATCTCCTTCTCGTCCAGTTCACCCTCTTTGGCTTTAAAGTCGTCGATCTGGAACGGCATCGGCTGCCAAACGCCGCCGGAATAGGCGTAGACGCGCACGCCGTCCGTGGACTTGCCGAGAAAGGCGGGGAGTTGCGAGCCGACCACAATGACCGGCTCCAGCGAACGATCAAAGGCGGCCAGGGCGCTTGTCGAGACGCCGACAACGCCCATCATTATCAGAAGAACGAATGACACAGACTTCATAATACAACCTCTCTTTGCTTGAAAACGGGACCGACGGAGATTCGACTGAACGCTGGCGCCAATACATAAGAGATGCTATTTTCCTGCGCGTCATACTGCACAAGAGAGGGGCTGGTGAAGCCCCTCCTGCTTTTCCTGAACCTTTGCGGCGACCCTACTCTGCAAAGGCTTTCAGAGCCTCTTCAACAGTATCATGACTATCAAAAATAGTGATCAGCTTGGTGACCATGAACAGGCTTTTCACTTTTTCAGTGGCTCGCGCGATCTTGAGATCACCATTGGCGTTTCTCATAGTGGTCAGAGAGCTCATCAGGGCGCCCAGGCCGGTGCTGTTCATCCATGAGACTTTGCCAAGATCAATGATGACTTTTTTGACGCCATTGGCGACCAGCTCTTTGATCCGCGTATGAATTTCTGTCGTCTCCGAGCCACCCATTAATTTGCCCTTGATCTCCAGGATCGAAACGCCTGCCTTCATTTCTTCTTTAATAGCCATTATATTGCCTCCTGTGGGTTGAAAATTAACCCAAGTTATGAGTTTTTTGTATTCAATGCAATCATTTTTCCTGCATCAGCCGCACTGCTGCAACATTTCGCGAATACCCCGGTTTTGCGGATCTTTGAGCAGGCCATCGGCGAGCACCTTCTTCGCTCGCTCCGGCCAGCCGCTCTCCATGAAATAGCGGCCAACCTTGATGTAGGGCGATGTGCCGTTGCCGTTGAAACTTTCAAATATAGTTTCCAGGCCGACGCCCAGCACGGCTTCGGTCTGCCGGCTGTGCTCCAGGAAATAGGATAAAACGATCACATCGTCCTGAAAGTTGCGCAGAAACGGCGGCAAAAGAGAGACGCCCTTGGCAAACAGATGTGCAATCCGCTGCATATAATCATCGAGCGAATCCTTGAGCTCATGATAGTCCTCGGACTCGTCCCCGCCATAGTACTCCAGCATATATTTTAACTCGCGCGCGACCATCGTTTTGTGAAACAGCAGGCCGACGTTATTGATGAAATTCATCTCATCGTCGTTCGGCGTATACTTGACCGCCTGTTCAAAACGATTTTCGCGCGGATTGTAAAGACGCTTGAAAATGAGATGCAGCTCTTCTTTGGCATTGAAAAGGATGTCGCTGAGATCGCGGAAATCTTCAAACGAGACATCCAGTCCCGCATGATAGCGCTGATCGATCCCGGCATGGAGATCGATCGCCGCGAAATAGTTTAAGAGCACATTTTTGATGCTCCAGGACTTGCGCGCCTGCACGTAACTGCTTATTTTTTCAGCCACCGGTTCAATCCGCCTCATCAGATGATAAAATTATCTCACATTCTCCATATAACAACAGCAGTTGGATATCTTATTTCCGCCAAACGACAATTAGCTGCCGGGCGTATCTCCCGCCTCACAGGTTCACCGTCGTCAATAGACCACGAGCCTGGCGTGCGGATCAAAGGCGGCGACGTGCGCCTGCAGCAGCCGCACGATCTCTGCGACAGAGGTCACCCTTCGCAGATCAATACTACTGACATGGTCGCTGTTTTGCGCCAACCAGCTCATGGCAATCTCTATTTTTGCCCGCTGCGCCGGATCCGACTCCGGACGTTGAAAAACCTCGCGAATATCGGCCCGCAGAGCCCGCACATCCGCCGCTCTTCGCGCCACCTGCACCATTTTCAACCGGCCAGCGGGATTCAATAGTACAATTTGCACTCTATTTTCGTCGGCGGCGCGCAGTAAAATAATGCGGCTGTAGCGCTCGCCGCGATAAGGATGACGATCATGTACGCCGTATTGTCGATTGATCGGCGGTTCATGGGCGCGAATCAGATCATATTCCAGCAGGAGCGCCTCGAGCTCTGAACCGGTCTCGATGACGGAGATGGTGTCGAGGCGCTGCCAGATCGCCAGCAGCTTGGCCTCAGCACCGTCGCCGGCGTGAAAATAGCTCTGCAGCCGCCGGCGCAAATTCTTCGCTTTCCCGACATAGATGACATTTTCCGCGGCGTCGCGCATGATATAGACACCCGGCGAGTTGCTGATGTTCGCAATATCATCGACGTCAAAGGCAAAGCGACTGAAATCCGGCATAAAGCGGGATTGCACAAATTGGCGTAATGATGCGAGCGTCGTAATCTCCGCCTCGCGCAGCAGCGCGAAAATGGCCAACGCCTGAGCCTTGTAGTTTTCAAACTCGACGCCGGGCTCGCCGACCTGAAAAGTGCCCAGCAACAGTGCGGACAGATCTTCCGATGAAGAGAACGAACGACCGGCAAAGAGTTTTCTGGCGATTTTCACGAGCGATAAGACCGGACGGGCGCCCCAGTCGCCCGTTTGCGCCAGCAGCCAGGCGAAATTGGAGCGCTGGTTGCCAAAGCCGTCAAAAAGGATCGGGTGTTCGCCGATATAATCGCGAATAGAATGAACGGTGCGGCGCAACGCAGCAACCGCATAGTCAAAACGAAACTGCGCGTCGCGGCTGAAAACGCCGTCGCAGTATGTTGAGAGATGGAGGCTATGCAGCCGAAACATCGAGCAGCTCTCGGGATATATTTTGGCTAAAATGAAGGAAAAATCCGGCTGCGCCAGCGTCCAGAGGCCATCGCTGGCGCACACGAATTGCCGGTGCGGGCGCAACAGCGTGGCGACGAGATTTTCGGCCATGTGCGGATGGATGCGCCCTATTTTGAGAAAACGTTCCGCCAGGTCAGTGGCCGCGACCGGCGCCTCTCTCTCCTGCAGATAGGCCGCGATTTTTTCGATGAGATCAGTTGACATATCGCCTCTGAGACAGTCTGCATTTATAAAAAATACTTTTTTTTCTTTATTATTTCAATAATTATTCTAGTTTTTATAATAAAGGTTCGCAACAAACCTGTCTGGTCGCCATACACTGCATGCATAGGAATTTGTTCCACAAAAGGGACAGAAAAAGATGAAAACAGAATTGTGTGAATTTGACTTGGCCGATGTTTTGAAGAGCTGCACCGATCGATCCTCAAGCGCATTTGAAAGAGCGTGCTTCCTTTTCATCAACAAATACAAGAACTATATCTACAAAATTGTCTGTAAAAGATGCAGTCTCTGGTATCAGGACTGGCCGCCGGCTGAAATGTCAGAGATCATCAATGACATCGTCAATGATATCTTTTTGCTGCTCTTCAAGCGCAACGCCCGCGCCCTGGCGCAGTTCAAAGCGACCAATAGTGAAGCAGCTTTCAGGGGATATCTGGCCACCATCAGTGACCGGATGGCGCTCAGAAAACTGCAAAAAAAGGTCATTCATGCGTCCCTCAAAGACATCTATATCACCAAAGAGCGGACCATTTCGCCGGATGCCAAATGGCAAATATTTGATTATATCGTGCAGGTGCTGCGCATGCGGGCAGGAAAAAATGGCCGGCACATCGAGAGAAACATCCTGCTCTTCAATCTCTATACGCTGGAGGACTATACCCGCGATATGCTGCAACTGCCGCCGATTTTTTGCGGCATGGGACACCGGGTGGTGGACAATGTCATCTGTCGCGCTCGTGAAAAATTGACAAAAGAAGATGAATATTACATGAGAGAATTACTGCATTGAGCGCCTCTATTCTAGGCAGAATTCATGAGGAAGTCGTGGCGAAGACAAGTTTCACCTCGGGCAAGTACATCGCCTATCTATCCTTTGCGTTGCAATCGCAGCGGGCGATTGTCGACAAGCTACCGCCGTCCGAAAGAGAGCGATTCGAGCAGGTGCATGATTTGTATCTCTATCTCAGCCGCGATGGTGCGGAACCGCTCGAAATCCCGCCGGATCGCTGTGCGGAGGCCTCTTTCCTGGAGGGCAATGAGGCATTTTTTATCAGACACCTGCTCATCGACGGGGCGAAAAACGCCAGCCATGAGCCGCTTGTACGACATTTGAATGATTGTTATGGATGTTTTCAAATTTACAGTCAATTTTTCAAGGAGTATTCGCTGGCCTATCAGGAGATCAGCCTGATGTGCCGCGGATGAAACGACAATGGAGATCAACCTCATACAGGCCTACAGTCGGGGGCAGCTTTCGGATCGCGAGCGCGCGCAGGTGGCGAGATTGAGAAAATCGAGGCCGGACCTGCGTTTACTCTTCGATCTGATCGATGCCTGTCGCCGGCTGGCGTCGCCCAAAACAGGACGAGTCGCGCCCATCTCCCGTCAGCAGGCAGAACTGCTCTTCATCCGCCTGCTCTCCTTCAATATCCGCCGCCGGCACGCCGCTGCTTTTTTAGCGCAGCTCGGCGATGCGTCGTTTCTGGCGCTGCTGCAGCCGCTGCTGGTGACGGCCACAACGCCGGCAACGGAAGTCGACGAACCGGGCGTGCGGATTCGTTCTGACGCCGAGATCTATCACTCGCTCATCGCGCAGCTGGACGCCGCCCCCGCAAGACGGATATCGGGTTTCTCGCCATTCTTCATCGACTATGCTCGCCGGTTGCGCAAGCCGGTCATCATCGCCCTCAGCGCCATCGCCTGCGCCGCCATCTTGGTCATGCGTTCCGCCGGCCATCCTCTCTACATAAAGTATTTTGAAACGGGCCAACCCGTGATGTTCGATTCGTCAGCGGGATCTGCGGCGCTGCGTTCATCGCCGGCGAAGGACGGCGGCGAGAGGGATGAGATCGGCGCGGATTTCAAACTGGCCCTGGCGAGCTATGTGGATGGACGATACCGGGAGGCGCTGGCGCAGTTCGTGCGCATCGAAAAGAGCGCGAGCCTCTCGCAATGGTCCCCGGCCGTGAGCAATGATTTTTATCTCTACTACGGCCTGACGCACCTGCAACTCGCCGGTCGTCGTGGACGAAAGGCGCATGTGGATGAAGCGATTCGCTGTCTCTCTCTCTGCGCTGAGGATGAGCGGCAGGAGAGGCGCGAGGCGGCTCTTTTCTTTCTCGCCCTGGCCCACAGCATGCGCGGCGATGAACAGAGCGCTGCCAGGAGTCTGCGGGCTATTCAGCCGCAGAGCATTTACTTTGAGGATGCACAAAAACTTGAACATTGACGAAAGAGAGGGACATCATGGGACAGTTGATCGTATTGGTCAGTGTGCTCATCGGCACCTGCCTGGCGCCGATGAACGGCATCGATCCCGGGAACAGAGGAAAATATGGGCAAGATGAAAAGGCGTGTGGCGGCGAAATTTGTGATGAAAACGCGGACATTGTGCCATGCTCAGAAAACGGTAAACCGACTCGACCAAGCCCCAAACCTCCCCAGGATTAATATTTACACAATTGAACGATAGTACAACAGATATTTATAAAAGGTTTGATGGGCATTAATCTATCGTGCATTATCCAGAAGTTCTGTCAATGATCACTTGGTGCGGCCTTTGGCCGCAACCAAAAACATCTAAACCGCTGAGGGCACCGAGAATCTTGGCGCAGCCTTTGGCCGCAACCAAATGAGCACGATCGCGACTGTATCAAAAGCTATTTTGACGAAATTATAATGCAAAATATTGGCTATCTCTGTCTATAAACGTCAATATATTGTGTTATACTCACGTATAAGCATACTTTTGCTACAGTCCCGAACAGCGAAGTGATCGAACCAGATGTTCGTCCAGGGACTCTTTCCCTGGACGCAGAGTAGACCGGGGCTTCCAGCCCCAATCCCGGCAACCGAAATGAGTAAAATTTCTTATATAAGAAAATGGAGTGCATAAGATTGTAAGTATAACGCCAGAAATTGCATTTTGAATGATGATAGTGTCATAAGAATAGAAAGAGAGTGTCTTTTCGGTTAAGGGCAAGAGGCCCTGAATCATTTCCCGTCCAGGGATGGAATCCCTGAACGAACAAAACTGGGCACTATATCATATGCCGAAAGAGCGAGATAATGCAGTTAAAAAACTTTGCTAAAATAACACGATGTTGCTGATTTGTATTACGGAGGCTTCAGCTATTTATCGATTTGACTATTAATCAAATTCGCATCAAAGACAATGCTGTTTTTACAAACGTATAAGTAACAATATTTTTTCCTTTCTGCGTTTCGGTATTAATGGATTATTGAGACTAAACTTTCTTATCGTCTCCAATAAATTAATTTTGTCAAGGACAATTATAATCATGCTAAGAATAGTACTTTTAATTTTTCTATTCTTATTCTCATTTGGCACAGACAATATTTTTGCATATCAAAATTATAATATATTTGAAACTTCGTGCATGATTGAAAATGTATTCTATACAAAATTGGATTCTTGGGCGAAGCTACCAATTTCCGAACAAATTGACTCTTTAATGTTTTTTATAAATGCATATCCTGCTTATTGCACTCCCTATCTCAAACTTGAAGAAAGATCTTTAATGTCAAATAGAATTGACAATATGATTCTATTTTTAAAAAAATTTGATACTATAGATCCTCAATATGGTAATGCACAATGGATGTTGGCACGCCATTACACTTTTTTAAAGCAATATAATAAGGCAGCTCAATCTTATAGACAAGCACTAAATTTTACTCAACCATGCTATGAGCTACTATTCGATTATTTATCATTTTTAAAGAGTAATAAGCCGAATTCTTGGAAATTGATCCCTCAATGCTTCTCAAATTTGCCAAATATGAGTGCAGCTATTATGGCAGCATATGTGCATATGCTGAATTATGAATATGATATGTCTGCTAGAATTTTGAAATCATATTGTCCTTCTGAAGATTTGAGTGTTTATCGTCAATATTACATTTCAGTTTATAAATCCGGAGATATTCTCAGAGCTCTCGAAATAGCTGAACAAGCGATTAAAACTGCACTAAAACATGGCGATCAATATAATAAGAACCTCTTTGTTCTTTCAAAACTTAAGTGCAAATCTTGGCTCTTTGGTCAACATACCATCATTAAAGAACTCGAAGAAGTAGAAAATGATCTTGAAGGACATGACGATTTAAGATTAAAGAATAATTTGAAAAAATTTAAAGCTGATCTAGCTAACTCAAACCTTAATCATGAACTTGCGATATCTCTTTACGAAGAAGCTGCTTCCGGCTACATGAAGGTGCACGATTTAAACCAGGCAGCGCATTCATACTATAACTTAGCAGAACAGTTATATTTAATTGGTAACAATACAAAAGCAATTGAGACTTTAACAGAAAATTTGAGCATAATTAGTTATTGCAGCGATTTTGAAATTATAGCCCGTATTTGGTATCTCTATGGTAAGATATATCTCAATCTAGCGCTATACGAAATGAGCGATAAATCATTGCGCAAAGCAATGGAGTATGCGCTCAAAACCGGCAACCGATTTCTCATCATGAATATCGAAGATATGATTCGTGAATCACAGGCGATGCAGTCTCATCCGGGCAAAGCAGCTGTGATCTATGCCAATTGGATAAGAGAATGCCAGGAAAAAGGCTATGACAAACTGCTTTATTTCAATATCTATTCGTTAGGCAGGATACTGCTCGAACTGGGTGAATATGATCAGGCATTAGTGCAATTCGCCGCTGCTCTGGACCTGGCAGAACAGAGTCAGAATGTCATACAATTGGCTTGGACGCAGGCAGGGATAGCCGACTGCCATCTCAAATGCGGCCATGTGCAGAGGGCATTTGAACTATTCAATTCTGCCCTCAAAACAGCACAAGATAAAAACGTGTTTCAACTTGTCGCCAATATTCAGAGCTCTATGGGCATCTACTATGAAGAACGCAATCAATTCGACAAAGCCATCCATCACTACCGTTCCACCATCGCCCAGTACGAAGAGCAGAGAGAGACGTTCAATGCCAGTGAGCTGGCCATCGGTTTTCTGTCGAACAAGCAGGAGGCGTATGAACGGTTGTCCGAGTGCTATTACCAAAAATTTTTGCGGGAAAAAAAGCTCGACTATTTGCAGGACATTTATTTCTACGAAGAGATGATGCGCGCGCGCGCCTTGAAACAGACGCTGGACACACCTCAGGGAATAGCTCACTTTCATACGGACAGCTCTTTTGTAAACCTTTGCCGCGACTATGAAAGCCTGCAACGCCAGCTGCGACGCCGGCGGCAGAATATCTCCGAGGCGCTGCTCGATTCACTCATCGCCAAACTGCAGGTCTATAGATACGACATTATCAGCGAAAAGATCAGACTTGAAAACAAGACCAAAATGGAGCACGGCAACTTCCCGCCGCTCGGCGCCGTGCAGCAGAGACTGCGCTTGCAGACGGCCATCATCTACCACCTGTCAAATCGCCTCTCCTACGCCATGGTCATACAAGAGGACTCGAGCTCGGTCGTCACTCTGAATGTTACGCGAGCGGAAATCGACTCGCTGGTAAGAGCGCTCATGCAACCGTTTCACCATGTCGACAGCGAAGCGATCCTCAACATCCCGTTCGAGGCCGCTATCGCTCATCAGCTCTATGCAAAACTGTTTGCGCCCATCGAACAGCGTTGCCGGCTCGATGCACATGTGCTGATCATCCCGTCGTCATCACTGGCGCATCTGCCGTTCGACATGCTGCTGCAAAAAGCGCCGGCCGAGGCGCGCTATACGCCGCGGGACGATCCCGCCTTTGCGGATTTTTTCCTGGGTCTGCGCTATGCCTTTTTTTACGGGCCGTCGACGCACATCCTCTTGCGCGAACCGCTCGAGTCATCGCCCAGGCTGCTGATCCTCGCCAATCCCTGTGCGGACAGCGATGCAACGCAAGATGGGGCATTTACCCTGCGATATCGCACGGGCTGGCGCTTTGATCCGCTCATCTACGCGGAGCGCGAGGCGTCAGCCATCGGCAAGACCTGCAGGGATGCCAAAATATTGACGCGCCGCCGCGCGACTGAGAGCGCGGCCACAACGCTGGCCGGCCGCTACAGCATCCTGCACATCGCCTCGCACGCTTTTGCGGATACGACGTTTGAACTGTTTTCCGGCCTCGCTCTCGCCGATGAAAAAAAAGACGGCGACGGCCTGCTCATGGGCTTTGAGATCGCCACCGCGGCATTTCCCAACGACCTGGTGACCTTGAGCGCCTGCGAAACCGGACGCGGCAAGCTCATCGCCGGCGAAGGCGTCATGGGTCTGCCGCGACAGTTTCTGGCAGCCGGCGCACGCAGCGTCATCATGTCGAATTGGAAAGTGGATGATAAATTCGCGGCCGAGTTCATGCCGCGTTTTTACCAAAACTATATTGAAAAAGGTCGATCAAAAGTGGCAGCTTTAAATGACGCCAAACTCGCCGTTCTCAACAGCACGTCGGACGAGGAAATCTATCGCTATCGGCATCCTTTTTTCTGGGCGGCTTTTAATCTCTACGGCGAAGCGGGACAGGAACACCCGCCAGCGCCGCGGCAAAGCACCCATCACCCCATGCTGATCATTGCCATGTTCATCGCCGGCATGACCGCATTTGTCATTCTCTCGCCGGAGCGAAAAAAGAGAGTGATCAGCCGCCTTTGAGATCATTCACTTCATTCATGCTGCGCCCCCCTCTCCTCGGATCTCGAGCATTCGATCCACCGCCCTTTTCGCGCGCACGCGTATAGGCTCCGGCACCTCAATTTGAAACTGATTCCGCAGCAGCGCATCTCGCGTCATTTCGAGGGTGATCTCCTGCATGTGCGGGCATCGGATGCAGAGCGATCGCAGCATCCGGATATCGCGATTTTCCGCCGCAATATTGTCGGCCATGCTGCATTCGGTCAGCAACAGGTAGCGCGACGCCGCATGATCCCGCACATAGCGGATCATGCCCGAGGTGCTGCCGGAAAAATCAGATGCCGCGACGACCTCGGGGCGACATTCCGGATGCGCCAGGATCACGGCATCTGGAAACTGTTTGCGGATTTTGTTGATGTCCTGCAGGGTGAACTGTTCATGCACTTCGCATCGACCTTTCCAGCCGATGATCGTGCACGCCAGATCCGCCTGCCGCTTTTGCAGGTCGCGCGGATTGCGGATCGGAAAGATGACGTTCATGCCGGTCTCCCTGGCGATATTGCCGGCCATATATTCATCCGGAATGAACAGAACCGTGTCTGTATTGAGCGATTCAACAACAGCTGAGGCATTGCCGGAGGTGCAGCAGATATCGCTCTCCGCCTTGACATCGGCGTAGGTGTTCACATAGGTCACGACCGGCACGCCCGGATACTGCTTTTTCAGCTTGCGCACCTCCGCCGCCGTGATGCTCTCCGCCAGCGAACATCCTGCTTTGGGCGATGGAACAAGGACGGTCTTGTCAGGGCATAGTATTTTCGCGGTCTCGCCCATGAATCGCACGCCGCAAAAGACGATCACATCCTTGTCCGTCGTCGCCGCCTGGCGTGACAGCTCGAGAGAATCGCCGACATAGTCCGGCACTGAACAATAGAGCGCCGGTTCCATATAATTATGCCCCAAAATGACGGCGTTCTTTTCTCGCTTTAATTGATTTATTTCAAACGCCAGCTCTGCCTTGTATCGCAGCTCCTCAGCCGGCACAATATCGCGCAGCTTTTCAGACATTTTGGCAAAAGTGGCGGCAACCGTTTTTTCCTCGATTGGCATTAAATCCTCATCCTTTTTGATAAAAATAATCAAGCGCAATCTAAAAGTCAAGCTGACAATAATATTGCATCGCCAGGCGGCAACATGAACGTAAAACACTTGCTTTTCATTTCAAACTGTTCTATCTTTTGCCGGTTTGTGAAAAATATTTGTATCGCTTTCCCGGCCACGTTCGGACATTTTTTCGCAGAGAAAACAAGGCTAGTGATTGAACCATGGCAGTTGATACATTACAGGCTCTGAATGAGCGCGTGCTGCGCGAATTGAACGAAGGTCTGCTGCCGTTCTGGCAGACCCAGGTGATTGATTATCAGAATGGCGGATTCATCGGTCGCATGGCAAACGATCGCACCATCGATCGACGAGCGGTCAAGGGTTTGATCCTCAACACGCGTCTGCTCTGGACCTATTCGGCGCTCTATCGCTATGCGCACGAGGACTCGCTGAAGACATTGGCCAATCGCGCCTTTGACTATCTGGTCGACAAATTCATCGATCCGGACCATGGCGGCGTTTACTGGTTTCTCGATGCCCAGGGCAATCCGGTGGATGTCAAAAAAAAGATTTATGGCCAGGCATTTGCACTCTACGCATTGGCCGAATTTTATCGTATGACGGAGGATAAAAAAGCACTGGATCTGGCGTGCCGCATTTTTGATCTGGTTGAAGAACATGCCCTCGACCGAAAAAATGGCGGCTATTTTGAAACGCTAGAACGCAACTGGAGTGAAACCGAAGATCTGCGCCTGAGCCCGGTTGACATGAATGAAAAAAAATCGATGAACACCCACCTCCATCTGCTGGAGGGATATACGAATTTGTATCGCGTCTGGAAGACAAAACAGCTCGAACAAAAAATAGCCGACCTGCTCAAGCTTTTTCTCGTCCACGTCATCAACCAGGACACTTTTCACTTTAACCTGTTTTTTGATGAGGTGTGGACGCCGAAATCAAGCCGCATCTCCTTTGGTCATGACATCGAAGGCAGCTGGCTGTTGCTCGAAGCGGCGACTGTCCTCGGTCAAGCGGAGCTCATCGCCAGAGTCCGCGAGGCGTCCCTCAACATGGCGACGCGCGTCCTGCAAGAAAGCGTCGATCGCGATGGCGGACTCTATTACGAAGCAGATCCATCCGGCATCATCGATTCGGACAAGCACTGGTGGCCGCAGGCAGAAGCCGTCGTCGGCTTTTTAAATGCCTATCAACTCTCGGGCGATAATGCCTTTTTGCGCGCCGCCATCAAGACATGGAATTTCATCGAAAAACACATCATCGACAAAAAGGATGGCGACTGGTTTTGGCGCGTCTCAAAAGAGCGCAAGCCTTATAAAGATGATCCCAAGGTGTCAGAATGGAAAAGTCCGTATCACAGCTGCCGAGCCTGTCTGGAAATCATTGAACGAATTAACAAAATAACCACAACAGAAAAAGTGGAGCCATGATGGATCGGACATTTGAAGGGCGCGTGCGAGACCTCTTGAAACAACATCGTACATTCATCGAGCGTCCGAACGTCAAACTGGAATCGACGAACGGCATTTTTCATCGCTACAAATATCCGATCCTGCAGGCGAAACATGCGCCGATTTTTTGGCGCTACGACCTGAACCATGAGAGCAATCCCCGTCTGCTCGAACGCCTCGGCATCAATTGCGTCTTCAATTCCGGCGCCATCTATTTGAACGATAAATTCTACATTTTGGCGCGGGTGGAAGGCCTGGATCGAAAATCATTCTTCGCCGTCGCCGAGAGCAGCACGGGCGTCGATAATTTTAAATTCTGGGACTATCCTGTTGTCATGCCGGAGACCGACGATCCGGACATCAATGTCTATGACATGCGCCTGACGCAGCATCAGGACGGCTGGATTTACGGCGTCTTTTGCACCGAGCGCCGAGATCCGCAGGCGGCAAAAGGGGATCTCTCCTCGGCCGTCGCCCAGGGCGGCATCGCGCGCACCCGAGATCTCGTCACCTGGGAGCGCCTGCCCGATTTCAAATCCCGTTCGCCGCAGCAGCGCAATCTCGTGCTGCACCCGGAATTTGTCGACGGCAAATATGCCTTTTATACCCGGCCGCAGGACGGTTTCATCGATGCCGGTTCCGGCGGCGGCATTGGCTGGGGCACGTCGGAAAGCATGCATCCGGCGATCATTGAGGATGAAATCATTGTCGATGACCGGCAGTATCACACCATCAAGGAAGTGAAAAACGGCCTGGGGCCGCCGCCATTGAAGACAGAGCATGGCTGGCTGCATCTGGCGCACGGCGTGCGCGGCACCGCCGCGGGATTACGCTATACGCTTTACCTTTTCATGACCGCGCTCGATGAGCCCTGGCGGCAAATTTACACGCCCGGCGGCTATCTCATTGCGCCCGCAGGCGACGAGCGCGTCGGCGATGTCTCCAACGTTGCATTTGCCAACGGCTGGGCGCAGCGCGGCGATGAGGTCTATATTTATTATGCATCCTCGGATACGCGTCAGCATGTGGCCACATCCACCATCGATGTGCTGGTGGATTACTGCATGAACACGCCCGCTGATGCGGGGCGCTCCTATGCATGCGTGCAACAGCGCATAAAACTGATCGAGCGAAATAGTAAAGTGATGCGGGACCTTGGGCGTCAACCTGGCGGCTGATCGGCGCACCGCCTGGTGCGGACAAAACGACTGGTGAGCGGACGAATCTGACAGCGATCCATTGCCCCAGACGGGCATCGCTGTCTGCGAACGGATAGGAAGATGAAAGTGGCTGACGGACGAAAACTGACCCTTGTGATACCGGCGCTGAATGAAGCTGAAAATCTCGTACTTTTGTTTCCGCGATTCAAGCAGGTGGTGTCACGGCTGCAGAAGCAGAACATCGAGGTTGAGCTCCTTCTGGTCAATGATGGCAGCACCGACAGCACCGCGGAGGTCGCCCGTCAAAACGGCGCTGTTGTGATCTCTCATCCCTTCAACCTCGGCGTGTGCGCCGCACTGCACAGCGGATTTCTCTATGCTCGGCAGAAAAAAAGCGACTTTTTAATTACGGTCGATGCGGATGGCCAACACAATCCCGAGGACATTGTCAACCTCATCGACGAATTCCTCCGCCGCAAGGTTGATGTTCTCATCGGCTCGCGTTTTCTGCAAGAGACCGGCTACAAAAAAAACGCCTGCCGCTTCTTCGGCATCCGACTGTTCTCCCTCCTGGTCTATTCGTTGACCAAACTTAAAATTTATGATGTCACCTCCGGCTTTCGTGTCTTTGGGGAGCGGGCGATCCGCTTTTTAGCGGTCAATTTTCCGCAGGACTATCCGGATGCCGAGATTCTCATTTTGTTGAGCAAATCCGGCTATCGGATTGAGGAATTTGCCCTGAGCATGAATCCGCGCATGTTCGGCAGATCTCAACACAATTTTAAAACTGCCGTCACTTACCCCTTTAAAAACATGATTGCCATTATCGTCGTACTATTGCGCACGCTGTTTCACAAGCAAAGGATGGAGGCATGAACAGCTATTTAGAGGTCTCTTTACGCACAAAAATGCTCGTCAGTTTCATCGGCCTGCTTTTTATCGGCTATATCATCTATTTGCTCTATAATAAAAAACTGACCGAAAATTTTGCCCTCGGCTGGATAGTCATCACGTTGGCCGCTATGTCAAGCGTCATCTTTCATGCAGTGCTCAAATATCTTGCCATTTTCAGCGGCATCAAGTTTGGTGCGCTGGCGATTTCATTTTATAGCTTTGTGTTCATCTTTGCGATGCTCATTCTTTTTTCGATAAAAATTTCGCTGCTCATCGCCCAAAATAAAAAACTGGCGCAGACAATCGGCCTCCTTGAGATGAAGATTGATCAACTTGAAAAATCCGGCTGATCGCTATATTGATGAAATCATCAGAGCGAAGAAAAAACTTCAATTTCGGCGCTCATGACAGATGATCCCCCGGTCATGCGCCATCATCCTCCCACTCATCATCTCCCCATTCGTCATCAACTGTGCTCTCTTTACTTTTATCGCGAAAAAAACAGCTCGTGATAAAGGCGGCGAATCCGGCGAACAAGATGAGAAATCGCAGCGTGAGATGGATGTCGAATCTTCGTTCCAGAGCGGCTATTTCGTCCATGCCCACCCGCTCATCAACCTCGAGAAGAAAATCGGAGGTTTCCTCCAGGATCTCGTACTCGGCCTGCAAAAGATCATTTTTGAGCCTGTCGATGAAGATCAGATGATGGGCGATGACGAGCAAAAAGAGCAACAGCCCGACGACAATGAGTGTTTTTTGTGTTTCATTCATCAGCTCGGTGCACTCGGTGGTTTGGAAATTTTTGGTTGCGGCTAAAAGCCGCGCCAAGTCTTCGTGTGGCTGAATTTTCCACGTTTGAAGAAATAAAAGACCGGAATCCCGACGATGACTGTCAAGATGGCGAAAGAGGATTCGAGGGGGCGTTCGAGAAGAGAGAGAGTCAGAATCAGCACGCCGGCGACAATGTAAACGATCTGCGCGAGCGGAAAGCCGACGAGCTTGACG
Organism: Candidatus Zhuqueibacterota bacterium; assembly: GCA_016929295.1. GTDB lineage: Bacteria > Zhuqueibacterota > Zhuqueibacteria > Residuimicrobiales > Krinioviventaceae > Kriniovivens. The sequence continues at coordinate 1,546 of JAFGJB010000121.1, read as the reverse complement.
TCAGTCTTCATCCGGCGCAGTTGAAAGACGCCAATGACAGCGAGAATCGGGAATATGCCCAATGAAAAGCCCATGAAGGTCAATATTTGATCAAATGTTCCGGATAACACCATCACAATCGAAATCACGCTTTGCAGCACAATGGCTTTGGCGGGCACATTGAATCTCGGATGCACATCAGCCACAAATTTAAAAAAATATCCGTCTTTTGCCATAGAATAATAGACGCGCGGGCCAAGAATGATGAACGCGCTCAGAGACGAAAACAGGGCAAAGGCGATGAGTATCGAGACGATCCTCTCCATTGGCCCGCCAAACAGACGCCCCATTGCCAGACCGGCGATGGAAATGACATTCTGCATCTCGCCCGGCGGCACGGCGTAGACATAGAGCACATTGATGGCCAGATAGAGTGAGAGAACGATGCCGGTGCCGAGAAAGAGCGAACGCGGCAGATTGACAGCCGGATCTTTGATCTCGGAACCGATATATACGGCAGCGTTCCAGCCGCTGTAGCCGAACAGGATCCACATCAGCGACAAGCCGAGCGTCTTCCAGCCGGCGAAATTAAAGACGAAGGACGCGCCCTGGAGGAGATGGCCGCTTTCACCGTTGCCGAGAGCAAATCCAATGCTGATCAAGGCGACAAGCAGCGCCACTTTGAGCATCGTGAGCACATTTTGAACTTTGGCCCCAAACTCCAGTCCGCGGACATGAATCAGGGTGAACACCGCAATGATGATGATCGACAGGCTTTTTTTTATCATATCGGGGGAGATAGCCTCGCTGCCCCAGGGCTGCAGCAAGTGCGGAAATGCACGTCCGAGGTACTCGCTGCAACCGATCGCGGAGGCGGCGATGGGTGCTGAAAAGCCGACGATGAACGACACCCATCCGCTCAAAAAGCCGATGAGCGGGTGGTAAAGGCGCGACAGAAAAAGATACTCTCCACCGGCATACGGCATGGCGGCGCCGAGCTCGCCATAGCTCAGCGCGCCGCACAAGGCGATCACGCCGCCGACGAACCAGAGCGCCAGCATGACGAGCGGATTTTGCAGATCGCCCATCAAGAGACCCGACGTGGTGAATATGCCCGCGCCGATCATGTTGGCAATGACGATATTGGTGACCGGGAAAAGTCCGAGTCGCCGTTCGAGATGATCCGATTTTTCGCTCACTGGCCGGCTCGTTTATAGCTGATGGAGAGGCCACCCCCTCTCGAATCGATGGTCGTCTCATAATTCGGCAGACGTTGCACATAGTCAATGAATTCGCGCGTGCCGCCGCCTCGCCGCCCGGTCGAAACATTATGAGCCGTGAAGCAGCCGCCGACCTCCAGTTTGGGCTCGATATCGAGAAAATATTGTTTGTACCACTCTTTGTCCGCATCGCTGAAAACAAAGTCAAACGGACCTTTTAATTCCTTGACCAGATCGTGGGCATCGGCCAGCCGCGCGTCGATATATTCTGATAGCCCGGCGCTGGCAAAATTCTGCAAGGCAATTTTATGCCGCCGCTCGTCGATATCGATCGTGACGAGCTTGCC
>JAFGJB010000008.1 GCA_016929295.1 Candidatus Zhuqueibacterota bacterium | reverse complement strand
TTTTCATCGATATGCCAGATGAGGATGCCGGATCCGGGCAAGCCATAGTCATACTCATCCACGCTCGTGATGACGCGCAATCCCTCTTCGATGGCGATATTGCCGACCGAATCGAACTGCGCGCGTCTGCCGAATTCATCCCGACCGAACGTCAAGCGATCACCATTCCAATCTTCCTGGCGATTCTCCAGTAAAAAATATTCCGTTGCGGTGATCGGCACTTTGATCAGGTGTGGTGCGGATGTGGTATGTGAGGTGCCCAGAACGGCCTGGTCCATTGTATGGACGGTGACCGCTTCCTCCCAGCCCATGTAGAGTTTCATCCAGGCGCAGGGTTGCGCCGGGATGAGGCCATAATAATTATAGGAGCCCTGATCCATCAAGCCCCACATGCCGATGCCGGCGCGGCCGTTTTGGGTGTTAAAGAGGCTGGGCATGCCGAGTTGGCTTCCCATCAACAGCGTAGCTGTCCCCAGAAGCCCGAGATTGATATCTTTTTGGCACTGTTGCTCGGGCAGGATGATGCCCTCTTGAACATAAAAATTCCCGGCATCGATGCCCTGGTAGCCTGGATTGCCGTCGCCGAGCGTTTTTTTCAGCGTCTCAAAATCGATGAATGCGGACTGAATATCAAAAGGTGTCTCATTGAAATCGAATGCAAAATCATTGCCGACACCGGCGTGAAAAACGATGAAAGCATCGAACTGCGCAAAGCCCGGGGCATCCATTTGCGCGGCGTGAACTGCATCGCGCAGCAGCTCCGCCCATCGTTGTTGCTGTTTTTCTTCATCCTCCTCGCCGCTATAATAGACCATATTATATGGCATTTGATAAGCTTCATCCTCTGCCTGCGGATAGACCTGATAATCGAGGTGCAGTTTTCCTTTGGAGACAAAATCGAAATAATTTCCTAAGGCCAGTAATTGATGTTCAAAATATGTTTTATTGTGCGGAGGGCGATCGATTATATAGCTGCTCTCACTTGACAGATCAAAATGGCCATCGCCGGTTGTGGTTTTGAGAGAATCTCGGACGAACTGAACGCGCAAGGCCAAAATATTGACTACCGACGGATTAGAAAAAGTTGAGCTGTTGCTCATATAATTTGATATGACATTGAGCGGATCATTTTTCGTCAGCCGCGCGGTCGACGGCTTGTGAGTCAGTTCTCTGTCGGCAGCATGAACGACCAGGTTGAGCAGAATGAGCAAAAGAGGAGTCATCGTTTTTATGTGAGAACGAATGTTCAATTTCATCTTCGTACCTGAATCTCATTCCCGATTTTAATTCGAATGATCAATAATAGATCATCACGATAGTCATCGATGAACATAAAAAAGCAAAGGGACATACATCCCTTTGCTTGTCGTTTCTGTCAGTTGAGTAATTTAAAAACCGATCGTCAAAGAAAATCTCATCGTATTGGACAGCGGATGGCCTTCATCAGCAGCGACGTAGCCAAAATCAAACCGGTACAGATGGTACTGGATGCCGGCGCCAAATGAGGTATATTTCACTTTGCCCGGTTCATCCCAATAGTAGCCGGCTCTGAGAGAAAACAAGTCAGTGTACCAATATTCAAGACCGCCGCTCAGTATACCATTGAATACTGACTTTGTGCTGACGGGATCGCCATTATCATCCGTCTCCAATATTTCTTCGACGGTCCACGGTGATGTGAAAAGGGCGGTGAAAAAAGGATCTGTGCTGCCGTCCGTTTTTCGATTGACCATCATTTTATTCATATCGCCGACAACCGTCAGCCTGTTATATTCGGAGTCGATGATTCGATAAGCCAGGCCGAGCTTGAGATTGGTCGGCAATGGATCGGCTTGGGCAGCATCGATATAAGTAATTTTGGGACCCATATTGGAGAGATTGGCACCCAGGCTGAGTCGCGGCGCGAACGGAAACTTGTAGAGAGTTGACAAATCAAAAGAAAAGGCGTTCGCCACGCCCTCGCCCTGTTCCGCACCGACGCTGACACCGCCGGCCAAATTAGAACGGATGTAACGCATTCCCAGACCAACGCCCCAGTTATCCATGAGTTTTGTACCATAGGTCAGGGCGATGGAGTATTCATTGCTGCTAAAAGTACCCAATTCAACACCCGTCTCATCCGTATTGACCTGTTCCCCGAGGTTGAGATAGGTCACATTCAAGCCGAATGTGCCGAGGCTTTCGACATGATGAATATAGGACGCAAACTCATAGAACATATCGCTGCCGAATTCAGGCAACCAGTTCACATGCATCAAGTGCAGCTCTTTCCTCTGCTGAAAGGCCAGACCTGCCGGATTCCAGAATGTTGCGGTGGCGTCGTCAGCCAACGCGACAAAAGCCTCACCCATTCCCGCCGCTCGGGCGCCCGGGGAGATCATCAAGGACAGTACGGCCGCCTCACTAACTGCATAGACCGGTTGAGTGGAGAACAGGGCGAGAATGCCGACCATCACAAGAACGAGTTTTTTCATTTCTGCCTCCTGAAAGGTTTCTATTTGAAATTCATTATTCCACACAAAAAAACCGAATGTTTGTTGTTGCTTCCATTGGTACAGGACTCACCAGCAGACATTCGGTCTACAATAATCTGTGAGCCACAAAAAGTTCGTTGAATCGTCAGGTTTTCACAAGAATGAATATAGCAAAATTTGCGCAAAAAATAAAAAAAATCTAACGAATCAATAACGAACTTTAATAGGCCAACTCCATTTTCTTTTCTCGTTTTGCCTGCTTGAACTTTGTCAGCAGACAAAAGTTCCGACTATTTTTATTATTTTTTCGAGCTTTTATTTACCTTTCAATATCCATGCCAATTCGTTGCACCATATGGCCCCATTCATCTGTGACCATTGAAGCAAAGCGCGCGATCGATGATATTCAACAATCTCAATAATTTCAAATAATTAGAAAATGTCTTGTTTCGACGGTTCATGATATTGAAAAAACGTTATCCAATAAAAGTGTCTCACGGAGTGACATGCTGTTTTTCAGGTGCCAGTCAACTGATGATGGACTTGTAGCCACTCGCATCGAGGAGGGCATCAAGCTCGCCCGCATCCACCACTCGAACTTTGACCATCCAGCCATCTCCATAAGGATCCTTGTTCACAATTTCCGGATCATCTGCCAGTGCGTCGTTGATTTCGATGACTTCGCCGCTGACCGGAGCGAAGAGATCGGACACTGCTTTAACAGCCTCGATGGTGCCAAAAGATTCTCCTTGCGCCACGGTTGATCCAGGAGCCGGCAGTTCAACAAACACCAGATCTCCCAACTCACCCTGGGCGTAATCTGTTATGCCGACAGTTGCCACATCGCCATCCACAGACACCCATTCATGATCATTCGAGTATTTCAGTTTTTCAGGGAATAGCATGGTCAGCCTCCTTAAATGAAAAGATTCTCAGTCTCTAAAAATTTTGTATTAAAATTGCCATTTCGAAATCTTTCATTGGCTAGAATGGCCTTGTGCAGCGGAATCGTCGTCGCGACGCCTTCGATGACAAATTCATCCAGGGCGCGCAGCATACGTTCTATGGCTTCCGCGCGATTCTTCCCGTGGGTGATGAGTTTGGCGATGAGCGAATCGTAATAGGCCGGAATCATATATTGGGCATACGCATGTGTATCAACGCGAACACCGACTCCACCCGGCGTGTGCAAGCTGGTGATGATGCCGGGAGATGGACGAAAGCCTTGCGCGGGATCTTCGGCATTAATCCGGCATTCGATTGCATGGCCACGCAGTTTGTACTTTTTCAGATTTTGGTCAATAGGCTTTCCGGCGGCGATTTCTATCTGCTCTTTGATGAGATCGATATCAAGCACTTCCTCGGTGACGGGATGTTCCACCTGAATTCGCGTGTTCATTTCCATAAAGTAGTATTGCCCATCTTCATCCATGAGGAATTCAATTGTGCCGACATTATTATAGTTCACCTCTTTCGCGCCGCGAATGGCGGCATCGCTTATTTGCTCGCGCATTTTCTGATCGACAGCCGGCGAGGGTGATTCTTCGAGCAATTTCTGGTGTTTACGTTGAATCGAACACTCGCGTTCACCCAGCGATACCGCATTGCCGTGATCATCACCCAAAAGCTGCACCTCAATGTGGCGTGGATTTTCAAAATATTTTTCAATGTAAAGATCCGGATTGCCAAATGCAGCGCCGGCTTCCAGTTGCGCCGAATTGAAATTTTTATCCAATTCGTCCAGCGTACGCACAACTCGCATGCCCCGCCCGCCGCCACCGGCCACAGCCTTGATGATGACCGGCAGCCCGACCTCCTTGACGATCTTGTCGGCATTTTTCGCCGACTTGATCACACTGTCTGATCCCGGTATTGTCGGAACATGCGCTCTCTTCATCGTCTCCTTGGCAAAAGCTTTGTCTCCCATTTGCGCAATCACTTTGGGAGAGGGGCCGATGAATTTGATGTCGGAAGATTCACAAATCTCCGCAAAGCGCGCATTTTCTGCCAAAAAACCATAGCCCGGATGAATCGCCTCGGCATTGGTGATTTCTGCGGCGCTGATGAGATTGGTGATCTTGAGATAGCTTTGCGCGCTTGGCCCAGGACCAACGCAGACCGCCTCATCGGCGAATCGAACATGCAGACTGTCGCGATCCGGTTCACTGAAAACGGCCACTGTTGCAATGCCCAATTCTTTGCAGGCACGAATGATGCGCAGCGCTATCTCTCCACGGTTCGCTATGAGAATTTTATCAAACAAGAGTCAGCACCTTTGCTAGGCTGGATCGATGAGAAACAGTGGTTGATTATACTCGATTGGCTGGGAATTATCAACCAGCACTTTGACGATTCGTCCATTCACATCTGCCTCGAGTTCATTCATCAACTTCATCGCCTCAATGATGCAAAGAGTCTGACCTTTGGAGACGATATCCCCCTCATTGACATATGGGGCCACATCGGGAGAAGATGCACGATAAAAAGTGCCGACCATCGGGGCTTTGATTTCGACATAATTGCTGTTTTCGATCGGAGTGAGAGCGGGCTCCGGCATGGTTGGCTGATTCACGGTAATTGCCGGAGATATCGCTGGTGCTGACGCCGACGGGACCGGCTGCGCAGCCTGACGATCCGCTGCCGCAGTCGTGCTTTTTCGAATTCGAACTTTTTGGCCCCACCATCGCGTCACTTCAATCTCATCAATATTACTCTTTTCGACGATTCCCACAAGTTCTTGTATTAGTTTCGCTCTCATGACACTCCCCGTCATTGACTATTTGTTGACGCGCTCCAGATATTCAGAGTTGCGCGTATCTATTTTTATGATATCGCCTTTTTCAACAAAAAGCGGCACTTGCACTTTGCCGCCGGTTTCAACTGTGGCGGACTTGGTCGCGCCGGAAACTGTATCGCCTTTGAATCCCGGCTCGGTATGCACAATTTCAAGCTCAACAAATATCGGCATTTCCGCGGCAATAGGCGTCTCACCTTCCATCAAGATGCTGATCGCCTCACCCTCTTTGAGAAAATCTGTGCCCGGGGTCATTAAATTGCTGTCGAGGGATAACTGCTCGTAGGTCTCGTTATCCATGCAGACAAGACTATCGCCTTCGCGATATAAATACTGCATATTGCGTCTTTCAACGCGCACGTCCTCGAGCTTGTCACTGCCGCGGTAGGTTCGTTCAAGAATACGGCCATTGCTCATACTCTTCAGCTTGGTGCGAGTGAATGCGGCGCCGCGACCCATTTTCACGTGCTGAAATTCGACGATCGAAAACAATTCTCCATCAATTTTTACTACCAGGCCGGTGCGAAAATCTGATGTCGTGACCATAAAATGATATCCCTTCGTTATACTCTGAACTTTTCAAGCTTTGAACGCAAAAGTGCATTGACTGTCTGCGGATGAGCTTTGCCGCCCATCGCCCGCATGACCTTTCCCATGAGAAATCCCAACACCTTGTCATTGCCATTGAAATAATCTTGAACGTCATTCGGATTTTCGGCGATAATCTTATCGACCACCGCTTCGATCTCGCTTTTTTCAGTAATCTGCAAAAGCCCCTTTTCCTGAACAATCGCCCGCGGGCGTCGGCCGGTCTTGAGACAGTCATCGAAAACGATTTTCGCCGAACTGGCATTTATCGTGCCCTCTTCCAAAAGATGAAGAATCTCGGCCAGAAAGGTCGGCGTGACCGGAATGGTGCTGATGGAAACATCATGTTCTTTGAGAGCCCGCAAAACATGGCCCATAGTCCAGTAAGCGGCATTTTTTTTATTCTTCACCAGAGCAGTCACAGCTTCAAAATAGGCGGCCAATTCCGGCGTCGCGGTGAGAACGCCAGCATCATAGTCGGACAGATTGAATTCTGATTGAAAACGCTGTCGTTTTGCTTCCGGCAACTCGGGAAGATTTTGTGCTATTTTTTCGATAAATTCCCGAGTTATCGTGATCGGCACCAAATCAGGATCGGGAAAATAGCGATAATCATGCGAATATTCTTTGCTGCGCATCGGCACGGCGATATTGCGACTGGCATCCCACAGCAATGTTTGCTGCTCGACGCGGCCATGGTGCTCGATCAGCATCTCTTGCCGACGGATTTCAAAGTCAATTGCTTTTTCGACGGCATGGAAAGAGTTCATATTTTTTAACTCGGTCTTGGTGCCGAACCTGGTCTCATTCACCGGTCGAATTGAGACATTGGCATCGCAGCGAAGGCTGCCTTCTTCCATAATCCCGTCACAGATGCCGAGATAGACGACGATTTGGCGTAGTTCTACGAGGTATTCATAGGCCTCTCTGGCAGAGCGAAAATCGGGTTCGCTGACGATCTCCAAAAGCGGCGTGCCGCAGCGGTTTAAATCAATCAAGGTCTCATTTTTGCGAACGAACGATTCGGCATGCAGAGATTTCCCCGCATCTTCCTCCATATGAATTCGTGTGATGCCAATCGTCTTTTTTGCACCGTCAAGGAAGATATCAAGCCTGCCGTGTTCACAGAAGGGTTGTTCAAATTGTGATATCTGGTAAGCCTTGGGCAAATCAGGGTAAAAATAATTCTTGCGCGCGAGCAGAGAAAAGCTGTTGATGTGCGAACGCGTGACCAGCGCCAGACGGGTCGCAAATTCAATGACGCGCTCATTCAAGACCGGAAGCACCCCGGGCATGCCTAGGCAGACCGGGCAAACCTGACTATTGGGCGGAGCGCCGAACGCGGTGGAGCATCCGCAAAATATCTTTGTGTTTGTTTTCAGCTGAACGTGAACTTCCAGGCCAATGATCGGCTCGTAGTGCATGCTCGTCACCAACTATTCTTTTCGATGTAATCTGCCACCTGAATGATCGTCCCTTCAGCGAAGGGTTTCCCTATGAGTTGCAAACCAACAGGCAGGTCTTTTGAATCTACGCCGCACGGAACGGAGATGCCTGGCAATCCGGCCAGGTTGAGCGAAACGGTATAGACATCGGACAGGTACATTATCAAAGGGTCAGCCAATTTTTCATTCAATTTGAATGCAGTCGTCGGAGCGACCGGCGTCAACAGACAATCCACGCGCGCCAAGGCGTCCTCAAAATCTTTCTTGACCAGGGTGCGTACTTTTTGCGCCTTGCGGTAATAGGCATCATAATAGCCAGAGGACAAGGCATATGTGCCGAGCATGATCCGCCGTTTCACCTCCTCGCCAAATCCTTGTGTCCGGCTTTTCACATACATCTCTTCAATATCTTTCACATTCGCAGCCCTGAAGCCATAGCGTGCGCCATCGAATCGCGCCAGATTGGAGGACGCTTCCGCCATGGCGATGATATAGTAGGCTGCAATGGCGTACTCTGTGTGGGGCAATGAGACCTCGACGATCTCTGCCCCGGCTTTGCGCAGCAACTCCGCTTTCTCACGTATGGGTTTTTCGACTTCCGGATCCAGACCTTTGGCAAAATACTCTTTGGGCAGGCCGATGCGCACGCCGTGGACGTCTTTGTCCAGGAAAGAGAGATAGTCATCGACCGGCAGACGCGCGGATGTGGAATCGAGCGGATCGTGTCCTGCGATACAACTCAGCAGGAGGGCGGCATCGTGCACAGATTTGCTCATCGGTCCGATCTGATCGAGTGAAGAGGCGTAGGCGACGAGTCCGAAACGAGAAACGCGTCCGTAGGTTGGCTTCAGACCGACGATGCCGCAAAAGGATGCCGGTTGACGAATGGAGCCGCCGGTGTCGCTTCCCAACGCAGCCGTACAAAGATTGCCGGCGACGGCAGCGGCCGATCCTCCCGAAGATCCGCCAGGGACGCGTTCCAGGTCGTGCGGATTTTTGACTGCGCCAAAACAGGAGGATTCTGTGGAAGAGCCCATAGCGAACTCGTCCATATTGGTTTTGCCAAGAAATATCGCATCGTGCGATGCCAGCTTTTCAATCGCCGTGGCGTTATAGGGCGATCGAAAATTTGCCAAAATCCTGGAGCCGCAGGTTGTGGGCGCACCTTTCAGCGTCAGCAAGTCTTTGATGCCAAGCGTACAACCGGCCAATTTTCCAGCGGCGCCCGCGTCGATTTTACGATCAATCTGCTCCGCGCGTTCCAGGGCGGCGTCGTGAAAGACGGAGATAAAGCTGTTCAATGATTTCTTTGCAGCGATGTTTGTGAGATATTTTTGCGTGATCTCGACGCACGACACTGCACGGCTTTTAATTATATTTTGAGTTTGAAAAAAATCCAGCGTCGTTATATCCACACTCCTGATCCTCACGCCTGAGCTTTGCTCTATCAGTGCAAAACGGCGTACGCAGAATAAAATCCGCGACGCCGTTTGATGTTTTTAGAGAAAAAAAATGTATTATTCGTTGATAATTTTCTTCTTCTCTTCCTCTTTTGACTCTTCCTCCGTCTGTGCTTTTTTAAATTCTCTGATGCCTTTGCCAAGACCTTTCGCCAGTTCGGGCAATTTTTTGCCGCCGAACAGCAAGACAATCACCAAAAAGATGATGATGATTTCAGGGGGGCCTAATCCACCAAACATAAAAATTCTCCTCGTTGACTACTCTGACAAAGTAATTTATTTATCATCGGTAACGTCGATCTCACGTCGGACATCCTCGGCAGCTTTTTTGAACTCGCGAATACTCTTGCCGATGCCGCGTGCCAATTCAGGCAATCGTTTTGATCCGAATAGCAGCAGAATCACGACCATGATAACGAGCATTTCCGGCATACCTACTGCAGGAAACATAGTCACTCCTCCGTCTGATAGCCCAATGTCTCCATCACTGGCCAATACAATTGATAAATATATAGTAGATTTCACACAATTGCAAGCAATATGTTCATTGGAGTTGCTGGTCGACGATGAGTTCCTCCGGTTCGAGCAGCTCATCTGCAACGCCGCGCTCCGCGAACAGATTATAAAAGAATTTCACCAGGCCAGATAAAAAGTAGAGCATCATAAAAATAAACGGGGTTATTTCGGGGAATATAAAAAGGCTCAACAAGGCACAAAAAAATATGATCAACTTGAAACGATTGCCACCCCCGGTCTTGACGGAAAAACGGGGAAATCCCTCATATTTCAAGTGACTGCCCATTGCCAACGAAACGGCGATGGTCATGATGACCATAAAGCGCAGCAGGAATGGCCATCCGACATTGTGATGCAAAATCACCAAACTGGCGAGCGAGGCCGCCGCCATTGGCGCCGGCAGGCCAGTGTAATAGGTTTTATGACCTTCCCGTTGCGTCATCACATTATACCTTGCCAGCCGGAAGGCGGCAAAAAAAAGCGGCAAGAATCCCACCATCAGTCCAACGGCCATGCGGGCGCTGATATATTTTAAAGCGTACTCGTATATCAGCAGCGATGGCGCAATCCCCGCAGAGACAACATCGGACAACGAGTCCATTTGCAAACCAAAATCGGAATCCTGGCCTGCGGCGCGAGCAATCGGTCCGTCCAAAGCATCAAATACGCCGGCCAGTAAAATTATCCAGGCGGCAGCGACATAGTTGCCGGAAACGACCATGGTCACAGCTAAAAAGCCGCAAAAAAGATTGATCGTTGTCAGCACGTTCGCAACAGTTATATATGGTCTAGTGGGCTTCATAAAATTCCGCGATAATAGATTCACAGGCGCGTACACGATCGCCGACTTTCACCTTAATTTCCGCACTGGTGGTCAAATAGACCTCCATTCGCGAACCAAACTTGATCATGCCAAACTTGTCGCCGGTCTCGACTTTAGCATCCAGTTTTAAATGATTCACAATTCGACGTGCCACCATGCCGGTGGCCTGTTTGAAAGCAATTTTCCCATATAAAGTCTCGAGGCCGGTCAAAATATGCGCATTCTGCGTCGAAGCCTCCGGCAGATTTGCCCTTAAAAAAGCGCCATGGTTATAGCGAATATAGTCGACCCTTCCCTTGAACGGCACATAATTCACATGCACGTTGAACAGTGACATAAAGATAGCGATTCGCGTCGCTTTTCCCTCGATGAATTCTTTCTCGTGAACCTGATCAATGGCGATGACTTGACCATCTGCCGGAGAGACAACACCCCTCACCATGTTCGGCGGTGTTCGTCTTGGATCGCGAAAAAAATAGAGCACAAACAGGAGAAGCAGCGCAGCGATAGACGCCACCACTAGCAAATATATCGTCTGACTGTGCAGTCCAAACCAGCCGACCAGGACGCAAAAGGTCCCCAGGCCCAGAATTATTGGTAATCCTTCTCGACTCAAAACGCCCCCATCCCACTAAAACATGATTTTCTGATGCAAAAGTTCATACAGACCAGAGGCATCATCGATGTGCGAAACAAGATAGGATTTTTTCAATTTGATTTTTGACTCATTGTCCTTCAACTCACAAGTATCCGGGGTGAAATCACTGCATACAGCGACCTTGCCGTTGACAAGACCAAACTGAATCGAGAAATCGAGCAGTTCGAGCCCCCGACGCGCAAAAAAATTACGCAACAAGACATTGATTTTCAGTGCATATCGATGTATATCAGCCAGCTGTTGCACCGATAAAATTGTGGCGGCTATGATCTGATCAGCAGTCATTGGAGTCGCCGTATCGTTTGTCAACGACTCGTATTTCGCCACCGGCGTCGGCTCATCGTCCGTCTTTTCCTGGCTTATCAGCAGGCGCAATGGAAACAGCTGCGCTTTTTTGAGCAGTAATTCTTTGGCCGATTTTTGGCTTTTGTAGAATGTGGGGATGTGATAGCTTGAGAGCAGCTTGAAAATATGCGCGGCGATAGCAGCATTGATGGCGGCCTTGTTCTTAACGGATCCTTTTACGTTGCCTTTATTGTCGACCAGGTCATCCGTATATTTTAACAATATTTCATCTTCATTGTCGGTTTCGTACAGAGCTTTGCCATCCTGTAAAATTATTTTTTTCAACACTCGCTCCTTTCGATGAAAGTTGTGAAAAAAGTATTATTGCAGGCCAACTTTAGTGAAAATATAGTCAACATGTCGCAGAGCGCGTTGTTCATCAAAACAGGCGTCGATTTGTTGTGCTGTGAGAATGTTTGCGACTGCAGCATCTCTGCTGAGGATTGTCCTAAAGTCTTCATCGCTTCGCCAACAGTGCATTGCATCATTCTGCACGATCTCATAGGCTGTTTCGCGACTCATGCCGTGCTCGGTCAGCGCTAGCAGCACAGCCTGAGAAAAAATCAGCCCTTTGGTCAGCCACAGATTTTTCCGCATCGTGTCGGCATGAACGACAAGATTGCGCAAAAGACGAGTTATTCTGGCCAATCCATAATCGACGAGAATCGTGCTGTCCGGCATGATAACGCGTTCTACCGAGGAATGACTGATATCACGTTCATGCCACAAGGCCACATTTTCCAACGCCGCAATGGCGTTAGCGCGCAGCAATCGAGCGATGCCGGTCAGATTTTCGCTGGCAACGGGATTGCGTTTATGCGGCATGGCGGAAGAACCTTTTTGACCGTGCGCAAAGGGCTCCTCGACCTCCTGCACTTCGGTGCGCTGAAGATGGCGGATTTCAATGGCAATTTTTTCCATTGTCGCGCCAATGAGTGCCAGCACAGTCATATAGTCAGCATGAATGTCGCGCTGGATGACCTGGGTTGAAATGGGTGTCGAGCCCAGACCAAGCTTGCTGCAGACGATCTCCTGAACCTGCGGATCAACAAACGCATATGTTCCGACAGCGCCGGACACCATTCCTCGCGCGACGGCGCGGCGCGCGCGCTCAAAGCGAGCAAGATTTCTCTTCATTTCATCATACCACAAAGCCATTTTGAGGCCGAAAGTGGTCGGTTCCGCATGGATTCCATGGCTTCGGCCAATGCACACCGTATTCTTATAGTTCAAGGCACCCTCCCGGAGAGCGCTTATCAAGTTGTGCAAATCCTGTAAAATGATCTCGGAAGCCTGCTCGAGTTGGACAGCCAGGGCCGTATCGAGCAGATCGGATGATGTCAATCCCAGATGGATGTACCTCGATTCCGGCCCGACGTATTCGGCCACGTTCGTCAGAAACGCGATGACATCATGATGAACGCCGGCTTCGATCTCCAATATTCTATCGACATTGAAATTCGCCTTTTCACGAATGACTTGCAGTGCATCATAGGGGATACGGCCCAGCTCTGCCTGAGCTTCACAGACAGCGATTTCAACCTGCAGCCAGGTGCGAAACTTGTTATCGTCGCTCCAGATGGAGCCCATTTCCGGCCGTGTGTATCGAGCGATCATCCTTGACCCTTGAATTTCACCCGTGCGCTATAGATGCGGCGATTGCGGTAGACAGTCAGCTCCAGTTCATCGCCCACCTTCAGTTTGAGGCTCTCCTTCAGCCCATCAAATTCGGCGCTTGAACGCAGTCGGTTGCCGTTTATTTCCAGAATCACATCTTCTGCTTGCAGTCCTGCGTCATCCCATGGACTGTTTCGCTCGACATCGGTGACAATGACGCCTTGCGTAGAATTCAAGCGCAGCAAAAGGGCCATTGAGTTGGTGATATCCTGATATTGCAGTCCCGACCACAAATCCTTTGGTATTGAGCCGTGCGTCAGCAATTCTTGCGCAACCTCTTTCACCCGGTTGATGGGCAATGCAAAACCCAGGCCGATGCTGGTGCCGATGTCCTGGCTGCCGGTAAAGATGAATGCGTTCATCCCGATGACGTTTCCCTCGCTGTTCACCAGCGGGCCGCCGCTATTGCCGGAGTTGATGGCGGCATCGGTCTGTATCATATCTTCGTACACTCGCTGATTGCTTTGGCGGCCAAAATCCTGATCCGTAGCACTGATGACGCCGACAGTGACGGTCGGTTTGGCGAAAACATCGAAAAGGCCAAAAGGATTACCGATGGCGATGGCCCATTCGCCGATGATGATATCATCCGAATTGCCCATTGGTATGTAGGGAAAATTTTTTCCGTCGATCTTCAATACGGCGACGTCCGATTTGAAATCTTCGCCGGCCAATTCGGCTTTGTACTCCTCTCCGCCCGGCAATGTCACGATAATTTCCCGCGCGGCGTTGATGACATGCTGGTTCGTCAAAATATGACCGTTCGGGGAAAAAAGAAATCCAGAGCCCAGGGCGTGAACCTCCTGCATGACGCGGTTGTAGCGCGGGAAAAAATATTGCCAGAACGGATCAATGGCCAATGGATTTTGTTGATAGTACTCTTCAATCTTGCGCGTATTGATGCTGACGACGGCCGGGCTAACGCGTGCGATGGCATTTGTGATGGCGTTCTGACGCGAGTTTGCAACGGCATCCTGCTGTAGAATACGATCCAGGTTAGCGGATGCTGGATGCGCCTTAGCGGCAGTGCTTTGCAAGAGATTGGCCGTTTGCTCACTCGAGCGATTCGTGCAAAACAGCACAAGAAAAATCGTCAGGAGGGCGCCGAAGCAAAATGCAAAAATAATTTTCATTCCGGTTTTCATGCATTCATCTCCTCTATCAAATCACAAGAGGAAAAAGGGATGCGAGCGTTCATTTCAATCGCGATGCGCTCATTTGAATTATCACTTTACGAGACAAGACAAATAATCCTGCAAAAAGTTTAATAGTCCACTTTGACCAAATAGAGACCCAGAGCCGGCGCCGTCGGTCCGGCCGCATCTCGACTTTTAGCCTGCAATATATCAATCATGTTCACTGATTGATTCAGTCTCACATCACCGATTTCAACCATCGTGCCAACGAGTGTTCGCACCATATTGTGAAGAAAACGATTGGCACAAATCTCAAACACAAGATACTCCCTGGCTTGATGCCAGAAAGCGTAGCGAACATCACAATCATAATGGTTGACATCTGCCTTTGCCTGGCAAAAACTTTGAAAATCGTGAACTCCCAATATTTGAGCACACGCTGCATTCATTTTTTCCAAATCAAGGAGGCTCCAGTAATACCAGGCGTATTGACGACCGACAGCTTTCCTCCTGGTCGAAATCAGGTAGCGATAGATGCGCCGCTTTGCCGAATAGCGGGCGTGAAAAGCTTGGGGCACATCTTCCGCGTGCAGAATGAGAATATCTTTGGGCAGTCGGGTATTTCCACCTCGAAGAAAAGCTTCCAGTGGCAAAGTGCTTTCGGTGGTAAAATTAACAACCTGACCGAGAGCATGCACACCCGCATCTGTCCGACCGGCGGCAGTCAATCGAATCGTTTCATTGGTCAACATTGACAAAGAACGCTGTAATTCTGCTTGCACCGTTCGATCATTGTCCTGGATCTGATAACCGCAAAAATCGGTGCCATCGTATTCGATGATTAACTTTATATTCCGCATAAGCGGTTCAAATATCCGTTCAGATCGACACTTTATATCATCAGAAAAAGGTAAACAAAAGCAGCAGCAATGTCATCACAACAATCAAAACAGCATAGTCGGCCGTTTTAAAAGCCAGTTTGCGAAAACTCGTGCGACCTTCTCCACCTGTATAGCAGCGCGAATCCATCGCTAGTGCCAGCTCATCGGCGCGACGAAATGCCGATATGAACAGCGGCAAAATGAGCGGCACGATACTTTTCATGCGCTGAACCAAATGGCCGTCAAAAGATGCACCGCGTGACACCTGCGCGTTCTTCAAGCGTTGCGCCTCTTCGATGAGCGTTGGTATGAACCGAAGCGACAGGGTCAACATCATGACGATCTCATGCGTTGGCACTTTGAACCGCTTGAGCGGCCCGATCATCTTTTCCAGCGCATCGGTTAACTCGATCGGAGATGTTGTGAGAGTCAAAAGCGCCGCTAAAATGAGCAGCATCATCAGGCGGAGCGAATAGACGAGTCCAAGCGTGAGACCCTGGTAGGTGATACCCAGATCCACTAGCGGAATGGTCACAACAACTCGCCCGGGCGTCCAAAAAAGATGCACGAGAATAGTGAGAAAAAAAAGCCAGATGAACGGCCGAACATTTTTCAACACGAGCGACACAGGAAGCTGCGCCGTCGTGATGACAAGTATGGTCAGTACGGCAAAGCCAAGCAATATCACTGGCGCTACGGTGATGAGCAACGCCGTCATACAGCACAGGACGCATATCAATTTAGTCCGTGGATCCAGACGATGAATAAAAGAATCACCCGGATAATATTGACCGAGACTGATGTCAGTTAAAAGCGCCATATTAAAACCTGTAAATATACAAAAAAAAGAGATAAAATCAAAGGGTTCATTGGCAAAGAGCTTGAGCGCAGATAACTCTGCATTTTTCATTAAATCTGCTTGCCATTCAGTTGCGCATTTCTTATTTTATCTGGCGATTTTGTCACATGTGGGACGAGTACTTGGGACAGATGAAGCGGTCGCGACACGGAGCGGTTGACGCCAAGGGGGCTCAGGGTCGTCGGCAGCGAAGCGGAAGACGAACGTCTGGGGTTAAGAGCACGTTGATTTTGCAGCGAGTAAATTATCAACTGTGCCGTTGGCACTGATATCAAATTAATTCCAGCAGGAGAAATAATGACGAGGTACGAAAAAGCCGCGCAGACGATCGTGAACAGATGCGTTGATTTGAAACGGGACGAAGCTGTGCTGATTCTCGTCACCGAGCCGTTGCTTGATGTTGCGAACATTCTTTTTCAAGCCTGCGCAAAGAGGACCAATAAAGCGCTTCTGTTGCAGCTTTCCCATCTGACGCCACAGGAGTCTCTTCCCGCGGCAGTCGCCAAATTGTTACAGGCCATGAATGTCATATTTGCTGTGACATCTCCATCCATCTCCCACACCCATGCCCGCAGACAGGCGTGTCGCGCCGGCGCAAGAATCATCAGCATGCCGGATATTAACCTGAACACATTTTCTCGCATTGCCTCCATGAACGTTGAAAGGATAGTGAGTCGCAGCAAAAAAATGGCGGATATCCTGTCGATGGCAAAAGAGGTTCATCTGACAGCCCCCAACGGTACGGATATGATCATCCCGATAAAAAATCGTCAAGGCTATTCTGACACCGGCATCGCGGACACTCCCGGGGCTTTCTCCGACCTGCCGGCCGGCAAGGCGAGCATAGCGCCGGATGATGGACTCTGCCACGGCCAACTGGTGGTGGATAGCGGTATGGGTGTCAATCCAAGTGATCAGGAGCGGCTGACCATCGTCATTAAAGACGGTCGCGCTGTGCGGATCAGTGGAGGAGCGACGGCGCGCAAATTGAGTCAGTATTTATCAAAATATGGCAGCGACAATCGTCTGGTGGCCGAATTCGGCATAGGGACAAACGACACAGCGCACATTTCCGGGTACGCCCTGGAAGATGAGAAAGTATTGGGGACAACGCATGTAGCGTTGGGCAACAACATATCATTCGGCGGTACGAATGATGTTCCACTGCATCTCGATGCAGTTATTTACAAATCAACGGTCGAAATCGACAGCAAGATAATTTTGCATCAAGGCAAGCTCGCCATCGAGTGAAAAACGCCCTAGTGGATGATATCTTCGGAATCTTCGACGACAATATTTTCAATCCGCTTGCCGTTCATCTTTGGCAACAACACGGTGAAAACAGAGCCCTTACCAATCTCGCTGTCCACTTCCATATGGCCATTGTGCATATCAACGATCTGCTTGACGAGGGACAGCCCTAGTCCCGACCCGGTGACTTCGCGAACTTTTTGGTCATCTGTCACGCGATAAAACTTGTCAAATATTTTGGGCAGCGCTTCCCGCGGAATGCCAAAGCCCTGATCATGCACCTCGACAATGACATTTCGTTCCGTATTTTTGACAACAATGTCAATGCGCGTGTTTTCATGACTGTACTTGATCGCATTCGAGAACAGATTCAAAAAAACCTGTTCCATCATGCCGCTGTCCGCATAAACAAGCGCCATATCCGGCGACTCATGGACCTCAACTTCAATATTCTTCTTTCCGGCAAGGTAAGAGTTGTTGCCAACGACCATTTGCACAGTTTCGTTCAGATCGATTTCTGCTTTTTTTGGTTGAATGCGACCTGATTCAATCCGTGAAATATCGAGAAACTTGTTGATCAGGTCACTCAAGCGCGATGCTTCGGTCAGGATGATACGAGCATATTCTTCCGACTGTTCACGTGTGATATCATCATCCAGCAGCAGCTCACTAAAACCGGAAATACTGGTGAGCGGGGAGCGCAGCTCATGCGCCACCATGGAGACGAGCTCGGTCTTCATGCGATCTATTTCTTTTTGCTGGGTCACGTCACGTAAAATTGTCACAACACCGATGAGAACGCCGTCATCTTGCAGCACGCGCGCCGCTCGCCCCTGCAGGATGCGGGTCTTCCATTCCCCTTCCGGCTTGACCGCCATCTCGACGCCGGGCAGTATTTTACGCTTTCGGTTTGAAGCATCCTCGATCAACTGAACGAGTTTCGGTTCTTCAATATAATCGGTCAACGGTTTTGAATCGATGACCTCATCCTGCAGATTATACCATTTGCGGATGGAGTCATTCAAAACCGAGACATTCAATCGCGGATCCGTGACGATGACGCCATCGGCAATATTTTTAATTATCGTCTCAAGTTTACGTTTTTCTTCAATTATTTTCGCCAGATTCATCCGATCAAGGCGGCGGAGTTCGAGCGTCATGTAATTAAAAAGCTTTGCCAATCTTCCGATCTCGTTATCGCTTTGAACAGTGATCTCGTGAGAAAAATCACCGCGGGCAATTTTTGTCGCACTCTTTTCAAATTCAGAGATCGGCATTGTGAGATAGCGAGAGAGAAAAAAAGCGATTACACCTGATACAACTGCGGCCAGCAACAGAAAAAGCAAAACATTGACAGCATTTGCGACAAAGCTGCGGCTATCGGAGAACCAGCTATGCGGATTGAGGAGAATAACCAGGATCATCGGCACCTCTGCCGCTGCCAGGATGGCAAAAAACAGACGCCGAAATATCTTGCTATTCAACTGTTGCTTTACCCAATCTGTCATATTCAGCACTCCCCTGCATCGACGACAATATTTTTTCCTCGCGCTTTTGCCAGATACAATCGCTTATCAGCGCAGGCGACAAGCTCTTCAAAAGATTTCCCGCAGGACGGATATGACGAGACACCAACACTGATCGTAATGCTGCCATCCGGCTGTGATTCCTGAAACGGGAAATGATAATCCTCCACGAGCTTGCGTATCTTTTCGGCGACTATTCGCGAATTTTTTATATCGGTATTTGGCAAAATGAGGGCAAATTCTTCACCGCCGTAACGAGCGGCCAGGTCAATTTTGCGAATATTTTTCAACACCAGGATAGCTATATCCTGCAAAACGCGATCTCCGGCAAGATGTCCGTGAGTATCATTGTAATTTTTAAAATAATCGATGTCGAACATTATCAAGGAAAGCGGACTCTTGTGGCGCTCGGCGCGTTTTATTTCCAAACTGAACACATCTTTGAAATGACGATAATTTTTTAAACCGGTCAGGCCATCCGTCACCGCCAATTCTCGCAAACGCTCCTTTGCTCTCTCCAGTTGAACGATTTTATCCTGAAGCTGATCATGCAGGGTTTTCACTCGAAGCAGTGACTTGACGCGCGCCAACAATTCCAGCTTGTTGAATGGTTTGCTGATAAAATCATCTGCCCCGGCCTCGATGCCCTGAATTTTGCTCTCGATCTCGTTCAGCGCCGTCACCATAATGATAGGCGTATAGCGGGCTTTTTCAGATTTTTTCAGCAACTTGCACGTCTCGAAACCATTCATTTTTGGCATCATGACATCCAGCAATATGAGGTCTGGCTCGACAGCTTCCGCCTGTTTGAGCGCCTCGACGCCATTTCGTGCAATATAAGTTTTGTACTTTTCCGTTGCCAGGAAAGCCTGCAAGAGTTGAATATTGACAGGAATATCATCAACGACCAGTATTTTTGGATGATGGTTTGAATTTTCGTATTTCATCTGATAAATTACTTAATGAGCGCACTCGCCTGTTCAAAATATTTTAAACACGCTTGAACTTCGGAATCATTCTCACTGACTGCCATAAACCTGCCTCTATCACCCCAGAGCCGCCCGGCGATTTCAACTTTGAGTTCATCTTTGAGAAATATCGAGTTCGCCTCCATGATCGATTCTGCCAAGCTGACCGGAGTTTGATGAACGTATTGTTTGAATTGTTGCCACATATTTTCACTGACTCTGAATTCACGTACAAACAACTCGACATCATGCGTAAACATTATATCGGCATGTGATATTACGTATTTATCAGCAAAATTAAAAAAGATATTTACGTCGTTAGAGTACAAGGGCTGCAATCCTTTTGGAACAATTTTATCGGCTTTTTTCAGCACCACATCCGGCTGAATTCCGCCACCGCCATAAACGATGCGACCTTTGGGCGTCTTGTATTTTTGTGGCTCGACGCTTTTATGGTTGACTTTGCCGGCATTGTTCTCCTGGTACTCTTTTTGAATGAGACGCCCGAGTGGGGTATAATAGCGAGCAGTTGTGAGCATGAGCACCGACTCATCCTGAAAAGTATATTCTGTCTGGACGAGCGCTTTGCCATAGGTACGGCGTCCGACGATGAGACCTCTATCCCAATCCTGCAGCGCTCCCGACACGATCTCGGCATCACTCGCCGTCGATTCATTGACCAGCACGACAAGTGGCATTGTCTTTTCCGGCAAAGTTGAAACAAATTGTTCTGAAGAATGGGGAGCGCGTCCTTTGGTGTAGACAATCAACCTGCCGCGAGGAATGAAACGATCCGCGACAGCAATCCCGGAATCAAAGGCGCCGCCGCCATTATCGCGCAAGTCCACTATCAGCCGAGTCATGCCGGCGCCTGTCAACTTTGTCAGCGCAGCATCCAGCTCCTGCGGCGTAGCGTCGGTGAAATAGGACAGTTTTATATAGCCAACAGCATCCCGGATCATAAAGCTGACGGGAATGCTTTTATCGACGATCTGCCGTTTTGCCAGCTCGAGAGAAATCCGTTCTCCTTGTGGCGGACGTTGAATGGCCATGGAGATAAGCTTTTCCGAGCGCGCGGATAAATAATTCTCAACCGAGCCTCCGGCGATGTCGGAAATACGCATGCCGGCAATTTTAAGGATGCGGTCGCCAATGCGGATGCCCGCAAGGTCAGCCGGGCCATTTTCGACAAGTGATGTGACCACCAGAACGCTGTCGATTCTGCAATATTTCAGTCCAAATCCGTAATAGCCATCATATTTTTTCGAATAGTCTTTGTACTGCCCGGCCGTCAGATAAACAGAATGAGGATCCAGCCCGAACAGCATCCCGTCAATTGCGTCCTTGAGCAGCTCATCCGGATGCTTTTCATCAACGTAAAACCGCTCTATCTTTTCGAGAATCATGGTCAGAATCATCCATTTATTATACAGCTGCTGCGCGTTTGACCAGACTCTTTCCGGCTGCCACACGACAACTAGTCCCAAAAAGATCAGGACGGCGGCACAAATCATTTTATGAATTCTTTTCACTGCTCTGTTTTCGGCGGTTGAATGTAAGTGTGCATCATGCAGCTCCGCATCAAATATCACGCCAATAAATATAAATGCCGACTGTTACTCAGACAAAACGCACCCTGCCATATGAATGAGTGCGCTATAAATTTAAGCATTTTAACCTTTGAAATACAAGGAATTAGTTCAGCATTTTCCGTCAAATGGCCAAAATAAAAAAGAAATAGCGAGCACTGGAGAGGATTGTCCCAGGCTGGGACAAAATGAATTTCAAAAGTGAAGTTCGATCGCTTTGCCAGGATTATGGCTCATTCATCCCTTCACTCTGGTGGAGTGAACAGCACAAATAATTCTTGACATTTTGTCTCATTAAAAGTATCTTTGCAGTCTGTAAATTTCACCTGAATTGAAATCTAGAACCGGATCAAGAGTGCCAACACTCGTCTCACAATTATATCATTCAGCGCAGTCGGCTCCTTCGCAGCGCGCTCTGGTCATTGAAGATACTGAAATCACCTATCATTCTTTCATCAATGCCGTGAAGAAACTCGCCGGCGGGCTCGTCGAGTTGGGAATTGAGAAAGGAGATCGGGTGGCCATTTTGCTTCCCAATGTACCCCATTTCTGCATAAGCTATTACGCCATCCTGGCTGCCAACGGCATCGCTGTTCCGCTCAATTTCATGCACAATGCAAAAGAGCTGGAGCATCAATTGAAAGATTCGGGCGCAAAAATCCTGATCGTGTGGCAAGCCTTTCTCCCCCAGGTTCTCTCCGCTTATCAGACGGCATCGACATGCGTTGAACTACTTGTCCTGGGTGACCGCGCCTTCAAAGAGAGCAAATCGCTCACGCACATTATCACGCACTCCATGCCACTAGCGTCTGAGCTTTCAATTTCAGAATCGGATGTTGCCGTCATCAACTACACCTCCGGCATCGCTGATGAGGCGATGGGCGCTGAACTCACCCACGAAGCCATCCTCTTCAATGCGAATACGTGCATAGAAATGTTGAAAATCGGCCCACAAGATAAAGTGATTGCCGTTCTTCCGCTCTTTCATCCGTTAGGGCAGACAGTGGTGATGCATGCATCGCTGGCAGCAGGCGCCACACTTGTCATTTTACCGCGCTTCAAGCCAGCTGAAGTCATCGAGACAATTCAAAAAAACGGCGTCACATTCATGCCCGCAGTTCCCGGCATGTTTCGGGCGCTCTTGAATGTTCACGGGAACAACCTCGCCATGCCCTCTTTAAAGTACTGCATGTGCTATGGAGGTCACCTTGCCGATGATGTTTTATACGAGTTTGAAAATAAATTCAATGTGACAATATTGAAAGCGTATGGCCTGACCGAGGCCGGCCCTTTGGTGAGCGCCACCCGCATCAGTCGCGACAGAAAATCCGAGTCCACAGGATTGCCGCTCATGGGTGTGGAATTGCAGGTGCGTGACAGTGCCGGTCGCATCCTCTTTCCAAATCAGAGTGGCGAGATTTTTGTAAAGAGCCCGAGTCTCATGAAAGGATATTGGGATCAACCCAAAGAGACAGAGCGGCGTCTCAAAGACGGGTGGTTGGCAACGGGTGACATCGGCTATCTGGATCTAGATCATTACCTCTTCATTCAAGAGCGCAAAGATGATATCATCACAAAGGGCGGTTTTGCGATTCATTCGCGTGAGGTGGAAAACATCATCCTCGACCACCCGGCTGTTGATGAGGTGGCGGTCGTTGGAATGCCGGATCCCGTACACGGCGCTGAAGTGAAAGCTTTTGTCGTTCTCGCCAAAGGCGCCAGTTTAGCAAATGACGAACTCTTCACCTATTGTCAAAATTTTCTGCCAGTATATAAATGTCCCAGGTTTGTCGAAACAGTTGCTGCTTTGCCGAAAAGCCCCACTGGCCGTGTCCTCAAGCGCTTTTTACGCCAAAAGACGGCAAAATCATCGCATGAACCTGTCAAATAGACAAAACATGATTAAATTGTACTGACAAAGCCAAGCCGCTTGTCGGCACAGGAGGAGAACAGTGAAAGAATATGCGCCTCGAGATATCAGAAATATCAGTCTGGTATCGCATCAATCTGTTGGCAAGACGACCCTCGCAGAAGCAATGCTTCATGCGGCAGGAGTGACAAATCGTTTTGGCGCCATCGACGATGGTACGACGATATCCGATTATAGCCCTGACGAGATAGAACGTAAAATATCCATCGGCGCCACGTTGATGCAATTTGAATGGAAGAGTAGCAAAATCAATCTCATAGATCTTCCGGGATATGCTGACTTTTTTGGTGAAGTTCGATGTGGACTCCGCGTTGCCGATTTAGCGGTCGTTCTGGTGAATGGCATTGCCGGCGTTGAAGTTGGCACCGATATGGTCACTGAAGTGCTTGATGAATTCAAAACACCTCGCCTGTTTTTTGTCAATTTGCTCGATCGTGAACATGCAAAATTTGATGAGGCGCTCGCATCGATCAGGGAATCGTACGGCCATAATGCCACCGTCTTTCAGTTTCCACTGAATCAGGGTGAAGGCTTTAATGCTGTGATTGACCTCCTGCGCATGAAAAAAATCACATTTACCGATGCCAAAGGATCCTTCAAAGAGGAGGAGATTCCCGGCGATTTGACTGATCGTGCGAACGAGCTGCGCATGCTATTGATAGAAAAAGTCGCCGAGTGCGACGACGTGATCATGGAAAAATATCTTGAGACAATGGAATTGAGTCAAGAAGATCTGCTGACCGGATTGCGCGCCGGCATTCTAAAAAAGGAAATATTGCCGGTGCTTTGCGGTGCGGCGTCACGAAATGTTGGCGTGACAACCTTGCTTGACTTTATTAATGACTACGGGCCCTCGCCCCTTGCACTCTCGCCCTACAGCACTCAAGATGCCTCGGGCAATGACATTAAAGTGGTCTGTTCCGAGAGCGGCGATTTTTCCGGGCTCGTTTTCAAGACGATCTCCGAACAGCACGTCGGCGAACTCTCGCTCATTCGAGCTTATTCCGGCGCCATCAAATCGGGCGATGAAGTGCTCAATGTCTCTCGCGGAAATAACGAAAAGATCGGGCAGATTTACACGATGTTGGGAAAAAGCAGAACCGAAATGAATGGCCTGCGCGCCGGCGATATTGGCGCCTTGGTGAAGCTCAGAGACACTCACACGGGCAATACCCTGGCGTCGAAAAAGGCGCCGATTAAATTTCGCGAGATTCAGTTTGCGGAACCCGTTTTTCAACTCGCCGTTATCCCCAAAAGTAAAGGAGATGAAGAAAAAATCGGCGCCGGTTTGCATACGCTGCACGAAATCGATCCAAGTTTCACCATTTTCGTCGATCCTGAACTCAAGCAGACCGTTGTCTCCGGCTATGGCGAGTTGCATCTCAACATTGTACTGAAACGCCTGAAAGAGCGTTTTGGCGTTGACGTTATGACGAAAAAGCCGAAAATTCCCTATCGCGAAACGATCACCGCTAAAGCAGATGAAAAATATCGTCACAAGAAACAATCGGGCGGCGCCGGCCAGTTCGGTGAAGTCTGGATGCGACTTGAGCCACTGCCGCGCGGCTCCGGCTTTGAATTTGCCAGCGAAGTCGTCGGCGGCGCCGTCTCGCAAGTGTACATTCCCTCGGTGGAAAAAGGCGTCAAGCAAGTCCTTGATGAAGGCGCCATTGCCGGCTATAAAATCGTCGATGTCAAAGCCATTCTCTATGATGGCAAAGAACACCCGGTTGATTCCAAAGACATTGCTTTCCAGATCGCCGGTCGCCAATGTTTCAAGGCCATGATGCAGAAAGCAAAACCCATCTTGCTCGAACCCATCTATGAAGTCACTGTGAAATGCCCAGAGGAAAATATGGGCGATGTCATGGGCGATCTGTCCACTCGACGCGGTAAAATCTCGGGCATTGAAGCTCATGGACGATTCCAGCTCGTCAAGGCCAAAGTGCCACTGGGAGAGCTGCATGACTATGCCACCAAACTGCGCTCGATGACGAGCGGACGGGCCTCCTACATACGGTCATTTTCGCACTATGATCCGGCGCCAAAAGACGTCGAAGCAAAAATCATTGCCGAGAGCAAAACAGCGCAAGAATGAAGACATTCTGGCAGACAACTATGGGTACGAGGATCCCTCGTACCCTTTTTTTATCCCTCAACCGAGGAGATGTATATGGACAATATGTGGGCGCCCTGGAGAATGGACTATATCATGTCACCAAAGCCGGAGAGCTGCATTTTTTGTGATAAACCCAAACAGCAACGCGATCGTGATAATCTCATTCTCCATCGCGGGCAAACATGTTTCGTTATTATGAATTTTTATCCTTACAACAATGGGCACTTGATGATCGTCCCCTATCGGCATATTTCCGACCTCGAGCAGTTAACTTTGCCAGAGCAAACCGACATGATGTCGCTCCTCACCGCAAGCAGCGAGATCATCAAAAAATACATGCGGGCGGATGGATTGAATATCGGCATGAATTTAGGAAAAGTGGCCGGCGCCGGCATTGATGATCACCTGCACTTTCATATCGTGCCGCGCTGGCATGGCGATACGAATTTTATGCCGGTCTCGGGACATACAAAAGTGATCTCGCAAGCCTTGTATGAGACGTGGGACATGCTAGAGCAGCATTTCAAAAAATTGCCTAGCCGCTTTTCCTCTCCTGGGCCTTGACATCATCCCACACCCTGTCCAATTCTTCGAGCGGCAACTGGCTCATTTTCTGACCGCGATTTTTAAACTCCTCCTCAACCTTCTTGAAACGACGGGTGAATTTCTCGCAGGCATTTCGCAATGCCTGCTCGGGTTCAACTTGCAAAAAACGTGACAAATTGACAACGGCGAATAAAACATCGCCCAGCTCCTCTTGAGTGTGGGCGATATGCCCGGATTGCCAGGCGTGCTGCAACTCCGCCATCTCTTCTTGGATTTTTCCCCAAACGGGCTCAATCACATCCCAGTCAAAACCTACGGCCGCAGCCTTGCCTTGCAGGCGGTGGGCGCGCAGCAGCGCCGGCAGCTGTTTCGGCACGCCATCAACGGCAGAATGTTTTCCCTCGTGATTCAACTTGGATTGCTCCCACGCCTGCGTCTGTTCCTCTGCCGTCTCGATGACATCATCACCAAACACATGCGGATGACGACGGATGAGCTTCTCATTGATCTCATCCAACACATCATTGATCGTAAACCGGTCATCGTCTGCAGCAATTTGGGCGTGAAATACAACCTGCAGCAGCAGATCTCCCAGTTCACCCGGCAAGTCATTAAATCTCCCCTCATCGATCGACTCGATGACCTCATAGACTTCTTCCAGCGCATGCCGGCTGAGCGATGTGTGTGTCTGCTCAATATCCCACGGACACCCTTCTTCACCGCGAAGCCTGGCCATTATATCAACAAGCTGCTGAAATTTCTCTCCTGTAATGGACACTATAATCTCCTTTCCTGTTGCCCGCAACCTGCAAAATTAGATAAACTCGGATTGAATAGCAACACAATCATACTCGATTTCAGAAAATAACTCAAGGCGACATGCAGGCGCTTGCTGGCCATCGCAGCGCAAAACAAGAGCCTTTTTGCAAATGATGAAAATCCACATTTACACGGGAACTTGTCAAAGATATAATCATGTTATAAAGAGGTTAAATCCCAGCAAGAGCTAAGCCTGGCTTGATCTATCACGCGCCATCTTGCTGAATTGAAAAAAATTGTCTATTTTTAAATAGATACATGACGATGAACAACTTACGAGAGGTGCGTTATGCCGTTGATGAAATTGGCACGGCCACGTGAATTCAAAATAGAGACGTATTACTACAACCAGGATGCTGCAGCTGATCAAGAACACCGGATTCATTTCAGACGACTTCGACATTCGCAAAGAGTTGCCAGAGTAAACCCGGTGCAACTGCTGTTTGCCATCCTGCTGTTGCTCTTTGCCATCTATTACCTGCACAAAAAAACAGATGTTCTGCAAGATCCTGCAGAAACAGGCAAAATCAGAGTGGAAGAAATCATAATTGTCGATTAACATTATTACGCGGCTTCACTGACCAACGACCGGCGTGCGTCTCTGTATCAAGATTAGGCTTTGAATATATTCATTTTATCATTAAATTATTTTTGTTCGATAGCCGTAGATTCGCTGGTGAATGAGTACTTTGTTTAGCCACTGTTCTAATTTTCAAGGATGGTAAAATAAGCAACCAAGAGACAAAATTTCCCGAGCGAGCCCATGAGACGACGCACACTTTTTTTCGCACGTTTATTCAAACTCTAAAAAACAGTTTTCAAAGCATAAAAAACCAGCTCAAATGGCGATTTGCGTCGTTACCCATTCGGGACAAGCTCATCATCATCATTGGCATCATTGTCATCAGCATGTTGTCCATATTGTCATTCACTTTTTTTCAGAATGGCCGCAAAGTGCTGCGCGACAGCCTGGCGCAATACTGCGAGCTCTCCCTGCGGCACGTCTCGACAGCAATAAAGAACGATCTTCTCCTCTATTATAAAGAAGGCGCCGACGTAAATGAGCGCAGTCAATGGCTGGGGCACATCCTCGAGCAAATACAGCCCGTCTTCACGGAAGGGATTGACGGACTGTCGTACGCAAAGGTCATTGACCGGAACGGCATGATCATAGCTCACACTGATATCTCGCTCATCAACACGCTCGTTGTCACCGAGGATAGTCTGCTTTTTAGTCAGTTACAGGAAAATTTTGTGCGGGAAAATGCTGAAATTATCGAGCACATTCACCCGCTGTACGTTCGCCGAAGTGAGACAGAGAGGGTTTTTCTGGGTGTTGCAGCACTGGGATTTTCCAAGAAAACGGTCATGGCGCCGATGAAACATGCGACTGAAACGACGATTTCCGCCACATTAATTGTCCTGATTGTTTCAGTTCTGCTGATCTTTTTCGTCGCCCACCGTATGACAAGACAAATTGAAGAGCTCGGCAAGGGTGTTCATCGCATCAGCGAAGGCGATCTGAAAAAAGAGATCCCGATATTGTCAAATGATGAGTTGGGCCAGCTGGCGAGCGAATTCAATAAAATGATAAAGCATTTGCATGAAAAATTGTATATGCAAAAATTTGTATCAAAGTACACCATCAAGATGATTCGTGACCGCTATGCGAACGGCTTGCCGTCGGAAGGCGAGAGCCGCAATGTCACACTTTTGTTTTCTGATATTCGCAATTTTTCCAATCTCACCGAACGCCTCAGCCCAAAAGAAATCGTCAAGCTGGTGAATATCTATCTGGATGTCCAATCGCAAATAATCGAAAACAACCACGGCGTTGTCGATAAATTTATGGGCGACCAGGTCATGGCCATTTTCGATGGTGAAAATCAGGCTGATAACGCCGTTAAAACGGCCGTCGAAATCCAGCGGGCAATACACCAACTCAATGTCAGACGGGCTGAGCTCGGCGTGCTGACATTGAAGGTCGGCATTGGCATCAATGTCGGACCGGCGGTGCTTGGCAATATGGGCTCAAAAAATCGCATGGACTATACGGTCATTGGCGATGTGGTGAACCTCTCCGCCAGATTGTGCTCGATCGCAAAGCCGGGACAAATCATCGCGCCGATTGAAGTCGCTCGTCGACTCAAGGGCCATTATACGACGACACAACTTGATCCAGTATTGGTCAAAGGACGCAGCAAACCTGTCGCTACATTTGAAGTGGATTATGACCATGCCATTACTATGTAGCAGGAAGACATTCTCTCCTGTACGAGTTTTTCTCTGCTTTCTCTTCATGTTGTTTCATCTACTGCGACCATGCCGGGCGCAGGATGAACTGGATTCCTTTTCTCCCGGCGCCAAAGCTATCGGCATCGGCTATTCCGCTGTCGTGGGGCTATATGATGCTTCTGCACTCTATTGGAATCCGGCATCGCTCGCCGTCATGCGCTGCCCACAGGGACTGTTGAGCATTCATGAACCCTTTACGGCGAACTATTTAGCATACTCTCATTTTGTCCCCAAATTTGGTTCGTTCGCCGCCTCGATTGCCTCCACCTGGGAGAACGATCCGATTCAATTTGCCACAGCCGGGTGGGGTTATCAATTGATCCCGGGCTTGTTCGTCGGACTCAATATGAATGGATTGCAGCAGTCAGAGCACAGCTGGATGACCTTCGGAGTGGGTATGCTCTTCAGACCGACGAATTCGATTTTGCAGCAACGCTCACCGTACATTGCTGATAGATTGGCAGTTGGATTCTCATTGCACAACATCCCGTTAGGACAGCAGCATGGCAATCATCAAATTCGCCTTGGTCTTTCATACCAGTTCACCGCGACCGGGCCAACACTGCACTACGCGCGTCATTTTATGTCGGGCGATGACTCGAATCACCTCGGGCTGCTATTCAATCCGACGCCACACGTTCGCGTTTTCGCCGGCATAAAAGACTTTGATTCAAGCAAGTATTCGTTCGGCGGCGGATTTGAACGGGATAACCTCAGCTTGGATCTGACCTTTGACGCCTTGACAAAAAGACTGGCGCTGACCACATCGGCACGGATTGGCGCGCATCCCAAACAGATTGCAGATCGTTATTACAACGATGCCATGGAAGCACTAAAACGACGAGATATCAAGGCAGCTCTTCAACGATGTGAGTATGTACTCATATACGATGAAAATCATACCAAAGCCAACAATCTTGAAAAATTGCTCCTCCCCGTTCTGGCAAAAGAGAATGTCAAAATCGACTCCCTGCTCGTCGAGGGTCAAACCTTTCAAAATCAGAGCAACTATCTTGCAGCAGCGGCGCAATATCTTCTGGTTCTCAAAATTGATCCCAAAAATCGTGAGGCGCAGCAAGCCATTGCGATGATTCGTCCCAAGGTGAACATTGACGTTGAGCGATGGTACCAGCAGGCGGTTCAGGCGTACAATGATGCCGACATTCAGCGGGCGAAAGAGTTGTTCGAGGCGATCATTCTGGTGCGACCTGATCACTTTGGTTCAAAGAATTATCTGGTCAAAATTCAATCCTATCATTCAAAAATCGCGGAGCAACACTATTTTGCCGGCCTGGGATATTATAGCCAGCGCAAACTCGATCTGGCGGAAACAGAATTTGACAAAGCTCTTGCCATTGATCCGAATCTTGAAGATGCTGCGAATTATCTGCGACGAATCAAAAACGAGCGCAAGGAAATTTCGCTCGAGATTTCCGACATGCTCGACCAGGCGCAAAGATTGGATGCAAACAAATCGTGGAACGATGCGCTGAGGATGTACCAGGAAATCCTCAAGATTCAACCGGATCATTCTTTCGCACTGCAGCGGCAAAAGGAGCTTTTGGCGACGATCACCTCAAGTGCAGAAAGGTATTACGACAGAGGCAAAACCGCTTACGACAACAAAGACTATCGCACTGCTCTCGAACTCTTTAACGCCGCGCTGGCCATCGATCCGTCGCATTCAGGAGCACGCCGCTATAAAAATTTGATTGCGGATTCGCGAACAGGACAATCCCGCAAATACCTCGAGCTCGCAAGAGAGCATTTTGAAAACAGAGAGTGGCGGGAGGCCATCACCTGGGCGGATTCGGCGCTGAATATGAATCCCTCTCATGCGGAAGCGACCACCATAAAACGGAATGCCCTCACAAAGCTCGACATTGAAAGCCTCATGCGTCAGGCACGCGCTGAATATATCGCGGGCAGGTATCTGGAAGCTCTGGAGCTATTCGATTCGGTGCTGATAAAAGACGCAGACCACGCTGAAGCTCAACAACTGCGGCAACGTTGCCAAATCGAATTGAACGCTCGGGTTGATGAATTCTTCAATCTGGGTATTCAACTTTACACCGAAGAAAAATATCAACAGGCGATCAATATGTGGAACAATGTTCTGCGGATCAATCCATATCACAAAGGCGCTTTGGATTATAAAAGCAAAGCGCAGGAAAACCTCGACGTCCTGAAAAACATGCCCTGACTCCAGCGCTGTCAACGACATCACCGAGCTGGCGCGTGCTCACCAGCTGCAAGTCGCTTGATGCGCTCAACTGTATCATCAAATTCTTCCCGACTGCCAAAACCGATGGTCATCATGTCAATTGCATTCGAACCCAGCACAAACTTGAGTGAGCTCTCGCGCTGCTCCTCCTGCACCGCCTTGCCGCCGCCAAAAACTTTCATAGCGATGACGCCTTTGCCGTCCGATCTCGCTTTTCTGAGCATGGGCGCTACGACACGGGGATAATGATCCATCTGTGTGCCGCTGTCGTTGAAGCGGACAAACAGGATTTCCGGCCAATCGGACTCCAGGGCTGCTTTGAGAGCATAAATGGAATGGAATGATGCACCATAAGAGCCGATCACACCCTTGACCTTCAATTCAGAGAGTTCATCCATCACCTTTCGATACAGCGTCGTCCAGTCTGGTTCCACCATGCAGTGCATGAGAACAATATCAATATAATCCTGATCCAGCTCCTGGCGAAATCTGTCAACAGCATTTTGGGCGGTGGTGAAATGTGCCCAATCGCTGGGACGATTCCAGAGCTTGCTCAGCACGGTGACATTCTCGCGCGGAATGTGGCGGAACAGCTCGCGCAGATAGGGATGCGAGCCATAAGAATCGGCCGCATCGTAAAACCTCACGCCGGCTTCGTAGGCGTGACCGCCCAAATCGACAAAAGCCTCCATGCCCAAACGCGTCTGTTTTGACGCTTTGTTGCTGCCGTGAGTGCCGGTTCCGAAGGAGAGAAGACTGCTTTGGATACCGCTTTTGCCAAGTGTAATCGGCGAAAAAAAGTCCTGCCTTTCCCCCGGCAGAGAGATCGGCAGTGCGACGGCCGCGAGTCCGCCGGCCGCGGTTTTCAGAAAATCTCTTCTCGTTGGTTTCATCGATGCACCTCGCTTCCTGATGGCTGCAAAAAACTGAATGGAGCATTCGCCATTTTTGCTTTTCTGTCCTTGATCCTAGAATCCCCTGTTCATAGAATAATAGACGCTGTTCCAGCGCAATTCCTTTTTGAATTCAGAAATTCTGGTATTCTCGCCAATCACGACCATTTCCACATCAGCTATATCGGCAAAATCCTGTAGATATTCTGACGTCAGGGCCATCGTGAATGCGGTGTGGTGTGCACCGCCGGCGAGGATCCAGGCGCCGGCAGCTGTTTCCAGGTTTGGCTTTGGCATCCACACCACGCGCGCGACCGGCAATTTGGGCAACGCCTCTTTCGGATTGACAACATCCACCTCATTCACCAACAGGCGAAAACGGTTGCCCAGATCGATGATGGATGCATTCAAACCAGAACCTCCCCTCACGTTGAACACCAGGCGCGCGGGATCGGCTTTGCCGCCAATACCCAGGGGATGGACTTCGAGAGAGGCCTGACCATCGGCTATGGATGAACAGACTTCCAGCATATGGGCGCCAAGCACCATGGGGCCAGCCGGGTCGAGGTGATAGGTATAGTCTTCCATAAACGATGTGCCGCCCGCGAGTCCGAGGGCCATCACCTTGATCGCACGCACAAGAGCAGCCGTTTTCCAGTCCCCTTCAGCGCCAAATCCATAACCATCTGCCATGAGACGCTGCACCGCCAATCCCGGCAATTGCGTCAGACCGTGCAAATCCTCGAATGTTGTAGTGAATGCTGTGTAACCGCCCTCCTGCAAAAAGCTGCGCAAGCCCACTTCAATTTTTGCGGCTTCTTTCAGACTGCGCATAAGGGCTGTATCGGATTCGAGGCGAGCCGGCATTTTGTAAAGCTGACGATAGTCATGGATCAATTTATCGACTTGGGCATCGCTCACCTTTTTCACCGCAGCGACCAAATCGCCAACCCCATAACCATTCACCGAATAGCCGAATCTGATTTGCGCTTCAACTTTATCGCCTTCAGTCACTGCCACCTGACGCATATTATCGCCAAAGCGAGCCACCTTGCCGCTCTGCCAATCGTGCCAGGCAACGGCCGCGCGCATCCAGATGGCAAGCTTTTCCTGCACCGCTTTTTCCTGCCAGAATCCCACGACAACCTTGCGATTGATGCGCAGACGAGTGCCGATAAATCCGAACTCGCGGCCGCCATGCGCCGATTGGTTCAGATTCATAAAATCCATGTCGATTTTATCCCAGGGAATATCGCGGTTATATTGGGTATGCAAATGCACGAACGGCTTTTGTAGCGTATTCAATCCGGCAATCCACATTTTCGCCGGCGAAAACGTGTGCATCCAGGTAATGAGACCGATACATGCAGGGTCCGAATTTGCGTCGATACATAGTCGAGAGATTGCATCCGGCGTCGTCAACACCGGCTTGCATACAACGTTGACCGGAATGTCGGCGGATGCTGACAGTGCTGCGGCAATTGTTTGCGAGTGTTCAGCAACCTGGCGCAATGTTTCATCGCCGTAGAGGTGCTGGCTGCCGGTAACAAACCAGACGTCCAGGCTCTTCAGGTTCATGTTCATATCATTACTCCTTCGTTTATCTATTCTATTTCATTCTTACAATACCAGGCAAAATAAAAAAAATCTGCCGTAAACCAAAGATTAAAATACAAGCGAACTTATTTCTTGCTTGTTTTAGTCATTTCTTTTTACTATGCTTTTTCATGACCAGGCTGAAATCGATCAGACGAAAGGAACTCCAATGAAGCGGACAAATCGTCGTCGCTTTATAAAAACAGTGGCCGCATCATCGGCTTTTTTCATTGTCCCTCGACATGTCCTCGGGCGAGGCTATAAGGCGCCCAGCGACACGTTGAATATTGCCGGCATTGGCGTCGGCGGAATGGGCGCCGCTGACTTGCAAGATATGGAATCAGAAAACATAACAGCTCTTTGCGATGTGGATTGGCAAGTTGCCGCCTCGACATTTGAGCGCTATCCCAACGCCAGGCGCTACAAGGATTATCGCATCATGCTGGAAAAGCAAAAGGATATCGACGCGGTCGTTGTCGCCACACCGGATCATATGCACGCACCCATCAGCATGGCAGCGATCGAAGCGGGCAAGCATGTTTATACCGAAAAGCCGTTGACGCATACGGTTATGGAAGCACGACTCTTGGCAGCAGCTGCCAAAAAAGCGGGCGTCGCCACGCAAATGGGCACCCAAGGTCACGCCATGGAAGAGGCGCGCCTCCTGTGCGAATGGATATGGGACGGCGCCATTGGCGACATTCGTGAGATCCACGCCTGGACGCCGCATCCGGTGTGGCCACAAGGTATTCCGCGCCCGACAGAAACGCCGCCTGTTCCCGAAGAACTGGACTGGGATTTGTGGCTCGGCGTGGCGCCGGTTCGACCTTATCACCCCGTCTACCACCCTGGCCAATGGCGTGCGTGGTGGGATTTTGGCACCGGCGGATTGGGTGATATGGGGTGCCATATTTTTGATCCGATCCTCTGGGCAATGAAACTCGGACACCCTGTGACCATCGAAGCCAGCCATTCCTATTTTGTCCCCAAAGGATTGAACTGGGATAAACAAAAAGATACCGATTGTTTTCCACGCGCCTGCCTGGTTCATTATCAGTTTCCGGCGCGGGAGCAGATGCCGCCGGTGACATTGCACTGGTATGATGGTGGATTGATGCCGGAAACGCCCGCAGAACTGGAGCAAGGTCGAAAGATGGGTGACACCTACGGCGGCGTGTTATACATTGGATCAAAGGGGAAAATCTTGACCGGTTCTCACGGCGCCCGCGCACTGCGCATCATTCCCGAGTCGGCGATGAGATCGTATACGCGACCACCAAAGACATTGCCTCGTTCGATTGGTCATCGCCAGGAATGGATTGCAGCATGTAAAGGCGGGGAGCCGGCCGGCATTCATTTTGAAAAGGCAGGTCCATTGACGGAAATGGTGCTATTGGGCAATGTAGCACTTCGAGTTAACGATAAACTGCAGTGGGATCCGCAAACAATGACCTTTGCCAACGCACCTGAAGCAAATGCGTTTTTGCACAAGGATTATAGAACGGGATGGTAAATGCAGATTCAGATGCTTGAGAACTGCAACTGAATATCATACATCGAGCCGGTACTTTTTTAATTCTTTCGCAACTTTTTTTGCATCCCCCCCGACATATTTGTCCAGTTCTGCCCAGAATTGAGCGCCATGGTTTTTTGTGTGCAAATGAACCAGTTCGTGCAATATGACATAATCCATCAACTCATCCGGCAGCTCGACCAATCTGGCATTCAGGTTTATATTTTGGCTGCCCGAGCAGCTCCCCCATTTGGTCTTTTGCGATCGTATAAAAACACGATGATAGGTAAAATCAAATTGCGCTGCCAGCTCTTCCAGACGCTTGACGATCTTGTCGCGCGCCTGGCGCCGATCAAACTGCGGCTTTTCATGCACGCGCGCCTCGTGCTCTTCCTGCACCGCTTTGATTTTTACGGTCTGCTCCTCCAGCCATTTTCGTTTACTCTTGACAATATCCTCGGCTTGCTGGTAGGATAAGCCGAACGGCACTGCGACGCGGATACCCTCGATGGGTTTCACCGTAATGTTCAAATGTTTTGCCTTTTTACTTCGTTCAAACATCACCGGTCCAATCCCCGGAATGACCTTGGAAAAAGATTTAATACTCATGATCGCTCCAATGCTATAAATTAATCACATAAATTCTATCAAGTCATTTCCGCAAGCGTGCGCTTGCACCATCCATGTGGAATTTTCTATTGTAGAAAGTAAATGAAAGAAGTTTTTCAATCCGGACGAGTCGAGCACACCCGGCTGTATTGACAGCCTTCGGGTGGCTCAAAGTGGTATTAAAAAGATAGCAAAATTTATTTGCTTTGCAAACAGAAATTATTTTTTGCTGAAAATATTTTCAGCGGTGCATGGGGCTATTTCCCGAACAACACAGGGAAATCAACCCAGGGCAAAAATGGAAAACCATCCTCGCTCCTGAATTGATCTGATGTCACGATAGCCAGATCCACGGCGATACGATCGCCGAAAAAGCGAACGCCGCCTGAGACGAGCGCAAAAGCTTCCGCTTCCATCGCATCAATGAGATCGCCAATTTCTTCGTTCAGCATTAAACCTGCCGTACGTGGCGTGACCGACAGTGCCAGCCCCATCATCCACAAAGCAACGCGGATGGCATATTTATTTTTCATCGCCCATCTCAAATGAATGAGGATCACCGTATCGGATTTGCATCGCCCAACTTTTTCGCAACTGCTTCATTATAGCTAGTTTTTGCGGCAGTGTCAATTAATATTTGCAATCATTCTTGGGAATTTGCTCAAATTCTGTTATCTTGATAAAAAAAGACAGGATTCTTTTTCCCATGCAGCCAATCGATTATGCGATCATCCTGATATATTTGGCCATCATCACTGTTCTGGGAGTGCGTTTTGGCGGTCGCATTTATACCAGTCGCGATTATTTCCTTGCCGGCGCCGGCTTACCCTGGTGGGCTGTATGCTTATCCGTAGTGGCGACGGAAACCAGTACGTTAACTTTTATCAGCTTGCCGGGTCTCGCCTATATTTCAAATTTGAATTTTTTGCAGCTCGGCCTGGGATATATCATTGGCAGAATAATTGTCGCTTTCATATTTCTGCCCGCCTATATACGCGGGGACATGTCCACTTCATACGAGCTGCTGGCCAATCGATTCGGAGCGAACGTGCGCACATTATCATCGCTTATTTTCATCGTCACGCGACTCCTCGCCGACGGCGTGCGGCTCTATGCCACAGCAATTCCGCTCTCCATCATGACGAGGTTGAGTCTGCCAGTATGCATCGTCATCTTGGCGATGGTGACAATGCTCTACACCAGCATTGGCGGTTTACGCTCCGTCGTCTGGATCGATGTTGTGCAGACCTTTATCTATGTGGGGGGAGCGGTCATCGCCGGATTCTACATTTTGACCATGTTGCCCCATGGTTGGCCATCTGCCATCGATGCCGACAAGCTGCAAATTTTTAATCTGACTTTAACCAAATCTTTATCAGAGTTCATGCAGATGAATTATTCACTTGCCGCCAGCCTCATTGGCGGCGCCTTTTTATCGATGGCGTCGCATGGGACGGATCAAATTATTGTGCAGAGGCTGTTGGCGTGCAAAGTGACCAAGGATGCACAGAAGGCCCTCATCAGCAGCGGCGTCATTGTCCTAGTGCAATTTGGCATTTTTCTTTTTCTCGGGCTTTTGCTCTATGCATTTTATCACGGCGCCGCAATGCCGCCCGATGAAATCCTGCCTCGATTTATCATAGAACAACTGCCTCGCGGCCTCTCCGGATTGATCATCGCCGCGGTCTTCGCCGCTGCCATGTCAACATTGAGCAGTTCTCTCAATTCCATGGCCTCCTCGACCATGTTCGACCTGCTCTTGCCGCACAGAAAAATGACAGCGAAAAAGCAACTCATATTGGCGCGGTTATTCACCATCCTGTGGGGAATCATTTTCACCGGTGGCGCCATGCTCTTTCGTAACAAAGAGAATCCGGTGGTAGAGTTGGGACTGGCCATCGCTTCCTTCACCTATGGCGGCGTCTTGGGCGCATTTTTCCTGGCGACAATGAAATCGAATTTGCATGAAGCGGATATTCTGGTTTCGTTGTGGGCGACGATCGTCTATATGACATGGTTCATCGGTCCATCGTCCGGCGTGCTGCTGATTCTCCTTTCACTCGCCGGCATTGTCGGCGGGTGGATTTTCACCACGATCAATAGAAGAGCTCGACTTTATCAACTTGTCCTTTCATTTCTTGCCGTTGTCCTCTTCATCGTCCTCGATTCGCCTCAAATTGCATGGCCCTGGTATGTGCCTGTTGGGACGAGCTTGATGTTGATACTGGGAAATCTCTCCAGTCAATTCATGAAGGTGAAGCTGTTTCGGCATGACCACATTTAGTGAAAGTGTATGTCCGGTGGGGAATTGAAAGCGTTGCATCAACCGATCACAATAGCCCTTTTGTCATTCCTTGAAGCCCAATACGGCGCAGATGTCGACGGGTGAGCGCGTTGGCACGTCGCGTCCTTCGAGTTTGATGCCCTTCTCGCACAATATTTTGAAATTGGCTACATCCTCTTTATCCACAAAAATGAAAGGCGCAATTTGATTCTTGCCTGGTTTGAAATGCATACCCCCGACATTCACTTCCTTGATGTCAACTCCGTTCTCGACGAAAAAAATGATGCTTTTAGGTGAATCTACGAGCAGCAACACTTTTTCGTCGCCAAAATCGGCGGATGTCAGAGCTTTAATCGAATCTTCCAGGGTGAGAACAGAGGCATGTAATGATTCCGGCACCGCTGATAAATAAATGGTTCGTTGCCACTCAACAGTTGCCACGTCGTCACTCGACAACAATATTCGATCTGGTTTCAGAACACTCCCCCAGCCGACGACAACCTGACCATGAATGAGGCGGTCATCAATTCGTATCATCACCAACGGCATCTCATCTGTCTCCCGCATTCTAGCGATTAAAGTCCAAGGATGTAATCCCTTTTGCAGCCTCTTTTTTCATTTCATCCACCAGATCGTCGAGAGAAAGCATCTCCCGTTTGAGCAGAAAAGTCAGCAACATGGCAAGGTTCAAGCCCGAGACAAGTCGAACACGATCCAGGCCTTTTGTGACGGCGGCGCTCACATTCCAGGAACTTCCGCCACGCAAACAGGCCATGATGATGATGGCGTCAACATTTTCGCATGGCTCGTTGACAATGGCCCTTAGGCGTGCTTCGATCTCCTGTATCGACATATCCGTGACAGAGAGCGGAAAAAGCCCTTCGGTTTTTCCCATGATCGACGCGGCGGCCTCTATGAATGCCGCACCTAATGGTCCATGTGCGATTACTACACCGTATTTCATCAAATATCCTCTATATCGAGCATTATTTCCGGCGCCTGTTCCGCTGCCTTTTGAGTTGAGATGTTCTTTAGCATCAAATGTTGGTTGAACTGGTGTGCTTGCTTTATGCCGATCTGTTTCAATTTTTGATCAAGGGCAATCGCCTCTGCGACGATTGTCAAATTCTTTCCTTCCATGACCGGCAATTCGACGAGTGGAATATCAACTCCCAGAATTTGGGTGTAGATTTCGTCCAGGCCGGTTCGTTCGTAATTGGCATTTTCACCAAACTTTTCCAGTTTGACAATAACATGAATATCCTTGCTTCCACGAATTCCGCGCACGCCGAACATTTTAAAAACGTCGATGATTCCAAGGCCCCTGATTTCCATATGATGGCCGATACTCCCCCTGGGAGCGCCCTGCAGCGTGTTGACCCCGGTCTTTTTAATTTGAACAGCATCATCAGCGACCAATTGGTGTCCCCGCTCGATCAAGTCAAGCGCCAACTCACTCTTGCCGATTGCAGCCGGACCGACAAAGAGCACACCGACGCTGAACACATCCACCAGTGAACCATGGACAACTGTATGCGGAGCAAAAGCGCGCTCCAGGTGCTCACTCAAGTGCCGATGCACAAACGTCGTATTATCGGGTGTTGCAAATAGCGTGATCTTGCGCTGGTTGGCAATTTCAACCAGCTCCACCGGGATCAAATTATCATTTGTGACAATGATGCAGGGCAAATCAAAATCAAGAACATTGGAAATGGCCCTGATCCGTTCATCACCGTGCAGCGTATTCAGGTAACCGATCTCGGTATTCCCCATGAGCTGCACACGCCAGTAGGTAAAAACTTCCACGAAACCACTGAGCGCCAGACCTGGTCGATTCAATTCCTTTTGCTCAATTCGGCGGTCAAAAGAATATTGATCATTGACGATGCGCAAATGGAGCCGATCTTGGGTTTGTTCATACAAATCGCTAACCTTAAGGTAACCAATAGCTTTGGGCTGCTTGGCATCGAGAATTGTCTTGTAGACCCTTTTCGTTTCTATTGACATAAGTTTATACGCAATGAAGAGCAGGGAGCGCGATAACGCTCCCCGCTCTCTCTGCTCCATCTAATCAAGTTCGAGTTCTGGTTCTATGTTCTCGGCGATGCGCTCTTTGTTAAAATGTCGCAGTTTTTGCTTATATTTCACTAATTTGCGTTCCAATTTATCCACAGCGAGAGTAATAGATTTGTACATATCTTCACTCTTTTCAACCACAGTCAATCTCTGCCCAAAGACCTTGACAACAATCTCGGCAACCTGCTCCTGTTTGATATAATCCAGAATGATCTCGACATCAAGGATATCATCATAGTATTTCTTCAAGCGTTGCACCTCAGTTATTGCGAAATCTTTGAGTCGGTCCGATGATTTAAAATGTCTCGCAGTGAATGAAATCCTCATAGGAACCTCCTTGTAAATATTCAAGTTGCCCGCAATTAAATAGTGTGTCCTATTGCCCGTCACCTCCTCTTTTAGTGTGAATTCTCCGATCACCCTTCGCTGTTCGCTCGCGGATGAGCTTTTTTATATATTTTTTTGAGATGCTCGGCAGAAACATGCGTGTAGATCTGTGTTGTACTCAAACTGGAGTGCCCTAAAAGTTCTTTTACGGACATCAAATCTGCGCCCTCATTGAGCAGATGCGTGGCAAATGTATGACGCAACGTGTGTGGATGTGCCATTTCTTTGCCGGCTATGCGTTTTATATAGCCATGAACGATTGCGGCAATTTGCCCTCTCGTGAATGGCTCCTTATTACTATTAACAAAGATAAAATCCTTAAATTCCAGCGCAGCTTTTTCTTCTTCTTGGCGCATTTTCAAATAGACTTGCAGATCTCGGGCAACACGATGCCCCATTGGCACCAGCCGCGTTTTATTCCCCTTGCCCCGAATACGAAAGACGCCTTCGTCATGGCGAATATTCTCCAGCTTTAGGGAAGCGAG
Source organism: Candidatus Zhuqueibacterota bacterium (assembly GCA_016929295.1). GTDB lineage: Bacteria > Zhuqueibacterota > Zhuqueibacteria > Residuimicrobiales > Krinioviventaceae > Kriniovivens. The sequence goes on along the minus strand of JAFGJB010000008.1, from coordinate 39,231 downwards.
TTCACTGACGCGCATGCCGGTGGCGTAAAAAAGCTCGAGGATCATATAGTCGCGCAATCCCTGCGGTCTTGCGACGTTTGGCAATTGCAGTAATGCTTTCACCTGTTGCGCGCTGAGAAAGCCGGGCAGTTTCTTTTTTATCTTTGGGGTGGCAATGTTGAGCGTTGGATTCACGGCAAGGACATCTTCACGAATCAAGTATTTGGAGAATGCGCGCAAGCAGGCCAATTTGCGCGCGAGACTGCGGGCGGAGTATTTCAATCCGGTCAAATAGCCGAGATATCCCCGCACCGATTCTTTGGTAAAGTGGGCAAATTCCGGTTGCTCTGTTTTAAATCGTTGCGCCAAATAATCATTAAATTGAAACAGGTCAGTTTCATAGGCCGCACATGTATTTTCCGAGTCGTGCCGTTCGACTTGTAAAAATCGCACAAATCTCGGAATCCACGTCGCGATATTAAATGCTGTGACGGGCATGATCATTTTTCCGCCAGATTGGCGTCAAATTCAGTCTTGCACTTGGGACATTGATAAACGTCAAAAGCATCGCTGTTTTTTAATGTCAAATAGAGATTGCCGCACTTTGGACAGGCAATGTTCACCGGCATTTGCCAGGATGAAAATTTGCAGTGCGGGAATAAGCTGCATCCGTAAAAAAGTCGACCCGTTTTTGTGATCCGTTCTATCACATCTCCCTCGCAGCCTTCTCTGGGACATTTGGCGCCAGTCGGAAATGGCCTGGTGAACTTGCATTTTGGAAAAGCAGAACACGCCAGGAATCGACCATAACGGCCGATTTTAACAGTCAGTTCAGCATGGCAGTCATCGCAGCGCCCATAATAGCGATGCAGGTGAGGATGAATCGATTTGCTGTACTGGCAGTTATCGGGATAAAATTCACAGACCATATAGTCACCGGATGAGCTGCTTTTTTGCAGCATCGAGCCACCACAAACAGGACATTTGCTGTTGGTTTTTTTCACGGCGCCATCTGCTGCCTGGTCCTCCATTGTCGGTCGTGCCGGATGTTGTAATAATTTTGTGATTTCAGCCACAGGATCGATATTCTTTTTTCCGTTCTCCAGCATAAATAACTTTGCTTTTTGCTGGCGTATGAACCGTTCATTCAGAATATCCGGATAGCGCCGTTGCAGCAACTCGCAGGCAGTCTTTCCCGGTCGCGTCGGATATAATTTGCCGTCAGCAGTTTGGCGGACAAATTTCCACTCGCGCAAAATATCGGGTATGTACTCGAGCGTCTCGATCATGCACACATCCAAATCGCCCAATGCTTCCAACAATCTGCCTTCAGTATAATAAAAATCTGACTTGTGCTGTTCGACAACATATTTATAATCACAAGGGATGATTTCGCCATTCTTTTGCCATTCTTGTGAAAATAAAAATGACGTTTGGTTCTCTGTCTGCGGAAAGAGCTGCAGATATCCCCGGCCCATCGTTTGGATTTGTTCAAGTCGAAAAACATAGGCCTTTTGCGGTCCTGCGGTGATGTACACTTTTCGATGCGCCATGGTCGAATCTGTCATTTGCGATGCCAGGAAGCGTTTCCAAATGAGATCATAAAGTTGAAAGGGTCCGTCGGCGAGATGCTTTTTCAATTTTTTAGGCGTTCGCGATGGCGCGGTGGGACGAATAACGCTGAACGCAGAATATGACGCATCTGAATAGAGGCGGGGCTTTTCCGGCACGTATGCTTTGCCATAATTCACCATAATGAACTCCCGGGCAGACAATAGGTCCTGCTCGGGGATGAACAATGAATCCGTTATCGGATAAGTGATGAGTCCAACCGGCTTTTTCTGTCCGATATCGCAACCATTGTAGAGAGAACGGGCGATGCTGCAGGTTTGTCGAGGCGAAAAACCAAGGTGTGTTTCAGCTGCAGCGATCAATTTTGCTGTTGTGAACGGCAGCGGCGGTGCAGTTGTGATGGTGCTGTCCGACAACCGATCAATCTTGTACTTTTGTTCTTTTAGATCAAAAATGATCGCTTTCGCCGCATGCGAATTGGCAATCGACGGCGTCTGGCCATTTATTTTGCTCAATCGCGCCGTAAAAGAGCGGCCGTGCCGCTTAAAAAGGATGCAAAGAGAACTTGCCAAAGTTGATGTTCTGCTCGCCATCGCGGCATCATTTTCATATATTTTTCTAAGCGCCAATGCGGCGGCCAGGCTAAAAATGGGTTTTTTTATTTTTTTCGAATTGATCAGATCGCGAAAATAGTCGTTGAAGGCGCTGTCTACTCCGAAAGACTTTTCCAGCAAGGCGCCACTGCCGGCGGGTATGTTTCGCTTCTCGCCAATCGCTTTGATCACTTCTCTTTTCGAAATCGCCTGTAAAAAGAGTCGGTGAACGTCCTTGTCTTTGAGGTGCAGGGCGTTGACGATTTGACGCGCCAGGGCATCGCCGGTGTAATCGGGTGAGGTGGCGAGTAGAACCGTTTCGCTGTCACGAATGATTTGTGACAGACTGGCGATTTTGCTATCGGACAAGAAAGCCAATTCGGCGGGCTGGTTGAAGAGCAGATGCCGGAGATATTCAGTTCCAGCATCCTCGATCGCGCCATTCATGTTGACGATGTGATGATCATCGGCCACATACGATTGTAGCGTACGTAATTTTTGTTGTGATTCAACTAATATAATCGATTTGGCCATATCCAAGGGCTTTGAGCGCACGGGATTTAATGAGGATATCGGGTAGCGGTAAATTGAAAATAGCCTTTAGAGGCGCTGTCCTCAAAATTTAGCACGACAGCCGTCACCAAATCTTTCATATCCTCAACACTCATGCGCGTTAACCGTAAATCAACAGCTCGATCGATGACTTTTTCCAGATTATCATCGGTCAAAATATTTAGTTCGCGTAAATGGAAGAGATAGCTATAGGCATTGGGTGATATTGTCTCTTCTTCGATATCATTCAAAGAGCGCCAAACCGGGCGAGGGATATCGCTTTTTTGTTCAGTGGTGATGCGGTCCAAAGGATCCCCGTGATTCATGATCCACGACATGGCGGAAGAGATTTCATCTTCAGAGTAACCTTCATCCTGCAACACATCGATGACGGTTTGCAGATCTAAATCACCGTCGGTGTTTTCGCTGATTTCATTGAGCACAAAGGTGAGAACGTCAAGAAATCTTTTTTCCATGAATTATGCTCTCCTTGGGGCATCGAAAATCAATATACGATAAATAATGGCAAAAGCCAATAGTACTTTCCTGGAATCAGACATGTCTGCCACAGCAGTTCTTGTATTTTTTGCCGCTGCCACAAGGACACGGTTCGTTTCGTCCCACACTCTTTGTCTTGACAACCGTGCGGGTTCTTTGTTCAGTGGGGCCGGGTGCTGGTTTTCGTGCCGGCGCCTTTTCGGACATAACCTGCCTGAACACCTCGACCTGGGAGTGCGATGTTGTGAAACTTTGCGGCTCCAGGCGACGCAACTGCTGCTCTTCGACTTCACCCCCCACATCAAAGACCTTGAACAATGTGCTCACAGTTTCTCGATTTATCGAGTCAATGGTACGCTCGAACATGACAAACGCCTCACGCTTGTATTCAAGCAGCGGATCTTTCTGGCCATAGCCTCGCAGGCCGATGCCTTCGCGGAGCTCGTCCACGCCGTGCAGATGCTGACGCCAATTTTCGTCGATCTTTTCGAGGACATAATAACGTTCCATTCGCGTGACCAGTTCTCGACCCAGCTCTCGCACACGTTGATAGTACAGATTTTTTGCCCATTCGCTGATCAGATCCATGACTTTGTTGGGATCCATACCTTGCAAGCTCTCATCTGCTATTCGGGGCGTTTGCCGGAAAATCAGCCGGCATTCACTCTCAAGTCGACTTATTTGCGCCGCGTCAAGAACATCATCCCCACCGAGCACATTGTCAATCATGGCATAGATCGTGTCGTCGATCATGCCGATGACCGAGTCCGAGACGATCTCGCTGCTCAACTCTTCCTGGCGAAATCGCTCCATGCGATCGGAGTACATTTTATAAAAAGCATGCCCCCATGCGACGACATCTTCTTTAAAAACGGCAATGGTCTGCTCATCGCGCTGCTGCGGTATGGAGATCATGGGTTTGGTCAGAAACATATTTTCCAACGTCCAGCTCAGTTCCTTCTGCGCCGCTGTCTGATCTGCTGCGGATGTCAAGATATCATCAATGACGGTATGGATCGCCGCTTCGATCAACTCTTCTGACAGCGCGCCGGCGATCATGGCGTCGTCATAAGCTTGGCGAGAATGGCGAACGCGCGCCATATAGGCTTCGCGCGCCTGCCGGAAGAGCTGCACGATCGGCCGTTCATTTTGACCGGTGGTCGCTACCTGAAAATCGTGATTGAATAAACTTTTGAAATAGGCGGCATCGGCCGTCGTCAATTCTTGCGCCGAGCCGGCCTCGTGCTCAAACAATCGTTCTGCAATGACGGCGTCGACCAATCGAAGCGGCCCAAAATAGCCCACAATTCGATGGCGAAGGACGGTTTCATCACGGGGCAGGTCGAGTGTTTGAATCCAGTCGCGAAGAATCGCGACGAGTTTTGTGAGACGAATGGATCTGATCTCGTTTTGGCCGATGGTCGGCCGCGCATTGAAAATGCGTTCGAGATCACGTAAAAACTCTTCACTGCGCCAATGGATCGGCGCCTGATCAGCCGGCAGATGCAAATTGATCAGACCAAAGACAAAAATATTCAGAAAATCGTCGAAAGGAATGGCTGAAAGCAAAATTTCATCGACTGCCTGTCGCGCCTCGGACATCTGTTGGGCGTATTCATCGCGCGCCCATTTTTTAATTCTATCTTCAACCTGAGCGTGCTGACCCAGGTCGCCCGTCAGCCAATCCGGCGATTTTTTAAAAATTCGTTCCAATTCGAAGCGGATGCCTTTAACATTCCATTTCGAAGTATCGGTAGTGCCGGCACTGTGGAGTCGAATCTTCAATTTGACGAGATTTTCGATCACGTCGTCCGGGGACGCATAGCCAAAAATGCGGTGCCGCTCTTGCAACCGGTTGAAATGGCGGCGCTCCTCAATCTGATCGGCGACCCACTCCTGCAGCAACTCGGCAAGTTCACTATACTTGAGTCGTTCCAGTTCATCAACAGCCACGTCGGGCGAGCGGCCAAAGTATTTTTGCACATCAGCAAGCAAATCGGCCAATTTCCATGTCGAGCGATCATTCTCATCTTCGACAAACTTTTTCAACTTGGACTCGATATAGTCCGCTGCGCGGGCAAAGCCGAGCAAATTTTGCCGCCGCTTGTAGATGATCTTGCGCTGTTCGTTCAACACATCATCGTATTCGAGCAGGTTTTTACGAATTTCAAAGTTACGCTCTTCGACCTTTTTCTGCGCCCGTTCGATGGATCGGGTGATGAGGCTGTGCTCGATGCGTTCACCCTCTTCCATCGAGCCCATGCTGCTCATGATATTTGTGATGCGATCGGAACCAAAGAGACGCATGAGATCATCTTCAAGAGATAGATAAAACCGGGATGAACCCGGATCGCCCTGGCGACCGGCGCGCCCGCGCAGCTGTCGATCAATTCGCCGTGCTTCGTGCTTTTCAGAGCCGATGATGTGCAAACCGCCTCTCTTGACCACTTCTTCTTTGAGTTTGATGTCCGTGCCGCGACCAGCCATATTGGTGGCAATGGTGATACTGCCGGGCAATCCGGCCTTGGCGACGATTTCGGCCTCGCTCTTGTGATGTTTGGCATTGAGCACGGTATGGAATCGACCGGATTCGAGTTCTTTGGTCACATCACCTTTTTTCAGCCAGTTGGCCAGTGGAATGCCACGTGCAGCGAAGAGATTGCTGAGATGTTGCGAGACATCAACGGAGATAGTGCCGATCAACACCGGCCGGCCATTGGTGTGCATTTCAAGCGCTTCATCGATGACGGCATTGAACTTTTCCTGTCGTGTGCGGTATATGACATCGTTGTGATCAATCCGAATGACCGGCTCGTTCGTCGGAATGACAAGCACTTCGAGTTTGTAGGTGCTGAAAAACTCTTGCGCCTCGGTTTCGGCAGTGCCCGTCATGCCGGCCAGTTTATCATACAATCTGAAAAAGTTTTGCAGCGTAATCGTCGCCAATGTTTGAGATTCCGCCTGAACCTGAACTCCCTCCTTGGCTTCGAGCGCCTCGTGCAAGCCATCGCTGAATCGTCGTCCCGGCATCAAACGTCCGGTGAAACTATCGACAATCATGACCGCCTTTTGTCCCGGGCTTCCTCCGTGTCGGCGGAGCTCGCCTTCTTCCGGCGTCTTGACAACATATTCGACATCACGGTGATAGAGGGTGTACGCCCGCAGCAGTTGTGATATATTCTGAATGCGCTCTTCAACCTGCTGATAGTTTGCCCACAATCGATCCCGGCGGGCTTGCAGGACACGGCCGGGCTGACGCTCAAACTGCAAGCGGAACCACTGCTCGATTTCTTCGGCGGTCAGAACGCGCGATGGAGAATGGGCGATGGAAATCAACTCATTCAGCTCACGTTCATCAAACATGAGCTTTTTCGCCCGTAGATGCGTTTTTTCTTTTGGCAGCAGACTCGCCAGTTCAGAACTGGAATTGACCTTTTTATTAGAGAGATGCATGATCTCATCGCGAAATTTTCGCAGTCCGTCGCTGTAGCTAAAAAATGGCAAACCATCAACAAGTCGCGACCACGAAGACTTTTTCAGTCCCACGGGATGACCATCTTCTGACAGTTCAAACACTGCGTCGGAATCAACATCAAGATCATCGACGAGCCCCTGCAGATTGTCAAATATGCGCGCCCGCGCCGTGGCATCACCTGCCAGGCGTTCGATACCGGCATCCGACAGACCGACAAGCGGCAAATTATCCACCTGCGTGAAAGGAGCCTTTGGATCACCGTTAAACTCAAAATAGCGACCGAGAATGCGGCGTTTTTCAGAGTCGCTCACATCTGGCCGCTGCATGACGGCGAAAATGTTACTGTAGACATGGGCAATGCGCTCGATCTCTTCGAAGGTGCGCGACAGGCTGCGGGCATCCTGGTCGCTGCCGAGATACTTGTCCAATTCCAGACGCAGGCTGATGCTGGAATCAGTAGCACCCGCCTTATGCAGCGCGTGCCATTCGCGTATGGCTTGCTGCAGATCATTGAAAGATCGACCGAGAAGACGATCGAGCACTGCCGAATTGAGGCCGACAATTTTATTGTTCTGCACCTGGAAAATATCGTCGAGGCGATTTTTATTGTCGCGGACAAGTTTGTCAAACTGCAGCACCAGCTCCGTGGTTTGCGCTGCAAAATCGGACAGAAAGGCGCGGCCCATTTCGGTCAAACGGATGCGCGGGCGCTCTTCTGATTTTGATATGATATAAAAAGGCGATGCTTTTTCCACATCCGCCGCATGCAGATCATGAATAGCCCGCATGTCGCGATCAAGGCGTTCGACGGCGATGACTCGTGCGGCATAATCGTAGGAAGTTTGATTGATCGTTCTGTCCAAGAGCTGCTGTATTTGTCTGTCCCGCTCCTCAACGATGCTGCGATCCGGCAAAACATAGGTATCCGGGTTACCGCCGAGCAGCGCAATGCGTCCTTTCTCCGCGATATGTCTGACCACTGTGCCGTCATCGGAATATTCAAAATAATCCTGCATCTTGTCATCGACATCATCGAGCTGCAGCATGTTGTCAAGCTGAAAGATCAGCGGTACACGCAATGGATCCCCTCCCAGCATGTCGGCCAATAAGGCAATGCGACCCTGCTCGGTCAAACCAACAGGAATGCCCAGTTGTCTGTCCAGTTCAAAAAAAGTCTCCTGCAGCAGTCGCCGGCGTTCTTGTTGATGCCGCGGGAACGTCAGACCGCTGTCAACATCCGCCTGTGCGCAAATGGTCGATAAAAGTCTGTCGAAAGAATCGCTCAGTTTGGCCATGGCGCCATCTTGTCCGTTGGCCAGATAGGATTTTCCCTCCTCGGTCAGGCCATTGACAGCCTTTTCCATTTTTTTGGCAATCCTGAAAAATGCCCGCCATGCTGATGTTCGATCGCTCCTGTTTTCCTGCGAGGTTCTCTCCACAACATCGGGCAACTGTCGCAGTCTGGCATCGAACTCGTCAAGTGCAGCCCGGTCGCGCTCATTTATGTCGCCGGCAACATTATTCAACGCCAATTTACCTGCAAAACTGAGGCCGTTGCAGCGGCCGGACACCGGATCCTGGGTGAAGTAGAGTGATTTTTGCTTGCTCTCGCTGAGACGCGACAGTATTTCGTCCAGATCATCCAGTTGCTGAATTTTAAATGCGACATCCTGATCGCGGCCGCCTGATAAAAATATGCGCCCTTTTTCGGTTATATCGACGACATGGCTTTTTTCATCGATCGTGTAATAGAGTTCCTGGTCGACAGTGGCCATATCCTTATTGACCTCGTACTGTCCTTGAATTCTTTCAATCAGTTTTTTCACCCAGAATTCAGAGGTCAACAATTCCAGCAGCTGGCTATTTTTCGGATCCCCGCGCTGTGCGCGCAGTATCATCAGGCCCCCTTGCTCCTCGTCCTGCTCGAGTCGTTCCTTACCCTCTTTGATCAGGCGGACGACCAGCTCTTGCTGCTTTTTGTAGAGATTTTCAACGATGGGTTTCAATTCATTATAGATATTCCGTGGTGCACCGACAGAGCCCGAGATGATGAGAGGCGTCCGGGCTTCATCAATGAGCACACTATCGACCTCATCGACAATAGCAAAGTGCAGGGGACGTTGAACCACGGACCACACATCCGCGGTCATATTATCGCGCAGATAATCAAATCCGAACTCGTTGTTGGTGCCATAAGTAATATCGGCCTGGTAGGCGCGCTTGCGTTCCTCAGGCTCTTGCTGACCAAAAATGGCGGCTACCGAGAGCCCCAAAAATTTATAGATCTCGCCCATCCATTCGCAGTCACGTTGAGCAAGATAATCGTTCACGGTGATGAGATGTGCGCCCTTGCCTGCCAGGGCATTCAGATAGAGAGGCATGGTTGCGACGAGCGTCTTCCCTTCGCCCGTTGCCATTTCCGTGATTTTCCCTTCATGCAGCGCTACGCCGCCGATCAGCTGAACGTCATATGGAATCATATTCCAGTCTGTTTCCTGACCGCGCACCAGCCATTTTTTGCCGCACAGACGCCGACACGTATCCTTCACCGCGGCAAAAGCTTCCGGCAGCAAATCATCCAGCGTCTCTCCCATGAGAAGGCGATAGCGGAATTCGTTCGTTTTGGCTTTCAGCTCGTCATCTGTCAGTTTCGCGTAATCAGCAGCGATTTGGTTGATCTCGTCGACGATCGGCTGCAGGCGCTTCAGTTCGCGTTCATTACTCGATCCACCCATTATTTTTGACAAGACTTTTTCAACTTTTGCCAGCATTTAACAGTCCTTCATATTCCTTTACGCACACCAGAACTCTAACAATCTTAACACTCTATCAACTGAATTGTTTCCCCTCATCCGCAGTTTTGTGATGGCCAAAAAAGATGCCGCTCATACAGGAGCGGCATTTCACATCACGATTTCATCTCAGTCCTGCATGCCTCGTCCCTTTTTGACGACGATATTCTTCTCTTTAAGTTCCAAAAGAACGGCATCCAGGATGCCATTGATGAAGCCGCTGCTCTTGTATGTACTAAAACGTTTTGCCAGCTCAATTGCCTCATCGATGGTCACTTTGGGCGGCACATCAACAAAATGCATGAACTCGCAAATAGCAATTCTCAGGATGATCAAATCAAGCATGGCGATTCTCTCGAACTTCCAGTTTGTTGAATAGCGACGAATATAGCCATCAAGATCGTCTCGCCCTTCGTATGTTCTTTCGACAATCCTTTTTGCAAAATGGAGGGCTGGCGTCGCCGATTCACCTTCTGGCATCAAGTCCTGAAAAACCGTGGACATTGAATTCCTGGAAAGTTCAATTGCATAGAGAATCTGTAATGCTGTCTCCCGCGCGTCGCGTCTTGTTTGCGGCGGGATGAACTGCAAGTCTTCATTAAACATGTCAATTTATATAGTCATGCCAACCGTAAATATCTTCGCACTCGCCATGGACGTACTCAAAATAGCGACTCTGAATTCGTTCGGTCAGTGGTCCACGTGAGCCGGCGCCGATCGGTATCCGATCAACACTTTTCACGGGAGTCACCTCCGCTGCCGAGCCGGTGAGGAAAATTTCATCGGCAATGTAAAGCATCTCGCGCTGAATCTTTTGTTCAATGACGGTGACGCCCAGCTCTTTCGCGATCATCAGAACGCAATTGCGCGTCAGTCCGGGCAAAATGCCGGAATCCACTGTTGGCGTAAAAATGACGCCGTCCCGAACGAGAAATATATTTTCGCCACTTCCCTCGCTGACAAAGCCATCGATATCGAGGCCAATGCCTTCCGCATACTTTTCCGCCAAAGCTTCCATCTTGATGAGTTGAGAACTCATGTAATTTGAGCCCGCTTTCGCGAGTGTCGGCATGGTATTGGGCGCCATCCGATTCCACGAAGAGACTCGAACATCTACACCATTGGTTACACCTTCATCACCAAGATATTTACCCCAGTTTAAGGCGCCGATGACGACTTGAACGGGACATTTGGAGGGGTCAACGCCCAGAGAATTGTAGCCTCGAAACACAATTGGGCGCACATAGGCGGATGCAAAGCCGTTTATCTTTATCGTCTCCTTGCATGCGGCCACGATCTCACTTTGCGAATAGGGAATCGGCATGCGATAGATTTTGGCCGAATCAAACAGACGTCTTATATGATCAGCCAGTCTGAAAATGCTGGGGCCGAGCGGCGTCTTGTAGCAACGCATGCCTTCAAAAACGCTCGTTCCGTAGTGAACCACATGAGACATCACGTGGATGGTCGCATCCTTCCATTCGATGAACTGGCCGTTCATCCATATTTTACCTTGTTCGTCGCGTGGATCCATAATTTCTCCTCTAAAGGTCAGCTATTACCTATCTTATGTCCTTCGCTCGCAGTTGAATGGAGCGGCGCCCCATGAAAACATTTTCCTCTATGACATACGCCATATCGAGGTTGGACTCTCCCGGTGTGAGGCGATATAAAAGTTCGCCCATATTGAAAGCAATGACGTCATAGACCTTATCGTCCTGTCGCACTTTGAATTTTAAATGGTTCTTGCCCACGACTGTCGGAGAGCCGACGATTTGCAGATTTCGCGACACAAAGACCGGGCGCATATTTTGCGGTCCAAATGGCGCGAACATTTTGAGCAACTTTATAAATTTTTCATCAATTTCTCCGAGTCTTATCTGCGCCTCAATATACAGTTTGGGAACCAGATGCTCTTGCGTCAGATCGTGTTCAGCGATGGCCTCGAAGCGTTGTTTAAAGGTCTCGATATTTTCTTCCGCGATTGTCAGACCGGCGGCATATTTGTGGCCGCCAAAACCGATGAACAGATCTTCGCACTGTTTGAGAGATTCATAGAGATCAAAACCTGGCACACTTCGAGCCGATCCCTTGCCAATGCCGTCGTCAACAGAGATGAGGATCGTGGGCCGGTAATATTTTTCAACGACGCGAGAGGCGACAATCCCGATGACGCCGGTATGCCAGCCCTCTTTATGCAAAATGATAGAACTTGCCTTGCTGTTATCCGCAAAGCGTTGTTCAGTTTGTTGAATGGCCTCGTTGAATGCTTCTTCATCAACATTTTTTCGGTGCTGATTTTCCCGTTCCAGGATGCCGGCGATGCGTTCCGCTTCACATTCATCTCTAGTCGTCAGCAATTCGACAGCCCGCTGCGCATCACCCATTCGTCCCACGGCATTTATGCGCGGCGCGATGATGAATACAATCTGCCCGGTGCCGATTTCGCGCCCCTGCTGTCCGGCCGCGCGAATGAGCGCCTTGAGGCCGACGTTTTCGCTGTTATTCAGCGCTGTGAGCCCGGTCTTGACGAAAATTCGATTTTCATCAATGATGGGTACGATATCGGCAGAGGTGCCGATGGCCACCAATTCGATGAAATTTTCAAGGATTGAAGTGTCAATCCCCATCCTCTGCATCAATCCCTGGGCAAGCTTGTAGGCGACGCCGACGCCGGCGAGTTGCTTGAAAGGATATTCACAATCTCGACGTTTGGGATCCACCACCGCGACGGCGGTGGGGAGGGTCGGCCCGGGCTCGTGATGATCGGTCACAATGACATCGATGCCCGCTGTTTGCGCCATCTGGATCTCGGCATGCCCGGTGATGCCGCAATCGACGGTCACAATCAAATCAACCTGGCGTTTTTTCGCTTCTTCAATGCCCTGATCGGACAATCCATAGCCTTCTGCCTGGCGATTTGGGATATAGTAGGTGACGTGCGCGCCGAGCTCTTTCAATAATAAATATAAAAATGAAACGGATGTGATGCCATCCACATCATAGTCGCCATAGATTAATATCTTTTCATCACTGAGCAGGGCGCGACGTAAACGGTCGACAGCTTTATCCATATCCCTGAGCAAAAATGGATTGTACAACTGATCCAAAGCCGGATGAAAAAATTTCCTCGCGGCATCCTTGTCTTTGATGCCACGCCGCTGCAATATCTGCGCAATGATAGCGGGCACATTCAGCTCGGCCGCGAGTCGATAGACATCCTCCTTGTCAAAGTCATCTTCGATGACCCATTTCAAATCCATATTATTGTGCGCTCCCGACTGTCGGCAATTTGAATATCAAAAATAACCAAAGCAGGTCGATAAGCCGAATTCTGTCATCCCATCCCGCAGCGCGTGACGGAACGGCGATCATTTATCTAGGATGCCGATTGCCCGGCACCTCAAGCAACCTACCCGCGGATCGGTCGAGACGGGCCGCCTCTTTCCGCCTATTTGGTCTTGCTCCAGATGGGGTTTACCCTGCCTCCAATGTCACCATTGAAGCGGTGAGCTCTTACCTCGCCATTTCACCTTTATCCCCTCCCGCCATGCGGGAAAGGACTGTGTATTTTCTGTGGCACTTTCCCCCGGTCACCCGGGATCCGCGTTACGGATCATCTTGCCCTGCGGAGTTCGGACTTTCCTCATCCCGCCTCGTATGACGAGGCAGAACGCGATCGCCTGACCTGCTTTGGTATACTATTTACAGCGTAAAATGCGAGCCTATTTTGCATTTTCAACAGGTTGATAGTCCTGTGTCCACACGACGATTCGCCCGCATACTTCACAGAGATACATTCTGTCCATCATTCGTATTTCCAGAGCGCGTTGCGGTGGAATACGACTGGAGCACTCACTGCACGCTCCATTGATCAATTTAGCCACTGCGACGCCCCCTCGACCCTGCCGAATTCTCTCGTAGGCCGACAGTATCGGTTTTGTCAGATTTTGCACCATCTCCGCTCTTCGAGATCGCAAGGCTTCCTCTTCTGTTTTCGTCGCCGCGAGTTTTGCCTCGAGGTCTTTTCTATAGTCAATGAGCAACTCGCTCAGATCGACAATTTTTTCTTGCAGGGATGCGATCACTTCATCCAGCTTCGCCGACGCTTCTTCAAGCTCCAGGTTCCGGTACTCCTGTTCGTCGATCTTTTGTTCACTTGTCTCGATTTCGAGAGTGATGGCATCATATTCTTTATTGGTTTTCACCTCGTACAGCTGGACTTTATATTTTTTCAGCTTTTGCTTTAGTTCCTCGACATCCGTATGGATGGTCTTTTGTTCAGATGATATAGTTTCCTTCTCGGCCATTTTTTGCTCGAGTATTGTTTTTGTTTCTTCAACCTGGGCGCTCACGTTCTGCACTCTTTGTGGCAGGTCACCCTTGGCAGCTTCAAGGCGTTGGAGTCGGGTGTCAACGTCTTGTAGATCGATCAGAGTTTCCAGGACTTTATGCAACAGGGCATCTCCTTGTGATTGAATCCCATCTGCAGACAAAAAAAGTGCACTCAATTCTGAATGCACTCAAGTGATGTAAAGTAGCTGAAGGCTCTCGTCCTTTGTCATCATGGTAATTCTTGTCGTATAAACCGCTCACCCTCGCCTTTTCAGATTATCTTTGATTATCCTATTACCACTCAAAGCTTGGTAAAGTAAAGCAATATTGTCTAAAAATCAAGCAAAAAAATCTGGCTGGCACACAGGTTGTTTTATGCCTGGAAAATGAGATAGGTGTCGTTCTCAATGATCGCCTCTTTTATGCCATCGCCGTTGATCAGATCGAGCTTCAATAGACTAATTCCGGGCTGCGTCATTGGCGAATAGATATAATCAATATGGACGACCGCGTGCGGCGACGAGAATTGCGCGGGACCGGTGTCGCCGCCAAAGTGATCGCTGCGGCCGAAGGCGATATGAAAGGCGAGTTTTTCGTCCAGCAAAATTTCGCCTATAGGCCGCAATCCGAAATCGCCTAAAACGCCAAAGCCAAGCTCCGCCATATTGCCATAGGCCGGTTCGCGCTTGAGATAGTCCGCCTGCTGCCGGCTCTGTGTCCCGGTCGTCAGCACAGCAACAGCGCGATTCGCCTCAATTTTGAACAGCACGATTTCATCACCAAACTGCACCGGCAACACACCCTGCGTTTGGCTTGGCTCGCCTTTTTCCCCCTCGTAGGGCACGATATAGCTTTCTCCGCTCGGAAGATTCCCGGCGGTGCCCGGAGCGGGGAAACGGCCGCCGCTGGCATGTCCCTGCCTGAAGCGCAAGTCAAAATAGACCTTATAGTCCTGGTCATCAGCGCGAAAGAGAACATCGGCGCCGACGGCCGCATCTAGTCTACGTTTGATGCTTTCGCAGCGTTCATTCACCAAATCATAGTCGATGCGCAACGCCGGAATCATATCCGGCGCAAAGCCCGGCATAGTGGCGGCGCGAAAACCGTATTTCCGCGCATTGACTTTCAGCGGCGCGGTGGTGGAGTATTGCGTCGGCGCGAGAAAAAGCTGGCATGAGGCGAAAACCTCGGCAAAAGCCATTTTCGTCCCGGACAGCTTTGAGCTCACCTCGGGGACCAGCGTCGAGAGCGCATATCCGACGTCAGGAAGATCGGCATTGTTCGAATCGACGCTCGCATAGGCGAAAAGAAGGACGTCCGACAGTCCAAGCTCGTCAAGCCCGCCGCGCAGCAGGCGAAACCATTGGTGCGCCAGCCCTCGACGGGCTGCCCAGCTCGGATTGTCATCGGACTTGCAACGGGGAACATCGACAAGTATGGCCAATTTTTCATCCTGCGGCAGCGGCGGAAAGACCACTTTGACAAGTTGAATGAGCTCTTTTTTTGATAACATTTCCATTGCATCACCTCAAAAAGTGTCGCCTCTTTCCATGATCTTTACGAAAAAGATGACATGAACAAAAAAGGGCGACCGGAAAACAGATCGCCCTTCACGTCATCCAATACTCTATTTACAGCAGCGACCAGGCCACGGTCAGGCCGGCCATGACAATGGCGACCATGCTCATCAATTTGATGAGGATGTTCAAGCTTGGACCGGACGTGTCTTTAAAAGGATCGCCGACCGTATCACCGGTCACCGCCGCCTTATGAGCGGCGGAACCTTTGCCGCCATGGGCGCCCTCTTCGATATATTTCTTCGCATTGTCCCATGAGCCGCCTGCATTGGCCATAAAGACCGCAAGCACAAAGCCGGAAGCCAGACCGCCGGTCAGCAGGCCCATGACGCCGGCCGCTCCAAAGATCAAACCGATGACAATCGGCGCGGCAATAGCCAATAGCGATGGCACCATCATCTCACGTTGAGCACCTTTTGTCGAGATCGCCACACAGGAGGCGTAATCCGGCGTCGTCTCACCTTCCATGATGCCTTTGATTTCGCGGAACTGGCGGCGGACCTCTTCAACCATGGACTGCGCCGCGCGACCGACCGCCTGCATGGTGAGACCGCAAAACACGAATGCCATCATAGAACCGATGAACATGCCGAGCAGGACTTTGGGATTCATCAAGGTGACGTTGAAATATTCCATGAAATCGGGTATCTGCGCTTTAGACACGTCAATACCCATGGCGTTGGTGAAAGCGGCTGCCTTTTCCGGCAAACGAAGCATGCCGATTTTCAACTCTTCGACATAAGAAGCAAGAAGAGCAAGCGCTGTCAACGCGGCGGAGCCAATCGCAAATCCTTTTCCAGTAGCAGCGGTGGTGTTGCCGAGCGAGTCGAGCGCATCCGTGCGTTTACGGACTTCAGCACCCAGTCCGGACATTTCGGCGTTGCCGCCGGCATTATCCGCAATGGGACCATAGGCATCTGTCGCCAGGGTGATGCCAAGCGTGGAAAGCATGCCGACAGCCGCGATGCCAATGCCGTACAAGCCATTGGAATAATTCAGCATGTCGAAACCGGCAGATGTCAGGTAGGCGAAAATGGTGCCGACAACGATCGTCAAAACAGGGAAAGCGGTAGAATACATACCCGTGCCGATACCGGTGATGATGACAGTAGCCGGCCCGGTCAAGGCGCTGTTGGCGATTTTTCTTGTCGGTTTATAAGCTGCCGACGTAAAGTATTCGGTTTCCTTGCCGATAAACCAGCCGGTGATCAAACCGATTACGATGGAACCCCAGACGCCCCAGACATTCGGCAGGCCGAGTGCTTTGAGGATGATCCAGGAAAGGATGACAATCAATACGGAGGACAAGTTCACTCCTCTGCCCAGAGCGCTGAGGAGTTGCTTCTGCGACGCGTCTTCTTTGGTGCGCACAGCGAAAATGCCAACGATGGAGAGCAGGGTGCCGACAGCCGCGATCAACATGGGCGCCAGGATGGCTTTCAGCTGCAGCGATCCCTCGTGCATAAAGGCAGCAGCGCCAAGTGCCGCCGTCGCCAGAATGGAGCCGGCATATGATTCATAGAGGTCAGCGCCCATACCGGCTACGTCACCGACGTTATCGCCGACGTTATCCGCGATGGTGGCGGGATTGCGCGGATCGTCTTCCGGGATGCCGGCCTCAACTTTGCCGACAAGATCAGCACCAACATCCGCCGCCTTGGTGTATATGCCGCCGCCCACGCGCGCGAACAGCGCCTGCGTCGAAGCTCCCATTCCGAAGGTCAGCATGGTCGTTGTGATCACGACAAGTTTGTGACCCGCCTCGGCTTCGGGAATAGCAAAGTTTAAGACGATGAACCAGAGAGAAATGTCGAGGAGAGCCAGACCGACAACCACAAGTCCCATGACCGCGCCGGAGCGAAACGCCACCTGCAGCCCGCGGTTGAGGGAATCACGCGCAGCATTGGCTGTGCGCGCACCGGCATAGGTAGCGGTTTTCATGCCAAAGAAGCCGGCCAAACCCGAAAAGACACCTCCGGTCAGGAAGGCAAACCAGACCCAGCCATTCTGAAAGCCGGCTACTGCCATCAAAGCAAACAGTGCGGTCAAGATGATAAAAATGATAGTGACAACTTTGTATTGTTGTCGCAAATAGGCCATGGCGCCAACACGAACGTGCTGTGCGATTTCGGCCATGCGTTCCGTCCCTTCGCTCTCTCCTTTCATTTTCTTGAAAAAGTACCAGGCGAATATGAGCGCGAGTACGGAGGCAACTGGCACAATCCAAAATAGTGCGTTGAACATCACTTCTCCTTTAGCTGTTTATTTTATCATTGTTCTGACACGATGCAAGTCGATGTTCATCATGGATGCTCGACGGCGCATCTGCCATCTTTGCGTAAAAGATGGCCTCATTCCAGTGACGGACTCTAGCTATGGTGGATTTTTTCGAATAAAACTGCAGAATATATCGAAAATATAAATGAATGTCAATGACGATCATATTGGGTCTTGCAATCGAAAGAGAGATAAGTTATATTGACAGCAGTGGAAAACAACATGAGGAGCAGGATGATCTCTCAACGGTCACGCGATATTCCGCCGTTTCTTGTCATGGATGTTCTTGAGCGCGCCAAAGCGCTCGAAGCAGCGGGCCATCACATCATTCATATGGAAGTGGGCGAACCGGATTTTGCGCCGCCCGCCAAAGTGAAGCGAGCGGCCATTGACGCGCTCGAACGCGGGGAGACGCATTACACCCATAGCCTGGGTATTCTCCAGTTGCGTTGCGCGATATCGGATCACTACAGGAGACGTTACGGAGTGCAAATAGATCCGGATCAAATCATCATCACTCAGGGCACATCTCCGGCGCTGCTTCTGGTGCTGGCCACTTTGCTCAATCCGGGCGACGAGATTATACTGTCAAATCCGGCATACGCGTGCTACCCCAATTTTATCCGTTTCCTCGGCGGCAAAGTGATTGAGATTCCGGTCGATGCCGCGAACGGCTTTATTCTCGATGCGAATCTGGTGACAAAACATATCTCAGCAAAGACAAAAGCCATCATTATCAACAGCCCGGCCAATCCGACCGGCACACTCATGCCACCGATGAACATGCAGGAACTGGCCGACCTCGGCCAGCTGATCATCTCCGACGAAATCTATCACGGCCTGGTGTACGGAGAGAAGGAACATTCGATCCTGGAATACACCGATCGTGCTTTTGTTCTCAACGGTTTTTCCAAATATTATGCGATGACCGGATTCCGTCTCGGCTATATCATTGCGCCAACAGCGTACATCAGACCGATACAAAAATCACAGCAAAATCTTTTCATATGCGCCAGTTCGATCGCGCAATGGGCCGGCGTATCGGCGTTGAATGACTATCACCCCGAACTCGACGAGATGGTGAAAACGTATGACATAAGACGCCGTTATCTGCTGGATCAACTCCCCGGCCTGGGTTTTAATATCGCCTTTGAACCCAGGGGAGCATTTTATATCCTCGCAGACGCTCGACATCTGGATAGCAATTCATACAATCTTGCTTTTGATATTCTGGAAAAGGTGCATGTGGCGCTTGATCCCGGCATTGATTTTGGCAGCAACGCGGAGGGATTTTTACGCTTTTCCTATGCGAATTCGCTCGATAACATAAAAACGGGGATCGAACGACTCTCGCACTACCAGCGATAGTGTCTGATATGCTCACCCTTGTTCTGAATTTCAGTGATGGCCTTTATGCCAATATTGATGTGCAGCTCCGTATAGGATGCAAACACGGCTTTCGCTGAGGCTTTTGTCTTTATCCCGCCCCTCTGCAGCGGCAAATCCGACACCAGCAGCAAGGCGCCGATCGGCACTTTGCTGACAAATCCGACCGAAAACAGCGCCGCTGATTCCATTTCTATGGCGATGGCGCGCTCTTCATACAGCTTTCTCTTAAAAATCTCATCAAATTCCCAAAATCGATAGTCAGTCGTATGGACGACACCAGTGCGATAATCCAGCCCTTCCTCAACCAGCATCTGGCTGACAAACTTTTGAATCTTAAAGGTTGGCAAAGACGGCACCTGCGGCAGAATGAAATGATGCGATACGCCTTCATCACGAATGGCGGCCATCGGCAGGATGAAATCGCCCACCAGCAGAGATTCATGCAATCCGCCGCACATGCCCAGAAACAGCACCGCCTGTGGTTCAATGACGCTCAACAACTCTATCACCAGAGCGGCGGTGGGCGCGCCGATTTTGAAATCAATCATCGTCACATGACTTTCCCGGCTATGTACGGCAGACCACATCGATCCCGTTTGCTTTGCACTCCGATATCGTCGTGCAAATACATCGATATATTTATCGAAATTCGTCAGCAGAATATATTTCTGAAAATCATCAATGGCTGATCCGGTGTAGCGCTCCAGCATCTCACGGGCGATCTTTAGTTTTTCCGGATTGTTATAAGTGAGCTTGCTGTGAAACTCTCGATAAAAAGAATCGTCAGAATTTTCCTTCATCTTGGGTCCGTCCTACTTGAACAAGCCGATGCCATAATTACAATTTCTGCATATGTCGATTGAATTGCGATCGTTCAGCATTCGCTGACGAAAATCGCGATATCTTTGCTCTCGCCAGATGTCATCAAAACAGCCTTTTGCCAGATCACCCATCGCATAGTCGCCATTCTTGTCAAAACAACAGGGTACGACCTGTCCATCCCAATCGATGAGCGTCGTCATCCATAGCCGAGGGCACACACCTTGCCCGCGCTTGACTCGCCAGGCATCGTTCGTCAATTCGTAGCGACGATAGCGATCGTTTTCCGGCAGCCATTTTTTTGCTTCTGCCAGCGTCGTCACCTGAGCCGTCTTGATGAGCAGTCGATCCACACCGAGTTCTTTGGCCAGTCGTCTCACCGCGTCAATTTCGTGCTCATTCTGCCGCATCACCAGGAACTGCAAAAAAAGCCGGGGCACCTTGCTCTTTGCCTTTTTTTTTGCAGCCACCAGATTGCGAATGCCATCCAGTACTGTGTCAAGCTGACCGAGCACGCGATATTTTGCATAGCTCTCCTGGGTGACGCCATCAAGAGAAATGATCATGCTGTCCAGTCCGCTCTGCACAACTGCCGCGGCCATCTCCGGCGAAAAAAAATGGCCATTTGTGCTCGTGGCGACATAGAGACCTTTGGATTTGGCATAGGCCACCATATCATTGAATTGCCGGTGAAGGTAGGGCTCGCCCTGATGGTACAAAGTGAGATAAATGATCTTTTCCGCCACCTGATCGATAAATTTCTTAAAATGGCGGTAATCCATATGACCGCGCGGGCGTTTCATCGCCCGGCTGCCGGTGACGCAGAGGGGACACCTTAGATTGCAAATGTTCGTTGGTTCGATGTTGACGATGGGTGGGTAGCCCCAGACGACCGGCTTTTTGCTGATAGCCGAGATGAGGAAAGAAAGCACGTTGACGAGAGCGTTCCACACCCTTTTGAAAGTCAGGGCCTGCAGAACTCGGGCGAGCGCAACCTCTTTGGCCACGCCCGGCGTGAGTTTGGCAAAGATATTTTTCATTGAAATCTTAACCGTTTGATTTGCTCAGCACGTGCTTTATGTTCAATCCACTCGGTCACTTTTGCGAATATACCAATTGCATTGCTGAAAACAAATGATTAATAGATAGCCCTGCATTCAAAGGGGCAATTTCTCGTCAACTTTATTCTTGCAAAAGTCGCAAAACAATGCCATTTTGTGCCGGTTGGTTTCGCGAACCTGTCCGACGGAGGTTTTTGGTGATAAAGATCATCGATCGCCGCAATTTTGTCCGGCGAGTTGCAGCGCGAACGTCCCTGCCGAGCATAGGAGCATGAAGATTATGATTTATGAAATATTATGGAGTTGCACATGAAGAGGCTCATCATCATTGGTACTTTCATCATCCATTCCGCGCTCCTTGCCATGGGAGATATCGTACAGTCCGTAGAAGGTCTGTTTTACCTCGATCAGTCGCCAATCCGTATCGAAATAGATGACGGCGTCATCTCCAGGATCGTTCGCTTGCCAGAGTCGCAGAAGGACCATTTGGATTATATTGCTCCCGGCTTTATCGACATTCAGATCAACGGTTATGCATCGATCGATTTCAGCGGTGAAAATTTGTCATTAGAGAATATTCGTCAAGCAACGCGGGCGCTGTGGGAAAATGGCGTGACGACGTTCTTTCCCACCATCATTACAAACAGCCACGAACGCATAAAGGCCAATTTTGTGATATTGGCGAAAGCAGCTCTGGAGGAGGATATTGGGCTATCCATACCCGGATTTCATCTTGAAGGGCCATATATATCATCCGAAGACGGCTTTCGTGGCGCTCACTTGAAAGAATTCGTCCGCCAGGCCGACGTGGCGCAATTCCTGGAATACGACGCGGCGGCTGATGGCAAGATTCTTCTCCTCACCCTCGCTCCCGAGCTCGAGGGCGCCATCGATTTGATCGAAGCAGCCGTCAGCCGCGGCATGGTTGTCGCGATCGGCCACACAGCCGCCAATGCCGAACAGATCAAAAGAGCCGTCGATGCCGGGGCATCGATATCGACGCATTTAGGGAACGGTTGCGCCAACATGATCCATCGCCATGACAATCCCTTGTGGCCGCAACTCAGCGACGATCGCCTCTCCCCTTCTCTCATTGTGGACGGACATCATCTGCGTCCTGAAGAAGTGCGGACTTTTTACAAAGTCAAGGGCGCCGAGCGCGTATTGCTCATCTCTGACGCGCTCGACCTGGCGGGATTGCCGCCGGGCGAATACCTGGCGGGCGGGAAAAAAGTGGTCATGACGCCGGACGGTCTCATTAAATATCCGGAGCAAAACGTCCTGGCCGGAGCATCCCTGCCCATCGGACATGGTGTACAAAACATCATGGCCTGGACGCATTGCTCTCTTGCCGACGCCATTCACATGGCAACGCGCAATCAGGCGCGCCATTTTGGTCTGGACGATCGCGGGGAATTGCGGCCCGGAAAACGCGCTGACCTGGTCGTATTTAGCCTGCAAGATGGCAAATTGAAAGTGATGCGGACCATTTTAGCGGGCGCAGAGGTGTTTTCAGCGGACTGATTCTTTGGCAAGACAAGCTGTGCTCACAGATCGTGTGACGTCTTCAACTCGACCGCGTCCAATCTGACAGGACAATACCGAATCAAGTCTACTTTGTGCTACAAGGTGACAACATCGTGTTTTATTAACAAAGTTTTAGATCATATGAAAAAGAAAACCGCAGAGACCGCAAAGAAGCGCCGAGAAAATCAAAACATGAAAACACAATGGACTAATTTTGCTTTTTATTGTGATACCTTGTGTCTTCCTGCAGGATTTCTTCTGAAGGATTCAGTACATTGATATTTGTCGATTAAAAAGAATATGAAAGAATATCTTGGAATTTTTCTCTGCGTGGCTCTGCGCCCTCGGCGGTCTTGGCTTTTTGGTTGCAGCCGGAGGCCGCGCCAAGTTATTAGAGTGGAGAGAATTGAAATGAAGAGTAACTCATGTCCGCCAAAACCAGCAACAAACTCCTGATTGCACTCTCCGCCATAGGACCCGGTTTGTTCCTCATTGGCTACAACATCGGGACGGGCAGCGTGACGACAATGGCCAGATCCGGCGCTAAATACGGCATGGCCCTGTTCTGGGCGCTTCTGCTATCCTGCATCTTCACCTATGTGCTCATGGTGGCATACGGAAAAGTCACTCTGGTGACCGGCCGAACCGCCCTCTTTAACATAAAGACGCGATGGAAATATGGCAATATTTTGGCGCTCTATATTATGATTGCTCTCATCCTCGGCGAGCTGCTCGCCCTCATGGGGGTCACCGGCATCGTCGCTGATCTCCTGCAGGAGGGCGTGCGACTGCAGTGGGGCTATACAGGTCTGAGTAGATTCTGGATCATAGTCATTCTCGTCGTCACTATGTACGCTCTCTTGTGGCACGGACGCTATCACCATTTTGAGCGAGTTCTGACATTTTTTGTCATTTTAATGGGACTCTGTTTCATCGTCGTCTTTTTTATGGTCAGACCGAGTTTCACCGCTTTACTGACCGGACTTGTGCCGCGCGTGCCGGACGAACCGGGCGCTTTCGCACTCGTTGCGGCCATGGCGGGGACAACCTGTTCGGCCGCTGTCTTCATCATCCGCAGCATCGTCGTCGCTGAAAAAGGATGGACCGCCGCGGATCTCGATACCGAAAAAAAGGACGCTTTTGTCTCGGCGACGTCCATGCTCTTCCTCAGCGGCATTATCATGGCAGTGAGTGCGGGGACATTGCACGTCATGGGAATGGAACTCGAAAACACCGTTGAAATGATCCATCTCTTTCAACCCATCGGCGGAAAAATCGCCGCCTTCATTCTCATTTTCGGCATTGCTGCTGCCGGACTGTCGACGATTTTTCCGATCATCCTCATCGCACCGTGGCTGGTATCCGATTACACGGGACGACCGCGAGATATACGGTCGCCGCTTTACCGCATTCTCGGATTCATCGGCCTTTTGTTCTGCTTTGGCCTGGAGATTCTGCAGCGCCAACCGCCGGCGATGATGATTTTTTCGCAAGCCTTTCAGGCGTGCATTCTGCCGGCCGTGGCCATCCCGATCTTCATATTGATCAATGACAAAGAACTCTTGAAGAATCACAAAGCGACTGCAAAACTGAACTGTGGATTGGCAGCGGTGGTGTTATTCTCGCTACTGACGACCTATTTTGCGCTCATCGATTTGTTCTAGACAGGGATACGGAATAGAGCATACAAAGAACAAGAAAAGAAATAACAGTTGTATATAATGGAGATATGATGGATAGGATTGGATTCATCGGGCTCGGCATCATGGGCAGGCCCATGTGTCTCAACTTGTTAAAAGCCGGCTTTGCAGTGACAGCATGGAACCGCACGGCCGCCAAGATCGCGGAGGTGACAGCGGCAGGAGCTGACGCAGCATCCTCACCGGAGCAGGTGGCGAGCCGGTCGGACGTCATCATCATCATGGTGTCCGACTCGCCGGATGTACAGGAGGTGATTCTGGGTGAGCGGGGCGTCATCCGGGGCGCGCAATCGGGCAGCGTTGTCATTGATATGAGCACCATCTCACCTGCTGTCACACGCGACATCGCTTTGGCCCTCGCTGAAAACGGCGTCGATATGCTCGATGCACCGGTCAGCGGCGGCGACACCGGCGCGATCAACGCCACCCTGGCCATTATGGTCGGCGGCGATAATACAGTATTCGAAAGATGCCTGCCGATCTTGCAGGCCATGGGGAAAGCCATCACCCATGTGGGGACGAACGGCATGGGTCAGACGGTCAAGCTATGCAATCAGATTCTTGTCTCGGTGACAAATATGGCCGTATGCGAGGCCGTGACGTTCGCCAGAGCATCCGGCGTCAATCCGCGCATCATGATCGAAGCAACAAAGGACGGCGCTGCCGGATCCTGGCAACTCGCCAACCTCGGCGCTAAAATGGTAAATCGTGATTTTGCGCCCGGCTTTATGATCGATCTGCAACAAAAAGACCTGAAATTAGCTCTGGAGGCGGCCCGCGATCTGCTCGTCGCCACGCCGGCGCTGAGCCTCGTGCATCAACTGTTCGTCAGCAATCAGGCGCATGGTGAGGGTAAGGAGGGTACGCAGGCGTTGCTTAAATCGATCGAACGGCTCGCCGGCAAGCAAAGCCAACGGTGGTGAAGATGAGTGATCCATCTTGCTTACTGAACGCGCTGCTGAACTGGGTTCGCAACAATAACATTTTACTCTTGATCTTGGGCGTGACATCTGTCCTCACGTTCACCGGCACGCTGATTCTGATGCCCATCCTGATCATCCGTTTGCCGGCCAATTATTTCGCTCATCAGGGTCGTCGTCGCAAGCCCTGGCTCACGCTGCATCCGGCGCTCAGAGTTTTTTTGCTCCTGGGCAAAAATATCCTTGGTTCCATCCTGCTTTTTGCCGGCGTCATAATGCTCGTTCTGCCGGGGCAAGGCCTGTTGACCATGTTCATCGGCCTGATGCTGATCGATTTTCCCGGGAAATTCCGTTTTGAACGATGGTTTGTCACGCGCGAGCCGGTGCATCAATCGATCAACTGGCTGCGATATCGCGCCGGCCGCCCGGCACTCAAGCTCCCGCAAGACAGCGCTGATTGATCCCTAGTGCGCCATGGGCCATCTGCTTTCGGCCGCAATAGCCCTTTAAAAACAAGTTGATTCTTAGCCATCCAACCTGTACATTAGATGTTCAGTATCTTGAACAGAGAGCGCCATTGAAATCACAGCCTTACATATTCGCACTATACATTCTTTTGAGCGTACGCCTTTTGAGCCAGGTCACCATGACGGGTGGAAAAGGCATGCTTCGTCTCTACGAAGCGGAGACAATAACGGCGGGAGATTTTTATCTCAATCCCTTTGGCACATTTTTCGTCACAAAAATTCCCAATACCGCCATACTGGCAAAAGACTATACGATAAATCTCGGTCTGACGCTTGGAATAAGCAGACGATTTGAAGCATTTGCCCATCTCGTACCTTACCAGTCGGATCAGGTGCATGTCATAGGACCCCCGGGAGACACTAAAATTGGTCTTAAAATAACGATTCCGGGTTCGCCGCAGTTTGGCATCGTCACTTTTGCAGATTTCCCCACGGCGCGCATGCATCCGCTTGCCTATGAACCCTATAGTGAGGGCGCTGTTGGTTATGCACTCCTGGGCCTGTTGACGCTCGATTTTCGCCGGGCAGCATCGCCACTCCCGGTCAAAATCACGCTCAATGCGGGATATAGAAGCCATGACATCGGCAAAAAAATAGTTGCCGGCGAAACCGACCAGTTGATCGGCGGTATTGGCATGAAATTGGCAATTCGATCTGTGCAAATTTTCACGGAATTAACCGGCGAAATATTTTTCAATAATCCGGCCATCAACCTGAGCCAAAATTCATTGCGCTGGTCCGCAGGCTATAAATTTCTCATCGGCGGCATCATTTTTGATGTCGGTGGCGATATCGAGCTGGGTGGCTACAAGCCGTCCCAGCGCGAAAGGAATCAAAAACCGCGTTTTTTAGAGGATTATGCGGACTGGAAAATTATCATTGGCATGACCTATCGTTGGACGCTTTGCAAAAACTGGGACAAAGCGACAAAGCAGGCACAAACGCAGGAGCAGATAAAAGAACAAGAGAGCGAGGAAATTCGCCAACAGCGGCAAAAAGTTATTGATGAATTGCAGGAATACGAAAAACGTTTGCGGGATGAAAAGAAAAAAGATGTTCCGTTTTAATCCAATGGGATCAGTTTCATTACAAAAATGTTAAGGAAAAGACACAATCGCATTCGTTCACTCTCCGCGTCCTTTTTGCTGTTGACCGCAATCACAGCCGCGGCCCAGGTGAATCCATTCAAAATAGTAAAGGACGCCGATTTTGAGAGAGAGGCGACGAAAATATTCGACAGCGCTTTAAATTATTATCGCCTCGGGGACTATTGGCAGAGCTCACAGGAACTGATCAAAGTCATCGACGATTATGCGGAATTTTCCCGTATGGCGCAAGCGATTTACACTCTCGGCAACTGTCTCTATGAATTGAATATGCTGGAAGGGGCATTCAAGCTGTACGAACGCCTGATTAAAAAACACATCTCCAGCATCTATGTTCCGGATGCCCTTCTGGGACTGCAGCGCGTCGAATATGACCGCAACAACTATGCTGCCAGTCTCGAATATTACAACTCGCTCGCGCGCGGCAATCCCTCGAGCGATATTCTCGATCTTGCCAACTATTATGCCGGCATGGCTTTTTATAAATTGGCAGATTATCCCGGCGCCGTCAATGTCCTGTCAAAAGCCACTCCCAATAGCCCCTATTATGACTATATTCTTTATTCTTTGGCAGTATGTATGCTACGTATGCAGAAAATTAATGAGGCGATAGATGTCTTTCAGCGCCTGTTTGAACTGCCGGTGATGAATGATGAGCGACGACATGTCATCGATCAGGGACACCAGACTCTCGGCTATTTATATTACGAGCTGACCTATTTTGATCGCGCCATCGAGCAGTTTCGCATGGTGACGCCCAGCAGCGATCAGCACCCCCAGGCGCTCCTTGCTACGGGCTGGGCAGCATCGCAGCAAAATAACTGGCAACAAGCAATTCCGCCATTAACTGAACTCTATACGCACTATGAAATAAGCGACATCACACAAGAAGGACTCTTTCTCCTGGGCAGATGCTATCTCAAATTAAATCGATACGACGAGGCCATCAAAATATATGATCATCTGATCGCCATTTTCCCCGATCAGGAAAATGTGATCACATCGATTGAAACGATCAACGAAAACATTCAACTGGAACGCAGACGCATCGAAAAGCGGCAGGCGGACCTGCTTGTTCTGGAAGGTAATCTGGTGGACGAACTCAACAAGTCTTTGCCAAAAAGACGAAATTTGTCGCAAGATCAGACTGTTTTGTTGCGCGACATACAAAAGGAACGTCAGGATCTGGCGGAACACCTGACGCAACTGGATAAACTTGCCGTCATCACTGCGTTGCGTGAGGAACGACGCAACTGGCGCGCCTATGCCGAGTATGGCAAATCGCGGGCGACATTCCTGAAACGGCAGCAGGAGCGACATCAGAAAGAAGAATCAAAATGAGAAATCACTCTCACAAAATTTTTTCATTCTTTTGGATTGCTGTCACTCTGACATCAATACAGGTCTCACCTGCTCAGGAAAGCTCCGTCGTCGCAGCCATGATTGAAGAGGCGTCCGGTGATATTACCATCCTCGACAAGCTCTTGTCCGAACATGAAATCCTCCTCAATAAATATCCTGATAGCGAGTTCGCTCCCACGCTCATGTTCCAGCTGGCAGAGTTGCACCACGAACGGTCACAACTTGTCTTTGAAAAAGAAATGGCGAGATATGAAGAACAGCTGGCATCTTTGCACAAAGGTGAGCTGACTCAAGAACCAGAAATGCCCACTCTGTCGATGGATAAAACGATCTTTTATTGTTCATCGCTCATCGAAAAATATCCGGATGTCGATTATCGCGATAAAGTCATTTATAAACTAGCGAGCGCCTATTTGGATGAGGGAGATCAGGAAAATGCGAAAGCCAATTTTGCCCTATTGGCGGAGGAATATCCCGATTCTGCCGTTGCGCTCGAAGCGCACTTTCGCATCGGCGAGTACTTTTTTGATCACCGCCAATTCGACGAGGCTGTGAACCACTATAGACTCTTGCTCGCACATTGGGATAATCCTTATTACAGCATGGCACTCTACAAACTGGGCTGGAGCTATTATAATCTCGCCGACTATTCCAAGTCCATCAGCACATTTTTGGCGCTCATTGAGGATATCAATTTGATTGACGGTTTGCAGACCAGGAAAAGCCTGTCGAACCTGGACTTGCGCACCGAGTCCATTCACTATATCGCCAGTTCATTCACCGAGCACGGTGGACCGGCGTTGGCAAAAGATTTTTTGGCGGCGATGAAAACAAAAGAATACACGCCGGCCATTCTCGGCAAGATGGCCGAGCTCTATGAAAACCGCGACAGCTATTCGGAGGCGATCGCCAGCTATCGCGTTCTTTTGGATTTTTATCCGTACAGCCCAAACGCTCCGACCTGTTACGCTCATATTGTTCGGGACTATGAGGCTGTTGACGATAGAGTGGCGGCCAATCAAATACGCGAAGAGATCGTCGATTATTTTGGCCCCGGCAGCGCATGGATTCAACACTATCCCACTGGCGATTTGAATGAAGCAGGCCTGGCCATCGCCAGAGACAACCTCGTCTATCTTGGAAAATATTTCCAGGCGCAAGCGCAGTTGCCCGATTCAGCACATCTGTATGCAACCGCCATCCGCAAATATCAGGAATACATTGGCAAATTCCCGAACAGAGATAACAGCAGTGAAATCAGCTACCTTTTAGCTGAATGTTTTTTTCAATCGGACAGCTTCGCTGATGCGGCCGCAGCCTATCACGATGTCGTGATCAACTATCCGAACTCATCCTATCGCGAAAAAGCGGCTTTCAACCGAATATTCAGCTATGTGAAAATGAAACAGCCGCACGAAATAACGGGAGAGCAGGCGGTTAAAATTGCCAATTTTATCGCCAGCGGCGATACCGTCATTGTGCAGATCACGGATCCAGCAGATGCTTTCATTTTGACCTCCTGCAACGATTTCTGCCTGCACTTTCCGCACAGCAGTTGGCTCGATCAGGTCTATATGAAATATGGCGAAATCCTCAATGATAATCGCGCCTATATGGATGCCGTGGCAGTGTATAAAAAGGTCATCGAGCTCCAACCGCCAAGCCCGTATAAAATCGCGGCGGCGATGAGTGCTGGCCAGTCCTATTTTGATGGCGGTCATTACCAACAATCACTGGACTGGTTCAGCACCATTCCGCGGGCGTTTCCGGATTCGACCGAGCAGATCGAGCGCGCCCTGAGAATGGCATCGTCCTCGCAATTCAAGATCGCCGAGCAACTGAGCGCAGCCGGCAAGTCAGCCGAGGCGGCAGCTGTGCTGCTATCCGTGGCACAGTCATCAAAAGACGAATCTTTTCAGCAGCGGGCGCTGTTTGAAGCGGCAACCCAGTTGCAAAAATCGGCTGATCTCATGGCTGCCGCACGCACCTACGAGCAGGTTGCCTTGACGTATCCGAATTCAGAGCTGAGCGATGCAGCGCTCTATCAAGCCGGCTCTGTCCGCGAAGCACTTGGCGATTGGTCTCTGGCTGCCGCCGATTATTTGAAATTATTCGAGTCCTATCCCGAGTCGAAACTGCGAGAACAATCGCTGAAAAATGCCTCATTGTGTTATGAAAATGCCGCCGACTGGCTGGCAGCGAAAAACACCTGTCGACGCTATCTTGAAACCTATCCCGACAGATCGGTTCAAGTTGTCGAATTCACCTTCAAAGTTGGCGACATGGCTTACAAAGCCAATCAAATTTCCGAGGCAAAATCCTGGTATGAAGAGACGGTGCGGACCTACCATCGCTTCCTCATCGCCGGTGAATCTGTTGACAATTACTTTGTCGCGCAAGCGCAGTTTATGATCGGCGAGATCCTGTTCGCCGAGTATACGCAGCTCAATTTGACGCCGCCCTTTGATGTGAACCTGCAGCGCAAAATCGCCTCCTTCACCGAGGTCGTCAAGGCCTACACCGAATCGATCAAATATCAAATCGCCGACTGGTCAACGGCATCCTCGCACCGCATTGGCATGTGTTTTGAAGAATTTGTCCGCGCCTTCTTGCAGGCGCCTGTACCCGAGAATCTGGATGATGAACAAATTCAACTCTACAAGGACAAACTGGTCGAAAAAGCCCGTCCATACAAAGAGAAAGCACTCGACACCTATATCAAGAATGTCGAACAGGCGGAAGCAAACGGCATCGACAACAGCTGGGTGACCGAGAGCCGAGCCCGCATTCAATTGCTGAAGCAGGAGCTGCAATTCGGCGGTCAGACCGACATGAGTTCAATAGAAGGTTCGTGATGAAGACGTACGCATTTAACGCCATATTGGTCGTTGCTGTCACGTTCGCAGCGCTGAACGTCACGGCAATGGCGCAGACGCCAGCGACTCAAGCGGACAGCACATCGTCGGTGCTGCAGGTAGATCAAAACAATGTCAAATTGTTCATCGACAAAATACAGGTCGAGGGCCGGCTGGAAAGGCCCCAGGCTGTTTTCATTTTACCCGGTCAGACACCGGACATTGATGACATACAGATCGAGCGCTCATTCATGAAGGAAATTTTCCGACCCGTCGAAAAACGATTCACGGTCGAGACAAAATTCAAGCCGGACTATACGAAAAAGCGTAAAGATGTCATTGAGTGGTGAGAGAGGAAAGATTAATTATTCTGAAAAGTTTTGATATTTTGGCAATCTTTTGAACAGTCAAAAGAGTGAAACGTGAAACGTCAAACGTGAGACGTTACAAATAGGCTCGTTCCAGGAGATAAAACATCTCACTTTTCACGTTTCACGTTTGACTTGCAGCTATGTTGCGCCAGGAATTATGAATGGCATGTGGTTGATGATGTGAATAGTCAGGTGGACAAAACCAATCGCAATAAATTTTCTCATTTCATTTGGCAGTCAATTTAGGCTCAGAGATTTTACTTCGAAAAGTGCAGTGATCAAAACGGAGGTTGAATTTGGACAGTGTAATTCGATTTTTCATTCAGGGCGGACCAGTGATGTTCATCATCCTGTTTGCGCTCATCGTCGGCATTGTGGTGATCCTGGAGCGCATCATTGCCATTCGTTTCAAAAATCGAATCGATAGCGATACTTTTGTCAATCAGATCGCTCAGCTATTAAAAGCCAATCAGGTGAATCAGGCGGTTGAATATTGCAATCGCACCAACGCGGCGCTTCCCAACATCACCAAAGCGGGATTGCTGGAGATGAATCAGGGCGAGAAAAACGTTCAACACGCCATGGAAATTGCCGCCATGGTGGAAATCCCGAAACTGGAAAAACGAACTCACTATTTATCAATGATCGCCAATGTGGCGACGTTGCTGGGCTTGCTGGGCACCATCCTCGGTCTCATCAGCGCCTTTGCCGCTGTCGCGCATGCTGACGCAGCGGACAAGGCAACGCTTCTTACTGCGGGAATCTCCGTCGCCATGAATACCACGGCCTTTGGCATCATAACAGCCATTCCGTGCCTGATTGGTTATACCTACCTCGTCGAAGCGACAAATGAACTCATCGATGAAATCAATGAAAATGTGGCGCGTCTATACCGCTTCATGACGAGGTCATGAATGAATCTAAAGCAAACGATAAATCGACAGCTGCGCGGCCACGCCCGCGATGCGGAAGTCAACTTGACCGCGGTGATGAATGTCTTTCTCATCCTGATTCCCTTCCTGCTATTGACAGCTTCGTTTGTGCGCATCGCGATATTGGAGTTGACGTTGCCCAGCCTCGATCGCGCCGGTCAACCAACGACCGTACAAAAGGCCGAGAGCACGGTCCTCAATATTCTGTTGATCAGGGAAACGGAATTGCAGCTCAACAGTCCCGGCCTGAAATTTGATAAAATCGCCAGGCTCACGGACGATTATAATTGGTCAGAGTTGACAGCGCAATTGCAGCGCGTCAAGAGCAAATTTCCCGATTCAGAAGACATCATCATCTCGCCGGAGAACACGATCCGCTATGAGACCATCATCGTCATCATGGATGAGTGTCGCGAGGCCGGCTTTCCCAATATTTCAATATCAGGTTAGACCATGAAAATTGAAGAACAATCGACAACATTCAAACTGGCCACCGGCAGCAGGCGGGCCAAACGTGGCGCCTTTGAACTGCGCCTCACATCCATGATTGACATGTTCACCATTCTGCTGGTTTTTCTATTAAAGAGCTACAGTGCTGAGGGCCAAATCATGGCTGTGGCGCAAGATCTTCGCTTGCCGGAATCAACATCCGAAAAGAAACCGGATGTCATGTCCGTCGTGGCCGTGACGCGGGAATGGATTCTCGTGGATGGTCGTCCGATTGAACGCATTGACAACATTCTTGCAGACGACAGGATGCTCATCCAGCCGCTACTGGCTGAACTGCAACGGCTGCGTTCTCTTTCACAAGGCATTGGCGAACTATCCAGCCGGATGCAGGGCTTTCGCGGCAATATTGCCATTCAGGGCGACAGGGAAATCACTTTTGACCTGCTAAAACGCATCATGCTCACATGCGGACAAGTGGGCTATAACAATATGAATTTGGCGGTTTTGGAAAAGGAATGAATCGGCCGCTGCCAGGTAAAATAAATTGACTAAATAGGCCTCGACAGAGAATCTATTGCCCTCAAAAAACAGACATAGACTCAGCATTAAAATCAAGGACTCGCGTGGCGTTCTCGAACGCACTCTTGCGGCGGGTGAAAAACTCACCCTTGGTCTGAGTTCCAAGAACGACGTCACCGTATTTGACAGCGATTATCCCAAATCGCATATATTGATCGAAAACAGAGGATCATCGTGCCTGCTTTATATACACCCCAAGATGAAAGGGGCGATTCGCTATCAGCAATCGACGCTGGCATTTCAGGACCTCATCGTCCAGAATATGCTGCCGCGGAAGGGCAATTTTTATATATGCAAATTTTCACATGGCCGCAAGGGCGTCGTGGACATCGGCGATACGCGCGTTGGATTTTTATTTGACGGCGCGCCTCCTGGCGATAAGGGACTGCCCGCCTATACCTGGCTGAAGGCGACGCGAAAAGCTTTCACGAAAGATCTGGTTTTCAAATTTTTACTGGCAGCTTTTGTCGCGCTGGAGGTCATGTGGGGCTTTCGTCTGAAAAATATTGATTTGCCACCGCAAGAGCCACCGGCCATCGAGAACGTGCCGCAACGTTTTGCGCGATTCATGCTGCGTCAGGATTCTGTGACGTCGCCCGCTCAAGCAGTTGTTGACGATGGCGCCCAGACCGCAAGCGAATCGGAAACGGAGGCTGAATCACAACGCTCCGACGCCGGAGGACAATCCAGAGGCAAAGAAAAATCCGTATCCTCAGCCGGCTTGTTGGCGCTCATCGGCGGATCGGGCCCATCGGATAATGCGAGCGCCACTGTGGATTTCTTGCTCGATCAGGGACTGGTGAAAGAGCTGGATGATCTCCTCGCAACGCAGACCGCGCTCAAAAGTGGACGCATCGGCCATTCGCGCAACGGCGCGAACGCTGGATCCGGCGAAGGATTGGATGATTTGCTGGAATTTGGCATGTCCGGCGGCATCGAAGATTTAATTGCCGATGATGCCGGCGTGGAAAAAATTCAGCTCGAAAAAAAGGGCGATGTGAACATCGAGACGCCAACAGCCATGCGCGGCTCCGAGGCTGCCCGCGGACAGCGCTCCGCCGAATCGGTCATGGATGTGATCAAATCCCAACACGGTCGCGTCATGTACACCTACAATAAACATCTGCGTCAGGATCCGACGCTGCGCGGCAAAGTGAGCCTGGACGTCACCATTGCGGCTGATGGCCGCGTCGCCAATGTGCAGGTCATCGAGTCCACCATTCAAAACATCGATTTTATACGCGATCTGCTCACCATCATTCGGCAGCTTCGCTTCACCGCGATTTCTGCAGGCGATGTGACGGTGAATGTGCCGTTTGTTTTTAATAGGGTGGAATAAAAATATCCCGCGATAAAACTTGCTTGTCTCTTTCGGTCGAACAGTCATTTATTTTCTCTGCTTTTGCCAAAAAGCGCTTCGCTTATCTGCTTGGCCAATGCGGAAATTTCTTGCTATGATAGTGAATATTTTGTACAATGAATATAACAATTACGAAATAGTGGAGAATGCGAATGATATTGGTCTCTAAAATCACATTATGCAGGCTATTCGCCCTGTTGTTGATGCTGGCCGTGCTGTCTTGTGACCCAATCGTCACGCAATTTGATGATATAGAAGATGGACAGATGTACACAGCCAAGTGGCTTCAACCACCTCCGGCGTCCGTTGACACCATATGTGTGATGACCTGGAATATTCGCTTTGGCGCCGGTCGCACAAAATGGTTCGGAGACTCGAATGGCACCCGCGTCATCTTGCATGCGGATGAGGTGTACTATCACCTGGGAGGCATTGCCGCACTACTCAAAGCGGTGGAGCCGGACATTCTGCTCCTTCAGGAGATCGACATCCAGTCAAAACGGTCCGCTTATATCGACCAGGTGCAGTGGCTCCTGGATCACACCCACTTTAATTATGGCGCCTACGCTTCGGTGTGGAAAGCCCAGGTGATACCAAGTGACGGACTTGGACGCATGGATATGGGAATAGCTGTGCTGTCCCGATGGCCGATAACAAATGCGGAACGCATCAAACTGCCGCTCCGAGGTGATCAGGACGGGCTGACCCAGTACTTTTATTTACGTCGAAGCATATTGAAAACGCGAATAGCACTTCCCGGCCCGCAAGAATTTTACGCGCTCAATGTGCATACGGCAGCGTTTGCAACGGACGACACCAAGAAAAAACAACTCGATATATTCAAGGACGAGCTGGACAAGTTAGAGGCCACGGGCATTCCATTTGTGGCCGGTGGTGATTTAAATTCGCTGCCTGTCAATGCGAAAAAAACCGATTATTGTCTGTCGGACAAGGCAGATGACGAATCCTTCCACGGACCAAATGATGATCCACAACATAAAGAGGGAAGTTATTTCACACCGGAAATAACGTGGATGCAACCACTGTATGACACCTATTCTCCCGCCATAACGCTCAGTGCCTATGGGGCGAACGAATCTCATTATTTCACCCACACGCCGCTCTGGGATGGTCCATACGACCGCAAACTGGATTACCTGTTCACCAACAAAGCCTGGGTGTCTGGTTCGGATTCCACATATCATGTTGCTGCCCCCTGGTCCGACCACGCGCCTGTCAGTGCGATATGGGAGGTGCCGAAATGATAAAAAGAGCAATCTGTATCTGCCTGCTTTTCTTCTCCGGTGTGTCCACGCTATCTGCACAGGACCTGGGTGTCAAGTGGCAAAACTGGTCCGCTGGGACAGCGCACCTTTTGCCTGAGAATCGTGTGGAAATTGGCCTGTTCCAGGCGTTGCGCTACGGCTATTCAGAATCACTTGAATTTTCAACGCATCCCGTCCTGTTTTTTATCGTGCCGAATTTTCTCATCAAGTGGGGGCATCAGCCTGTTGGCGGATTCGCGGTCGCGTCGCAGCACGGATTATCCCACCCATCGCCCATACTGCGGATACTGGGGCGGCAGGGCATTGGCGGTATTATTTCACCGGAATTTCCTGTTCCAGCGATTCTCTCGTTCCAAAACGAGCTTTTGCTGTCAAGACCGCTGTGGAATAACCATTTGTTCACCGCCTCACTGGCATTCAATTTCGCTGTCAAGTCCGCTCCGCTGGATCCGCGCACAACGATAGATTTGCCAATAATCTATATTCGATCCGGCGTCTATTATCATGATTATGGATTCAAGCTTGGCGGCGATATAAAAGGTAAACTGGCCGGCCGATGGATGTATCTGCTTAATGGAGACGGGTATTATTATCCAAAGGCGCCAGCGAACACAAACATGGCGTTTGAGCAGAAAGGCATGCTGTTTTGGAACAAAAGCAGCGGTTTTCAAGTATGCATCGGCTACGTTTTATCTTATGGTGAATATCCATTCGGCACCCAGTGGCATTTATTGCCGCTGGCGGATGTGCAGTGGTCCTGGACGAGGTAATTTCGAGGACAGAGCATCGACTCATTCACCTGGCTGTGCGGCTCACACCAAACAGCCGGCCAAATGAAAAACAGACTTAAGCGCCGAACAGTTTTTTTCGCATCAGGAAAAACACTGCGCCGAGCAGACACAAGCCAGCCCAGACATAATCCGCGTTCATTTTTTCTCGCAAATAGAAAAGCGAAAACGGCACAAAAACCGACAGGGTGATGACTTCCTGTAAAATCTTGAGTTGGCCCACGTTCATCACCTGATGTCCAATGCGGTTGCCCGGAACTTGAATGAGATATTCGAATAACGCAATGCCCCAGCTCACCAGCGCTGCATAAATCCATGGCTTGTGCGCCATATTTTTCAAATGCCCATACCAGGCAAAAGTCATGAAAACATTGCTGCAGGAGAGCATAAAAATAGTAATGAATGTCTGTCGCATACGATCATCCTTGCACATGATGAAAAAATGAGCGGCGATTATACGATAAAAACAGATGTGGCGCAAGAAAATTCTTCACCAAATTGGACGAGGAACAGGCTTTTTTGCCTGGTGCGGGAAAAAGCATGACAATAGCAGAGACCATTCTCATTGCCATCGGCCTGGCGATGGATGCCTTTGCGGTATCAATCAGTGTCGCGACGACAGAATATCTGTCAAACGGACGCGCTCGCTTTCGCATATCATTTCACTTTGGCCTTTTCCAGGCGCTCATGCCGATCCTCGGCTGGTTCGCCGGCAGCAGCATCCAAAGCTACATCAGCGCGTTTGATCACTGGATCGCATTTGCCCTGCTCGCCTGGGTGGGCGGAAAAATGATCAAAGAGAGCCAGGCCAAAGAGGATCGAGACTATCGCCTCGATCCATCGCGCGGCTGGAATCTGGTCATGCTGTCCATTGCCACCAGCATCGACGCTCTGGCCGTCGGCGTGAGTCTGGCGCTCATTGGCGCTGCCATTTGGCAGGCGGCCATATTCATCGGCATCGTCACCGCCGGCTTATCATTTGCGGGCATTTTGTTGGGCGACCGTATCGGCGCCAGTCCTGGTAAAAAAGTAGGGCTTATCGGCGGACTGGTTTTATGTTTCATCGGGATCAGAATTTTAGTGGAGCATCTGTTCTGTTGACGAGTTCAACAGTGCGCATCAGCCATGCGGATTCAGATGGTCGCTTCGCCGGGAGCGTGCATTTTACGTTCTAAATTTCACTTGACTTTTAGGCCGAAAAATGATAATCTAATCATGAAATTCGTTCTGGCCATATCCGCAAGAGAACTCGATATTTCTGCACGAAATGATCCCGAAAAACGGGCGGAACATGGCAGCGGTTCTATTTCGGAAATCCAGTTTAACCGCGGGACATTCTGAAATCATGTATTAATTAATGGGAGAAGGCTATGCGCACGAGATTCTTTTTGATGCTTTTTATCATAGCATCAATGGTCATAACCTGCAGCAAGGACAGTGATACGCCCAGTGGGCCCTCGGACACCGATGGCAATGGAAATGGCAACGCCACGCCGACATCGTTTGTCTTGACAAAACATTTGGTGACGACGGAACTACCCAATTTCGTGACAGTGCTGATGCAGGTGACAGATCTCGCAGGTAAAGGAGTTGATTTCCTGACTGTGGATCGTTTTCAAATCGAAGAACAGGGTCAGCGACTCGATAACGGAATGGTATCAGCATACGTGCTGAAAAAGACATCCATGAATTATAACGTCCGAACAAAAATACTCATAGACAACAACGCCGGCACCAATCTCGATCTCTTGAAAAAAGGTGCGGTGAAAGTTGTCGAAGGCATCGATCTTCAGCAGGAGATCGCCATCTATTCAATCTCCGACAAACTGCAAATGGTTCTGGATTACAGCAGCGATGTAAGCGCGCTCACCACGGCGATCAACAGCATCACAGCCAGCGGTGAAACGAGCAACTTGTATACCGGCATCATGGAAGCCAAACGCGACCGCGATGATTACCAGCTCGCGGCGGTGACGCAACACACCTATGTCATCTTTACCGACAGCAATGATGAGGCTGGCACGATCCAGCAGGATGCCATCGGCCCGTTGACATCGCAGGTAAAGATTTACACTGTCGGTCTCGGCAATGTTGACGCATCCAAGCTTGATGATATCGGCGTCGCCTATTTCGGCGCAGCAGATGAAGCCGGCATACTGACGGCCGCGACAAAGGTGCAAACGGAAATTTTGAAATATGCGAACAGTCTTTATCGTCTTAGTTATCGATCCGCCTTGCGTAACGGTTCCGGCCATAGTTTGAAAATTACTATTGCCGGCAACACGAACCCTGAAAAATCTGCACAGCTGGAAGATTCATTCAACAGCAGCCCGTTTGTTGATGTTCAAGATGGTCTATATGTAAACTGGTCCTACTCCAATCCGCAAGGCGTTGATATGGTCATGGTGCGAGTGGGCACGCAGCGAACCGTAAAGTTATTGTCCATGGGTGGATCAAAGGAATCCAAGTTTACGATTGCGATTCAAGATCCCAATGTGGCCACCGGTTTAGTAGGCGCCGGCGGATTTTTGACGATCACCGCCAGAGGT